>NZ_AP027270.1:2129949-2467432 GCF_036322705.1 Maricaulis maris
ACGGAAATCGACAGCCTGCGGGCCGGCAATGCCAGCCTCTACAAGGCGCTGGAATGCGCCTGCCTGATCGGCCGAAGACTGGGCAAGCCGGTTACAGCCTGGCTCGAGGCACGGCGCCGGATCGGCGCCGCCCTGCGCGAGAATGACGCCCGTTTTGACC
Organism: Maricaulis maris; assembly: GCF_036322705.1. NCBI lineage: Bacteria > Pseudomonadati > Pseudomonadota > Alphaproteobacteria > Maricaulales > Maricaulaceae > Maricaulis > Maricaulis maris. The sequence goes on from NZ_AP027270.1 coordinate 2,130,110, forward strand.
GCAAGGGCACCGACCGCCGCGGCTTTGCCATGGACTGGTACTACCCGGCGCTGGCGGGCGTCCTGCCGACCGATATCGGACGCGCCCGGCTCTATGCCCGCTGGTCGGAATTCGTCGAGCCGGGTCTGGGTTGCCGCTGCGTCTCCGACCAGCCCTGGGTGACCGCCGCGGAGACCGCCGAACTGGCACTGGCCTGCCAGGCGGTCGGCAAGACCGAGCAGGCGCGCGCCCTGATCGCCAACTTGGCACCACTGATTGCCCACGATGGCGGCTACTGGATGGGCTGGCAGTTCGAGGAATCGATTATCTGGCCACGCGAGCGACCGTCCTGGACGTCCGGCGCGCTGATCCTCGCCGCCGATGCGATCGACGGGCTGACCCGGGGCAGCGACCTCTTGGTCGCCAATCACCTGCCGGAATACCCGACGGTCAAAGCCGCCGCAAAGCTTCCAGCGTTCCTGTACGCCTGACCGGCTCGAACAGGCCCGAGGCGCAGGCGAGCTTCCAGATTTCATAGGGCGGACGACCGCCATCTTCCGGATTCGGGAAGACGTCGTGAATGGCCAGGATGCCGCCGGCGACAACCCGTCCGGCCCAACCGCGGTAGTCGGCCAGCGCGGCCTCCATGGAGTGCCCGCCATCGATGAAGACCATGCCCAGCGGCGTGGTCCAGTTGGCGGCGATCACCGCCGAGCGGCCGACGAGCGGAATGACACAATCTTCCAGTTCGGCCCGGAACAGGGTCTCGCGCAGGGCTGGCAGGGTCTCCACCGCGCCCAGCTTGGCATTGTAGAGCTCGGGATCGTGGTATTCTTCGCCGGGCTGGTGCTCTTCCGAGCCACGGTGGTGATCCAGGGTGTAGAGAATAGTCCCGGCCTGGCGCGCGGCGGGCCCCAGATATAGCGCCGACTTGCCGCAATAGGATCCGATCTCGAGCACCGGGCCGAGCTGTCCCGCCTCGCCGGCCAGGCTGGCCAGCTCCCGGCCTTCCTCGGGGTCGAGAAAGCCCTTCACCTCATCAGGATGGATCATCAGGAAATTGCCGGGTTACGCATCTGGCGGCGCAGATCGGCCAGCTCATCGGCCCGATCGCGCAAATCGCTGATCCGCAAGGCCAGCAAATCGCGCTCAACCCGCAGTCCCGACAGGGCCTCGGCATCGTGCAGCGACATCATCTCAAGCATCGCGGCGTCAAAAACCGACTGTGCGCTCTGTGCATTGGCCATGGCGCCCTCGACGGCGCCGAGTGCGTCGGTGACCTCGGCACGCGACAGGCCCGCACCCTCAACCAGCAGCGCACGGCTGGCGGCGTCGATCCCGGCGGCGGCGCGCCAGACATCGACAAGATCGGCCTGGACAATCCCGACGGCCGTCGCGTCCTCAAGATCGACGTCGCCGACCTCAAGATAGAGCGCAAGGCCGCCCGGCCCGCTCTCACTGTCATGACCCGCCAGCTGGTTCATCCAGCGCATGGCGGTGTCCATCGAGCTGGCCTGGCGGATCAGGCCACGCGCCTCGAGGCGCGTGTTGAAACGGTCAACGGCGCTGTCGAGCTGACGGTGGGCGGGGGTAGAGGGGCCGGCAGAGCCGGGAAGCGAGGATGCGGCGATTGAAATCGGCGCACTGGCGCAGGCAGAGGCAAGGCAGCAAAAACTTATGGCCAGAACGGCTCGCCGGAATGCGCTCATTACTCAAACAATCCCAAGATCAATGGTCAGCCCCAACGTGATGCACGATATAGAGCGAAGGCCTTCTAGGCTATGGTTTATTGTATTTAGGACTGGCTAACGGCACAGTGATCGACATGGACGCATCCTACTCCCGCCGCCTCCTCTATCCGCCGATCCGCCCGCTGAAGGCCTCGCGACTGGCGGTCGGCAATGGCCACGACCTCTATGTCGAGGAGTGCGGTCGTCCCGATGGCCTTCCGGTGGTCACCCTGCACGGGGGCCCCGGAGGCGGCGCCTCACCGGCGCTGCGCCGGTTTTTCGATCCGCGCCGCTATCGCGTCATCCTGTTCGACCAGCGCGGCTGTGGTCGATCGACCCCGCACGGCGAGCTGGCGCACAACACGACCCAGGACCTCATCGACGACATTGAACGGATCCGGGAGGTCATGGGCATCGAGAAATGGGTGGTGTTTGGCGGCTCCTGGGGCGCCACGCTGGCACTTGCCTATGCGCGCGCCCATCCCGACCGTTGCATCGGCCTGATCCTGCGCGGCATCTTTACCTGCACACAGCGCGAGCTCGACTGGTTCTACAAGGATGGCGCCAACATGCTCTTCCCGGACGCCTGGGAACGCCTCGTTGATCCGCTGAGCCCGGAGGAGCGCGGAGACATCATCCGCGCCTATTACGAACGCCTCGCCGAGCCGGACATCATCCGCCGCCGCCCCGATGCGCTGGCCTGGTCACGCTGGGAAAGTGCGTTGATCTCGATGACCGGGGACCCCGCCGGTCCCCTCGCCGACCCGGTACGCGCTGACGCGCTGGCCCGGCTGGAGAGCCATTATTTCGTGCACAAGGGCTTCTTCGAGCGCGATGGCGAGCTGATCGAGGATGCCGACCGCTACAAGCATCTGCCGGGCATTCTCGTCCAGGGCCGATATGACGTGGTGACGCCACCCCAAACGGCATGGAGCCTCGCCCGGGCTTGGCCCAAGGCGAGGCTCCAGCTGATTGGCGATGCCGGCCATGCAGCCGGCGAGCCGGGCGTGGTCGACGCACTGGTGCGTGCGACCGACGCCTTTGCCGACAAGTTCGGCTAGCCGAGGCCGAGCAAGGCCCCGATGCCGCCGCCATTGAACTTGGCGTCCAGACCCAGCAGCAAAATGAGACCGATCGCCGGCGGGACCACAAACTTCACACAGAAGTGGAAGAAGGCGAACAGCCCGTTCGAGGCGTGGCTCAACTCGTCGCGCATGATCGTTTTCGGGATCACCCAGCCGGCAAACACCGCAACCAGCAGACCGCCGAGCGGAAGCAGGAAGCTGCCCGAGAGCCAGTCAACAAACTCGCCGGCGAAGGTCGAGGAGTAGACCGCGCCCGAGCCGATCATGAAGGCGAAGAAGCCCAGCAGCCAGGCGGCCGTCGGACGCGAGAAGTCGGAATGTTCCTCGATAAAGGCGACCGTGCCTTCCAGCAGGGAAATCGACGAGGTGATCGCGGCAATGAAGGCCAGCGCGAAGAAGGCTCCACCGATGATATTGCCCGCCGGCATGTCGGCGAAGACGGCCGGCAAGGCGGTAAAGATCAGGCCGAGGCCTTCGCCCGGATCGATCCCGACCATGAAGACGATCGGGAAGATCATCAGGCCGGCAATCAGGGCAACGGCGGTATCGGCACCGGCGATCAGCACCGAGGACGAACCGATATTGGTGTCCTTGGAGAGATAGGAGCCGTAGGTGATCATGATGGCCGAGGCGACCGAGACCGAGAAGAAGGCCTGGCCGAGAGCGGCCACGAAGGTCGCCCCCGTGACCGCCGAGAAGTCCGGCGTGAACAGGTAGGCGATGGCTTCACCGGCGGCGCCGGAGAACAGCGAGTAGATCGTCAGGCCGATCAGCATCACGAAGAAAAGCGGCATCAGGAAGGTCGCGACCTGCTCGATCCCGCCCTTCAGACCCCGGGCCACGATCAGCACGGTGATCAGCATGAAGACCGCATGCCACAGCAGCTGCGTGCCGTGACCCTGGTAGAACATGGTCGCGCCGTCGGGCTGACCGAAACCGCCGGCAAAGCCGGAGGCCGAATAGGCCATGACCTGGCCGGCAATGACCGAATACGTCGTCAGGATGAGGAAGCCGCCAGCGGTACAGACCCAGCCGACAATCGCCCAATTGGCCGACTTGCCCGCTTCCTGGGCCATCTTGCGGGTCGAGGAGATCGCTGATTGCTGGGCGTGGCGACCGATCGCGATTTCCGCCATCAGAACCGGCAGGGCGAACAGGATCACGCAGCCGATATAGATCAGGACGAAGGCCGAGCCGCCGTTCTGGCCCGTCATGAACGGGAAGCGCCACAGATTGCCAAGACCGACCGCGGAACCGACCGCCGCCAGAATGAATGCGAAGCGCGACGACCAATGCGCGTGCTGACCGGCTGGTATTGCCGCCATGAGAAACTCCCCTGAAACCGGACGCGAGCGTGCGTCCACCCCTTACTGAATTGCCGCGCACACTTCCTCAACCGGCCCAGCCGGTCAAGCGCGCGACGTTGTTGCAGTGCGGCGCAAAATCAGCCGAACAGGCCGGCTCCGCGCGGCGGCTCGGCATTGCGATGGATGTGGGCGCCCAGGATCAGCCCGAAGCCGGCCATCACGGCGAGCACGACCGTGCCGCCATAGGAAATCAGCGGCAGTGGCACCCCGACCACCGGCAGCAGGCGCGACACCATGCCGATATTGATGAAGACGTAGGAGGCGTAGGTGGTGATGATGCCGATCGTCATCAGGCGCAGGAACGGGCTCTTGCAGCTGATCGCGATGATTACGCCCTGGGCCATGATCAGCGCATTGACTGCCAGCACCGCGATCCCGCCAACAAAGCCGAATTCCTCGCCCAGCGCGGTGAAGATATAGTCGGTCTGCATCTCCGGCAGATAGCCCAGCTTGGACTGGGTCCCCTCCAGGAAGCCCTTCCCGGTCATGCCGCCCGAACCGAGCGTGATCACCGCCTGGTTGGGGTGATAGTTGATCCCGAGCGGGTCGAAATCCGGATTGAGGAAGGCGTGCACGCGATCCATCTGATAGTCGGCGAGAATATTCTCCAGACCGTAGAGTCCGATGCCGACAACACCGACCAGGCCGGCCCCGCCGACGATCAGGATGAACCACCAGCTCAGCCCGGCCATGAAGATCACCATCACACCGGTCGCCGCCAGCAAAAGCGTCGTGCCGAGGTCCGGCTGGCTGACGATCAGGGCGGCCGGAAGTCCGATGATCAGCAGCGGCGGCAGGAGACCGGAAATCGTCGTCACCTTGTCGTCGGGAAGGTCATGGTAGAAACGCGCCAGCGCCAGCACCAGCGAGAGTTTCATGATCTCCGCCGGCTGGATCCGGATCGGTCCGAGATCAACCCAGCGCTGGGCGCCATTGATGGTGACCCCGCCGATCTCCACCAGGACCAGAAGGATCAGTGCCCCGACATAGACCGGATAGGCGACTCCCATCCAGAAGCGCGGCGGGAACATCGCAATCACAAGCATGCCGGCAAAGCCGAGGGCAAAGCGGATCGCGTGATTGATTGCCCACGGCTCCCAGCTGCCGCCACCGACCGAGTAGAGCATGCCGACACCGGCCGCCCCGAGCAGGACCAGAAGCAGGACAAGGGTCCAGTTCAGCTCCATCATCTTGCCGGGCAGGTCGCGCGGCACACTCTCGCGGAAGACAGCCATCAGGCACCTCCCGGCACGTTGTTGCCTAGATCGGCAAACACGCCGGCCCGGCTGGACGGATCCCGCGCGACGGTGCGTTGCAGGATGTCGCGCGCCGGCCGCGTCGCGGCTGAGGAGCCGCCGCCGTGCTCGACAACGACAACGCAGGCATATTTCGGTTCGGCTGCCGGCGCGTAACACATGAAGAGGCCATGATCGCGCAGACGCCAGGGCAGATCGGCCTGCTCGCGGACGCCGCTTTCGCGCTCGGCCGCCGTGATGGAATAGACCTGCGCGGTGCCGGTCTTGCCCGCCATCTCGATATCACCGAGCCCGAGGCCGCCGAGGGAATAGGACGTCCCGCCCGGCTCCTCGACAACGGCCCGCAAACCGTCGCGGACGCTGGCCAGCGCCGCATCGTTGACACCGATATGGGCCGCCGGCGGCATCATCGCATTGCGATAGAGGGTGGGGGTCACCGCCCGGCCCGAGGCCACGCGCGCCGTCATCACCGCCAGCTGCAAGGGCGATGTGGTCACGAAGCCCTGCCCGATCCCGGTATTATAGGTGTCGCCGGTCGACCAGCCCTGGTCATACCGGGCCCGCTTCCAGGCCGGGTTCGGCATATTGCCGCGACGCACACCGGCGATGCCGATGTCGAATTGCTCACCGATGCCGAACCGGGTCGCCATCTCGTGGATGCGATCGATCCCGAGGCGTTCGGCGATTTCGTAGAAGAAAATGTCACAGGAAGTCTTCACCGCATCGCGCAGATTGACCGGCCCGTGGCCGCGCCGACGCCAGCAGTGGAATTCGCGATTTCCGAGCCGCACCGAGCCGGTACAGTTCACCCGCTCGGTCGGCGGGATGACGCCATGCTCCAGCGCGGCCGCCGCAACCACGGCCTTGAAGGTCGAGCCGGGCGGATAGGTCCCCTGGATCGACTTCTGGAACAGCGGATTATGGTCATTGTCGCGCAAGGCGGCGTAATCCGCCGAGGAAATCCCGCCAACAAACAGGTTGGGATCAAAGCTGGGCGTCGAGACCAGCGCAATCAGCTCGCCCGTATTGACGTCCATCACCACCGCCGAGGCACTTTCCTGGCCAAGCCGTTCGTGGGCAAAGCGCTGGATATCGGCATCCAGAGTGAGGACGACATCCCGTCCCGCGACCGGCTCGGTCGATTGCTCTGGCAACTCGCGGATCACGCGGCCGCGGGCATTGACCTCGGTCTTCAGGGCACCGGCCTGCCCGCGCAAATCCATCTCGCGCGCGACCTCGACCCCGGTCTTGCCGACGCGGAAACCCGGGTGGCGAAGGAGCCGCTCGGCATCGCGCGGATTATTGGCAATGTCGTCGTCATTGGGCGGCTGAACATAGCCAATCACATGGGCAAAGGACGGGCCATAGGGATAGGAGCGCACCTCGCCGACATCCGGCGTCACACCGGCGAGATCCGGGGCGTTGAGATTGATCGAGGCAAAGGTATGCCAGTCCAGATCATCGGCGACGGTGATGGCGTGGAAGCTGCGCTGGCCACGGGCCGTGCGCAGGACACGCTCGCGCTCATAATTGCTCAGCGGCAGGAAAGGCTGGAGGCGGTCGAGCGCCGAGCCGACATCGCCGGACTGCTCGGGCACCAGCAGGACCCGATAGCTGTCCCGATTATCGGCCACGGCAACACCGAAGCGGTCGAGGATCCGCCCGCGTGACGGCGGCAGCAGATTGAAATTGAACTGATTGTCTTCCGACATCAGCCGGTAGCGTTCGGTTTCGAGGACTTGCAGCGAATACAGGCGAGCGCCCAGCCCGAGGAAAGCGAGACCGCCCGCGCCTGCGGTCAGCAGGGCGCGGCGCGTGAATTTCAGATCCTGTTCCTGGCGGTCAGCACGCATGGAAAACCGTCCTCATCCTCCGATAAAGCCGGAGCCGCGTGAGCGGCGGCGTTTCAGGACCAGATAGGCTGGCAGCGGGAACATCAGGAGCGACGCGGCGATCTCGATCACCAGCGGCTGCAGGTCGGCCATCTGCTCGAGGGCGAAACTGCCCGCCGCGAAGGCGAGACCATGGGCCAGCAGAAGCGTGGCGCCGAAGCGCAGCAGCACGGGTGGCAGATCGCGCGGCATGCCTTCTTCCCCGCGAAAACGAAAGACCGAGATCGAGACCAGGTAGGACAGCGCCCATACGCCCATCGGCGCGCCGGTCAGGAGGTCCTGGGTCAAGCCGATGGCGAAGACCGCGATCGGCGGCATGAATTGCGGGCGAACACCGGACCACAGGAAAATGGCCATCAGCGTCAAGGTCGGCATGATCGTCAGCCCGTCAACGAGACGGGTCGGCGAGGCCTGGACGATCAGCGCCAGAAGGACAGAGACAAGACAGCCTGTCGCGGCGAGCCAGGGCGAGCTTCGGTCAGTCGGTTTTCTCACTGGACCTCCTCCGCCGCATTGGCCCCGTCGGTATCGACGTCATTGTCGCCATCATTGTTCCCGTCACCGGTCTCGGCGATCGCCGGACCTGCGGTTTCCGGAACTTCCGGCTCGATCTCCCGGTCCGGCGGCGTCACCCGCTGGTAGGGCCAGACCCAGACAAAATCGACCGGCGCCTGGTCCGAATAGAGCCGGACGCGCCAGCCGCCATCGCGGGTCGCCACCGCCTCACCTACCGGCAAGCCCCGCGGCAGGATACCATCATCACCGGACGATACGATCCGGTCGCCGGGCTGGATGTCCGGCGCCCGGCCAACATAGTCCAGACGCGGGAACTCAGAATTGTCCCCGACCAGGATCGCCCGGGCGTTCGAGCGGTCGGCCATGACGGGAATGCGTGAATTGAGGTCGGTCAGCAACAGCACCCGCGCCGAGCGGCGGCCGGTCTCGTAGACCCGCCCCACCAGGCCATAAAGATTGATCACCGGGAAGCCGTCGCTGATACCGGCCTCGCTGCCGCGGCCGATCAGGCGCGCCCGGACAAAGGGGCCACGCGGGTCGGCGACAGTCCAGGCGCCGATCCGGTCCTCGATGGCAGCGCTCTCCACATCGAGGGCGTCTTCATAGATTTCGATGCGGTCGCGCTGGCGATAAGCCAGGTCTTCCCAGTAGCGAGCCTCGATCAATTGCTGGCGCAGCTGGGCATTCTCATCGACGAGTTCGCCCTGTCGACGCCAGTAGGGACCGATATTCTTGATCCCGCGCAGGGGCTGGGCAACCAGATCGAGAAGCGGGGCTGCGACATCGGTGAAGCCGGCCCGGAAGCTGGCAAACGGGGCCGAGCGGGAGGCCGGACGATCAAAGGCGATCAACGCGCCGGAAACGACGAGAAGGGCAATGAACAGCGTTCGCGAAAAGCGGACACCCTGGTCACCATCATGTCGTGTCGAGCGTCGTGACGCCAACGCCTCACTCCTTCTCCCCCGTTACGTTGGTGGAGATTACACCGCTTCGGAGAGTATGGGACGCCAGATCCGAAGGTCTTCAACCGCCTTGCCGCAACCCAGCACGACACAGGACAGCGCGTCATCAGCGAGACTGACAGGCAGGCCGGTCCGCTCACGCAGCTCGGTATCGAGATTACGCAGCAGTGCACCGCCGCCGGTCAGGACAATGCCCTTGTCGACAATATCAGCCGCCAGCTCCGGCGGCGTCGCCTCGAGGGCCTGCTTGACCGCCTCCACGATCTGCTCGACCGGCTCGGACAGGCTGTCGGCGATCATCGCTTCGGTGACCGCGATCTCGCGCGGGACACCGTTCATCAGGTCGCGGCCCTTGATATTCAGTGACAGCCCCTCGCCTTTGACGGGCGGCATGGCCGAACCGATTTCCTTCTTGATCCGCTCGGCCGAGGTCTCGCCGATCAGAAGGTTCGCCGAGCGGCGAATATAATTGATGATGGCTTCGTCCATCTTGTCGCCACCGACCCGGACCGAGCGCGAATAGACAATGCCCGACAGCGACATCACGGCGACTTCCGTGGTGCCCCCGCCAATATCGACGATCATGGAGCCGGTCGGCTCGTCGATCGGCAGCCCGGCGCCGACCGCGGCCGCCATGGGTTCGTCGATCAGGTAGACCTTGCGGGCGCCAGCGCCCAGAGCGCTTTCATGGATCGCGCGACGCTCGACCGCGGTCGCGCCGGAGGGGACGCAGATCACGACCTGCGGGCTCACCATTGCGCGGCGATTGTGCACTTTCTGGATGAAATGCTTGATCATTTCCTCGGCAACATCGAAGTCGGCGATGACGCCATCGCGCATCGGCCGGATCGCTTCAACATTGCCCGGTGTCTTGCCCAGCATCAGCTTGGCTTCGGCGCCCACCGCCTGCACGTGTTTGCGGCCTTTTTCGATCTTGTAGGCGACGACCGACGGCTCATTGAGCACGACGCCCCGTCCCTTGACATAGACAAGCGTGTTCGCGGTTCCCAGATCGATGGCGATATCCGCAGAGAGCAAACCGAAAAGGCTATTGAGCATGGGGGCGGTGAATCTCGACAAGTGTGGCGGCAAAGCCGCGGTGCAACTGTTTTTGTTGTGCGATGCTCCGCACAAGATTGCAAGGGGCGGACGGGCATTCCCGCTGTTACAGGGCAGGTATTAATCAGTCGTCAGGCGCCCGCTCAGGTTTTCGGTGACCGGGTCTCGGATGCGGGCGTTTCCGCGGCATCCTTGGCGAGCACCGCCGACGCCCCCCGGTTGCGGCGCAACCAGATCCGGGCCAGCAGCATGATGCCGATCCAGGCCAGGGCGGCGGCCGCAAAGGCAATGCCGACCAGCACCTTGCCCTCCGACAGCATGGTCCGGATGCTCTCCCCCATCAGGGCAACAATGAAAATCTTGGGCGCCGATCCCAGCGCCGTCCCCAGCGCAAAGGCCCAGTAGGGCGTGCGGGCAACACCAAATCCCATATTGACGACGATGAAAGGCCCGGACGGGACCCAGCGGACCACCATCGAGGCCAACAAGCCGTTACGCCCGATAAAATCGGAAATGCGGTTGGCCCAGTCGCCGCCATAGCGCTTGAAGAGATCGGCGCCGAAATAGCGCCCGATGACATAATTGACGGCGGCTGAAACCTGGGTCGCGATGAAGGCATAGATGGCGCCATTCGTCGGCCCGAAAGCGACCAGGGACGCGGCCGCCAGCCCGAACTGGGGCGCCCCCACGAAGGACAGGGCCGTGAAGACGAGGATGGTCAGGGGCAGCGCGTACCACTGGCTGGCCGACGCCTCGAACCAGCTGCCCGCGGCACCCGGCTCCACATCGAGCACGAAACGCCCGATCACGAACACGATCGCGACCACCGCGAACAAGGCAACCGACACACCCACAGCGCGGACCGCGCGGGCGTCCATACGCAGGAAAAAATCGGTCAGTCGGTTCATGTCAGCAGGAGCCCGGTCAAAGCGAGGGATCGCCTAACTAAGCACGCTTTGCCCGGCGGGCAATCACCCTGCGCCGTTTTCATCGCGCGGCGGCTGGCCGCTCATGTCGATGGCCTCGCCGGAAGCAATGGCCGCCAGCTTGACGCGCTGGATGGCCAGCACACCCAATTGCTCGTCGAGCACTTTCAGGATCTCGCGGGCCTCGTCCTGGTCGATGCGGCCGGGCGATTTCTCGGTCTCGCTCAGGCTTTCCATGATGGCGGAAATATTGCGCGCATTGCGGCGGCTCGCCTCACCGGCAAGTGCCAGCCAGTTGGCATCGTCAGCCTTCTCGATCGGCAGGAAGATCCCGCCGGCGAGGGCCGCGAGATGCTGGGCCGCGGCGGAAGCGCCGGACTCGGTCAGCTTGGCGATCCGGGCGTAGGAAATCTCGTTGGAAGAGTCAGGATCGGCGAGCGCATAGACGCGGGTCCGGCTGAGGTCGAGCAATTCCATGACCGACGGGATGCCGCCGACTTCCTCGAACACACGCGCCACGACTTCCTTGGGTTCGCCATAGCGGCGGATCTTCACAGGATTGAATGCCATTTGGGTGCCCCCGCACACGATTCTGGTTCCGAATAACCCTATTACAGGTGCCGACACTTGTTGGCTATTTCGTGGCACCGTAAATCCGCGACCGCAATTCCGCGCCCGCAGCTTCAATCGGCAGGGTCCGGTCAGCGGCGCGCTCGGCCTTCATCGCGTCCCCGGCCTCATAGGTCTCGACCCATTTGCGCGCAAAGCGGTCGCTCTCGATATCGGCCATGGCGTCATCGAAGACACGCTTCAGCTCCGGGCCGGCAATCCGGTCCTCGATCTGGCGGGCGCCGAATTCGGCGGTGTCAGAGATCGCCTCATACATGCCGGCGATGCCCCGGGACTGGATCAGGTCAGCGAGATATTTGATCTCGTGGACACAGTCGATATAGGCCATGCGCTCGCTGACACCGGCCGCCACAAGGCGCTCATAGCTCGCCTTGGCCAGCGCCACCAAGCCGCCAACCAGAACAACCTGTTCGCCGAACAGATCCGAAACCGTCTCCTCGCGGAAGGTGGTCGGGAAAATGCCAACCTGGCCCGAGCCGATCGCCGCGAGGTAAGCCAGCGCCAGCTCCCGGGCCTGACCGGATGCATCCTGGTGCACCGCCCAAAAGCCGATCAGCCCGCTACCCTTCTCGAACTCCTGACGCACCGCGCCGCCGGGCCCCTTGGCCGCCGCCAGGATGATATCGGCATCGGCGGGCGGGGCGATCAGACCGTAGTGGATGGAGAAGCCGTGACAGACGATCAGCGCCTGGCCCGGCTTGCGATGCGGCTCGATGGCCTCGGTCCAGATCTGGCGATGTGCCTCGTCGGCGGCCAGAAGGGAGATCGCATCGGCCCACGCCGCGGCTTCCGGCAGGGAGACCACCTCAAACCCGTCGGCCTCGGCCTTCACCCGCGACGGCGAGCCGTCCCGCAGGGCAATGCGGATCCCGGACACACCGCTATCGCGCAGGCACAGCGCGTGGGACCGGCCATGATTGCCGTAGCCGACAATCGCCAGTCGGCGGCTCTGAATGGGCTTCAGGTCGATATCCCGCGTGTAAAGCGGTTCCGTCGTCTCCACCGTCATCTGGCGACTCACTCCCGGCTTGATCGGGCCGATAGGACGGATCATTGACGTCCCTGTCCAGCCGCAGGCCCCTTCCCTGTCGGTCAGGTATCGAGCAAATCCGCCAGCGCAGAGCGGGCCTGCACCGGGTCGAGCGAGCGAATGCGCGGCCAGCTGCCGGTCTGGTTGCGGAACCAGGTGCTCTGACGCTTGGCGTAGCGGCGACTGTCGCGCTTGGCGAGCTCGACGGCCTCGGCCCGCGACAGCTCGCCACGCAGATAAGCCATCAATTGCGGGACGCCGAGCGCCTTGCTGGCCGGCAGGGTCGGATCCAGTCCGCGCGCCGCAAAGGCCGCGACCTCGTCCAGCGCGCCGGCCTCCAGCATGCGATCGAACCGATGTTCGATCCGCGCATAGAGCGCCTCCCGGTCCGGCTCGATCACCAGGCCGCGCCACTCGGAGGCGGCCAGCGGCGCGACGGTGTCGGCCTGGAAGTCACTCAGCGCGCGACCGGTTTCAAACGCGACCTCGACAATCCGCATCAGGCGCTGCCGGTCGGCCGCCTTGACCCGCTGCGCGGCGACCGGATCGCGGCGCAGCGCCTCGGCCCTCAGCCCGGACAGGCCGGCAGCCTCCAGCAGCGCGGCCGTCCGCGACCGGGCCGCGGCACCGATCTCGGGCACTTCGGCCAACCCCCTGATAAGGGCATTGAAATAGAGACCGGTGCCGCCCACCAGGATGGGAACCCTGCCCCGGTCCCGGCAGCCGGCGATCAACGCCAGAACGTCACTGGTCCACTGCCCGACGGAATAACGTGTGGCCGGGTCGATCGTCCCGAACAGGTGATGCGGCACGCGCGCGCGCTCATCAGCATCGGGCTGCGCCGTGATCAGTGCCAGACCGTCATAGATCTGCATCGAGTCGGCATTGATGATTTCACCGCCGAGGATCTCGGCAGCAGCCAGCGAGAGCGCCGTCTTGCCCGCTGCCGTGGGGCCAGCAATCAGCAGGCAGGGCGTCACGGCCGGATCGATTGCAGCACGTACTGGCCGCCGCGATTGATCTGGAAGCGGACCGGGCCGCCACCCTGGGCCTCGACGATCTCGCGGATCGCGGCGAGGCTGTCCACACGGGTGAACTCGACTTCCTCGATGACATCGCCCGGACGGACCTTGCCGGCCGCATCGCTGGCCGCGTCGACCTCGGTCACCAGCACACCCTCGGCGTCGGGATGGACCCGGAAACGCCGGCGCGAGGCGGTATCGAGGACACCGAAGGTCATGCCCATGATCTCGTTGCCGCTGCCGGTGGCCGGTGCGACGACTTCGGCATTGGCCGTGCTTGCCGCGCCATCGCCCTCGGACAGTTCGCCGACCGTGATGGCAATCGTCATCGGCCGGTCTCGGCGGATGATGGACAGTTCGATCTCGCGGCCGATCTCGGTCTCGGCCACCATGCGCGGGAAGGACCGGCTGTCGCGCACGCGCTGCCCGTCAAACTCGAGTACCAGGTCACCGGTCCGCAGGCCGCTATCCGCCGCCGGACCATCGGGCTCGATGCGCGAGACGATCGCACCATAGGGCGAAGCCAGCTCATAGCTCTCGGCCAGTTCCGGCGTCACGCGCTGGACCGACACGCCGAGCCAGCCGCGGCGGGTCTCGCCGAACTCGACCAGCTGGTTGACGACGACATTGGCGAGATTGGACGGAATGGAAAGCGAGATGCCGACGCTGGCCCCGGTCGGCGACAGGATGAGCGTGTTCACGCCCACGACTTCGCCATCCATGTTGAAGAGGGGGCCGCCGGAATTACCGGTATTGATGGCGACATCGGTCTGGATGTAGTCGTCATAGCGACCGCCCGCCTCACGACCGCGGGCCGAGACCACGCCGGCTGTCAGCGTGCCGCCAAGCCCGAACGGGTTGCCGATCGCGATCACCCAGTCACCGACCCTTGCGGCATCGCTGTCGGCAAAGGCGACGAAGGGCATTGGCTCGCTGACATCCATCTGCAGCACGGCAAGGTCGGTGACGCTGTCGATCCCCACCACCTCGGCGCGGAAAACGCGGCCGTCCGGCAGCGAGACCTCGACCTCGTCGGCCCCGTCAATGACGTGATTATTGGTCACCACCAGGCCGCCGGCATCGATAATGAAGCCCGAGCCCAGCGAATTGGCGATGCGCGGCGCAGAGCCGAAAATATCGTTGAAGCGTTCCAGCGGTGAGCCCTCGGGAAATTCCGGCAGGCCGTCCTCACTGTCCAGCCGCTGGGCGGCGGAGATGTTCACCACGGCGGGCGACAGGCGCTCGGCCAGGTCGGCAAAACCGTCCGGATGCGCGTGAGCCAGGGGGGGGGCGACCAGGAAGAGAATGAGAACCAGGAGACGCTGCATCGAAATCCGCCGTGTTTGTGAGCCAGCCGTGTCGGGTCTGCGGCTGTGTGCAAGTTCGGGACCGCTATGGTGAATACCGCTTCGTCAGGGTCGGCTGCAACCGCGCTGACACTTTTGTCATACGCATGACAGGGCGGTCAGGATTGCGCCTTGCAGCACCGGACCGGCGGCAAAAACAAAGGGGCCCGGCACGCTTGCGCAGCACCGGGCCCCGTATGTTGGCGTCGAGACGCCCGTTACTCGCCGGCCTGCGTCCGGAAGTAGCGGAAGAATTCGGAGTCCGGCGGGATGACGATCGGGGTGCCATCCACAATGGTCTCTTCATAAGCGAGCATCGAGCGGTAGAAGGTGAAGAACTCCGCATCCCGGCTGTAGGCCAGGGCGTAGATCTCGTTCCGGCGGGCGTCACCGGCACCGCGGGTCCGCTCCGATTCGGCGCGGGCTTCAGCGCGGATGATCGTCGCCTGACGCGAGGCGTCAGCCCGGATCTCGGTGGCTTCCTGGTCACCCTCAGCGCGGATGCGGGCGGCTTCCTGCTGACGCTCGGCGCGCATCCGGTCGAACACCCGGTTGGCGATCTGCTGCGGCAGGTCGGCCCGCAGGATGCGGACATCGATCACTTCGATGCCGAGATCCTGAGTCGCCACCTGGGCTTCCACACGACCGCGGACCCGCACCATCAGCTCGGCACGCTGGCCGGAGATGACTTCGTTGGCGGGGATCGAGGCGATCACGCCACGCAGGCTGTCATCCATGATGGAGCGCAGGCGGGCGCGGGCGCCGGCCTCATTGGTCACCGTCTGGTAGAAGCGCAGCGGATCGGTGATCCGGTAGCGCAGGAAGGCGTCCACGACGAGACGGACCTGGTCCGCAGCCTGGATTTCCTCCGGCTGCATGTCGAATTCCAGGTTCCGCTTCTCGAACATGACCACGTCCATGATGAACGGGATCTTGAAGTGGAGGCCCGGATTGTCCTGGCCCGGCTGGTTGATGGCACCGACCGGCTCACCCAGGCGAACAAGCAGGGCCTGTTCGCGTTCATCAACGGTATAGACGCTCTGCAAGCCGATGAAGACGGCGAGGACGAGCGCAATGATTCCAACGATACGGATCATCAGTTATTCCCTCCCGTCTGGGCGCGCGGCTGCGGGCGCGGTGTGCTGAGTTCATTGAGCGGCAGGTAGGGCACGGCCCCGCTGGCGCCATCAAGGATGGTCAGGTTCGACCGTCCCAGCACGCGTTCCATGGTTTCCAGATACATCCGGCGACGGGTCACTTCCGGCGCCAGCGCGTATTGCTCGTAGATGGCGATGAAGCGATCTGCCTGACCTTGCGCTTCGGCGATCACCGAGTCGCGATAGGCTTGGGCAGCCTGGGTCAGCTGGGCGGCTTCACCGCGAGCCTGCGGGATGATCGAGTTGGCAAAGGCCGTGGCCTGCAGGCGGGCCTGCTCGGCGTCCTGCTCGGCTGCATCCACGTCGCGGAAGGCATCGATCACGCTGGCCGGAGCCTGCGCGGTCTGAAGGTTGACCTGCAGGATCTGGATACCGGCCTCGTAATCGTTGAGCACGCTCTGCAGAAGATCACGCGTGCGCACCGAAACCTCGCCACGGCCGACGGTGAAGATGAATTCGCGATCCGAGGTGCCGATGACTTCGCGCATGGCACTCTGGGCCACGGCTGCCACGGTCTCTTCCGGATTGCGGACGTTGAACAGGAAGTTGCGAACCCCGTCACCCGACGGATCGACACGCCACTGCACCGCAAAGTCGATGTCGACGATGTTCTGGTCGCGGGTCAGCATCTGGCCATCCGAGCCCTGACCAATGGTCACGGTCCGGGTCGCCGTCACATCCTCGATGATCACGGTCTCGATCGGGCTCGGCAGCTTGACGTGGAAACCCGAACCGGTGGTCCGGGTGTATTCGCCAAAGCGCAGCACGACGCCGGCCTGGCTCGGATTGACCTGGTAGATACCGGTCGCAAACCAGACGCCGATCAGGATCAGGACGACCAGGCCGAAACCGAAAGCACCGGCACCGCCGCTGCCCGTATCGCCGCCCTTGCCCGATCCGCCGCCGCCGAACATGCCGCGAATCTTGCGCTGCATGTCGCGGACAACCTCGTCGAGATCAGGCCCGTCAGGCCCGCCTCCACCCTGCGGGCGCTGGCCCCAGGGGTTCTGTCCATTGTTGTTGTTTCCGCCGGAGCCCCATGGGCCTCCGCCGCCTCCACCCTGATTGTCGTTCCACGGCATGGGTTGGATCGATCCTCTTCATTTCTGTTGCGCCTTAAATGAACGCATGCGCGTTGCGGTTCAAGGGTAATCGGGAGGGACGACGCATCATCCAGTCCCCCTTTCGCCATTCCCGGCAACGATTCGCAGGACGTCAGCGCCGATCAAGCGTGCGCAGGACGAAGGCGTGATCATCGCCCGGCCCGGCGGGAAAGGGCTCGCGCGCCACTTCGTGCCAGGCCGTTTCGATGATTTCGGGCAGGACGGTATCGCCGGCCGGTGACGCCTCGACCTCGGTCAGATAGAGCCGGTCCGCCAGCCCCATCATCGCGGCATAGATCTGTGCTCCGCCAATCACACAGACCTCGTCCACCCCATCGCTGCGCGCCTGCTCGAAAGCCGCCTTCAGGGCGTCACCGGGCTCCCCGACCACGACCCCGCCCTCGGCCTGGTAGCCGGCCTGGCGCGTGACCACGATATTGAGCCGGCCCGGCAGAGGCCGCCGCGGCAAGCTCTCCCAGGTCTTGCGGCCCATGATGATCGGCTTGCCGCTGGTGATCGCCTTGAAGCGCTTGAGGTCGGAGGACAGCCGCCAGGGCAGGTCCCCGTCCGACCCGATCACGCCATTGGCGCCGCGGGCGACGACAAAGGCGATTCTTGGAAAGATCGTGACCATGGCTCAGCCCTCCCCGGTCGCGCCGGTCTCGATCGGCTCCATCACGGCACTGTCCCGATCCAGCCAGTGCAGCCATTTGTCCTGCATGGCCTGGTCCATATCGATGCCCTCGGCGCGTGCCATGATGAGCAGCATGCCGAGCGCATCGGCCATTTCCAGCGCCAGCTGCTTGCGCGCCTCATCGTCGGCAGGGCGGCGGGTGCGGCCGGTCGTGGTGAGATAGGCCTGGGTCAGCTCGCCGATCTCCTCCTGGAGTTTCAGCAGCGGCCAGTCACCCGAGCGGTCGATATCGTAATGCGCCGCATAGATGTCGGAGACCCGGACGATCTTGTCGGCCAGCGCGTCGAGCGGTCCGGACATGGCGCGCTCCTTTCCGCCCTAGACGGCGACCGGGGCGGTAATGCGCGGATGCGGGTCATAGCCCTCCAGCGCAATGTCCTCATACTCGAAGCCGAACAGGTCGGTCGCCTGCGGATTGAGCCGAAGCTGCGGCAGGGCGCGTGGCTCGCGAGAGAGCTGTTCGCGGACCTGGTCCATATGGTTGGAATAGATGTGGGCGTCGCCAAAGGTGTGAATGTATTCGCCCGGCTCGAGCCCGCAGACCTGCGCCACCATCGCCGTCAAAAGCGCATAGGAGGCGATGTTGAACGGCACGCCCAGAAACATGTCGGCCGAGCGCTGGTAGAGCTGGCAGCTCAACTTCCCGTTGGCGACATTGAACTGGTAGAGCGTGTGGCAGGGCGGCAGCGCCATATTGGGCACATCGGCCGGGTTCCAGCCTGACACGATCAGCCGCCGCGAGGCGGGATTGGTGCGGATCTGTTCGAGGATATTGGAAAGCTGGTCGATCTCGGTCCCGTCCGGCCCCTCCCAGCGGCGCCACTGCTTGCCATAGACCGGGCCGAGATCACCATTCTCGTCCGCCCACTCATCCCAGATCTTGACCCCGCGCTCCTGCAGCCAGCGGACATTGGTCTCGCCGCGCAGGAACCATAAAAGCTCGATCGCGATCGACTTGAAATGCACCTTCTTGGTGGTCAGGAGCGGGAAGCCCTTGGAGAGGTCACAGCGCAGCTGGCGCCCGAACACCGAGATCGTCCCGACCCCGGTCCGGTCAGCCTGCTCGGCGCCGTTTTCCAGGATGTCACGCAAGAGCTCGAGATAAGCGCGTTCGACATCCGACCCGCCCGCTCCGGCCCGCGCCTGCGCAAAGGTTTCGCTGTCGATGACGGCCATGTCGCTCTCCCGGTGATTCTCAGCCAAGCAGCATGCCAGCGAAGCCGCCCGGGTTGAACCAGCGAGCCCAGATCAGCCGGGGATAGTCGTGGCAAGTGATTGGCCAGCCTGCGGGAAAATAGGACCGAGCGAAGCTTTCTGCCCCCGCTTGCGGGGGGAGCGGCCCGACGCGAAGCGGCGGGTCGAAGGGGGCCGAGCAAAGCTTTCTGCCCCCGCTTGCGGGGGAAGTGGCCCTCCGTAGCCTTCGCGAAGGAGGGGCGAAGGGGGCCGAACGAAGCGAGGGAGAGCGGACACACCGCCTGCGGCTACGCCCCCCGTCCTGTCAGGAGAGACCGGATCCGGACTCGCCTGGGCCCGGTTTTCGTGTAGGGTAAACGCCTCGGAACATAGAGGGAACATCGCAATGCTTGGATATGTGACACTGGGTACCAATGATATCGAGAAGGCCGCCGCCTTCTACGACCGGCTGTGCGCCGAATTCGGCGTCGGACGGATGATGGGCGACGAGAATTTCATCGCCTGGGGCAAACCCGGCGGCGGCGCCGGGATCGGCCTGACCAAACCCTTTGACGGCCAACCGGCCAGCGTCGGCAATGGCGTCATGGCCGCCTTCCAGGCCGACAGCAAGGAACAGGTCGACAAGGTCTACAAGCTCGCTGTCGAGGAACTCGGCGCCACCTGTGAAGGCCCCGCCGGCCCGCGCGGGGACACATTCTACGCCGGCTATTTCCGCGATCCCGATGGGAACAAGCTGAACGTGTTCACGATGGGCGGTTAAGCCCGGGACGCGCGCGGATAAGGCCCTCCCCCCGCCCGGCGGGGGGAGGCCTGCCCTGTGAGCGCCGGACCAGGATGGGCCGGCCACCCTTTGACTTGGGGGCCCGACCCGACCGGCCTCTGACAGCTGAAACACGGCCTGTGGATCCAGCGCAGGTGCGCGGTGCTATCCATAGGTCGCTCGTCAGCCAGCAGGCATGGGAAGGATGGACGCATCCGCGCGGAACTCCTGCCCTCACTCCCACCTCGTCCGTCATCCCCCGGCTTGTCCGGGGGACCTCACCCAGCCGCTCGACGTCCGTGACGAGGTCCCCCGGATGTCCGCTTCGCGGTCACCGGGGGATGACGGTGGATGTTGTATGCCAGAGTCACGCGCAGATCAGCTGTCACCCAGGCGCCGACGCGCACCGGTCTCCCCCCTCCCCTCACCCGCCCGCCAGCGCTTCGAAGAAGTGCTTGCGGCAGAGCGAGACATAGTCGGATTTTTCCACGGCGACCTGCTCGCCTTCGGCGATGGCGCGTCCGTCGGGCTGGCGGCGGAGATTCATGGTCGCCTTGCGGCCGCAATGGCAGACGGTGCGGACCTCGCGCAGATGGTCAGCCAGGGCCAGGAGTTCGGCCGAGCCCGGGAAAAGCGCGCCGCGGAAATCCGTGCGCAGGCCATAGCACAGGACCGGCAGGCCGAGATCATCGACGACGCGGGCGAGGTCACGGACCTGGCCGGCGGTGAGGAATTGCGCCTCGTCGAGAAAGACCGCCCCGAGCGGTCCGGCCTGCTGGCGCGCCTCGATGGCGGCAAACAGGTCTGTCCCGTCGGCATAGATGTGCGCCGGCGCGCGCAGCCCGATGCGCGACTCGATCTGGCCCATCGCTTCGCCGGGCGTGGTCGCATGCAGGACCGAGGTCCACAGCATCACCTCCATGCCGCGCTCGCCGTAATTATGCGCCGCCTGCAGCAGGATGGCCGACTTGCCCGCATTCATTGCGGAATAGGTGAAGTAGAGTTTGGACATGGCCGATCCCTAGCGCGATTCCGCGCCCGTCACAGACAGGCTTGCAGGCCCCGCCCGATTGCCGCGGCGGCCGGGACAGGGTCAAATGGCACCAAGGGAGACGGGCATGGGATCGCAGGACGACCTATCGGGCAGCGCGCCGCGCTGTGCCAATTGCGGCGCAGCGCTGGAGGGACCGTTTTGTGGCCAGTGCGGCCAGTCGATCGAGGAGATCCGGCGCCCGGCCTGGGCGCTGATCACCGACTTCACCGGCGACGTGTTTGTCTGGGATGGCCGCTTCCTGTCGACCCTGCGCGCGCTGCTGCGCGGCCCCGGCCGGCTCGCCCGGTCCTATGCCGACGGCCAGCGGGCGCGCTGGACGCCGCCGATCCGGCTCTACCTGCTGGTCAGCCTCGCCTTCTTCGCCGCCATGAGCGTGGCCGGGGTGCGGCCGATCGCCGTCTATCTGTCACCCGATGGTGAAACCATCCGCAGCCAGAGCGCCGGGGACATCGCGGCCCGACGGGCAAACATTGCAGCCTATGCCGAGCTTTACGCGCCCGGCAGAGCCCCCATGAGCTGCGGCGTCCTGCCCGGGCCCGACGAGATCACCGCAGACGGGCGCCTCGTCTTCGCGCGGGACACCGATATCGCAATCACGCCCATGCTATGGGGCCAGGCGCCGGAGGCGCGGGTCATTGATGGTGCGACACAGGCCTGCATGGAGGAGGACATACGGGCGGTCGGCCTGCACGACGCCTTTGCCCAGCTTCTCATCACCGCCATCCGCGACCCGGCCGGCTTCGAGGCCCGCGCCTCTGCGGCCGCGGCCCAGGCGCTGGTCCTGATGGTTGTGGCCCTGGCCCTGCTCAACCTTCTGCTCCACCCGCGGCGGACCCTGATCGAGCATGTGATCCTGTCGCTGTATTTCCATGCGCTGCTCTTGCCGGGTTATGCCGGCATGCTGCTGATCGGTTATCTGGCGGCCGGGATATCGGCGGCGATCAGCCTTCCCCTGGCCGTGGCGGCCATCATCGCCGTGGCCGGGCTGATCTGGATATCCGACCGGCAATTCTACGGATCGAGCTGGTATGGCGCCTTGCTGCGCCTGCCGATCCAGCTGGCCGGATATTCCGCCGCGATCACCGCCGCGATCTTCGCCCTGATGTTTCTCCCACTGCTCTGATGGCTCAGGCCGCCTTGTCGCTGAGCGACTGGGCCGCGACGGCGATCTCGTCGGCCGAGACCTGAAGCTCCTCATTGCCACGGGCGATGTCGGTGACCGCTTCGGAGACCCTCGACACATCCGCTGACGCCTCGCCCATATTGCGGCTGATATCCTGGGTCACGGCGACCTGCTCCTCGACCGCCGCCGAGATGCCGGCCGCGATTTCCTCGATCTGGCCGATGACGCCGCCGATCCGGCCGATCGCCTCGACCGCCCCGACCGTATTGTCCTGCACGGCCGTGATCTGCCTGGTGATGTTTTCGATCGCGTTGGCGGTCTGGCCGGCAAGGTTCTTGACCTCCGAGGCCACGACGGCAAACCCCTTGCCCGCTTCACCCGCGCGCGCGGCTTCGATGGTGGCATTGAGGGCAAGCAGGTTGGTCTGTTCGGCGATCGAATTGATCAGCTCGACCACCTGGCCGATCGACTGGGCCGCGGTCGACAGCGTGTCGATCACCGCCGCGGTTTCCCGCGTCTCATTGACCGCCTGCTTGGCGACGTCGAGGGCGCCGGTGACCTGATGACCGACTTCCTGGAAGGAGGCCGACAATTCCTCGGCGGCCGCGGCCACGCTCTGCACCATCTGCGCCGCCTTGCCGGAGGCGTTCGAGGCCTCGCTGGTTTTCTGGCCGGCGGTCGCGATGTTGCGCGAGACCGTATCAAGGCCACGCCCGACCTGTTGACGCACCTGGTCGCGATGCTGGCGCGCCTTCACGGCAGCGGTGACGTCGATGGCCAGCTTGATGACGCTGACCGGGTTGCCGGCGAGATCGAAGACCGGGTTATAGGTGGCTTGCAGCCAGATCTCGGACCCATCCTTGCGAAAACGCTGAAACTCGCCGCTCTGGAAATGCCCGCCGCGGAGCTTCTCCCAGAATGCGCGGTATTCAGGCGACTTCACATAATCGGGACTGCAAAATGCCGAGTGGTGACGGCCCTCAACCTCACGCGGGTCATACCCCATGGCGTCGCCGAAGATCGGGTTCGCGGCGAGTATATTGCCCTGCATGTCAAAGCGGATCATTGCCTGGGACCGCTCGATGGCCTCCATGGTGCTCTGATACTTGAACCGGCTGACCCGGCGCTCCGTGATGTCCGAGGCCAGCTTGATGATGCGCGACACCTTTCCCGAACCATCAAGAACCGGATTGTAGGTCGCCTGGATCCAGACCGTCTCGCCATCCTTGCGGATCCGCCGAAACTCCTCGGAGTGGAACTTGCCGGCCCGCAGGTCGCTCCAGAACCGGGTGTATGCGGCACTGCCCGCGTCTTCATCCGGGACGAAGATCCGGTGCTGTCGCCCGACAAGCTCGTCAGGCCGATAACCCAGGACATCACAAAAATTCGCGTTCGCCTCGATGATCGTTCCATCAGGCTTGAAGCTGATGATCGCGTAGGATTTCTGGAGGGCGTCCAGCGTGGAGCGACCCAGAGAACTGAAAAGCTGCATGGTGATCGTCCTTGTTCAGTAGGCTGACGCGTCACCGAACAAGGACGCGCCCGTTAACCAAACGCTGCGCCCGAATGTAAAACGAGGTATTAATATTCGCGCCATTCTGACCGCGCGCATATTATATTAGCCTGCAGGCCTTGAATTTCTGACTCCTCAAGGACAGGAGCATCTGAGAGAAGAAAGATCGAAACTTCACTTCTGGTTGCCCAAACAATGCTGTCGCCAGACAAACGTGCGGGTTCGCCGGGATGAGCCGTCCGGCGATCCGCTGGGCTTGCCCCTTCAATCCGCCACAGTCCTCACCTATATTGTCAGGGTCGGCTTGCCGACTATGGCGATAAACGCGCTTGTAATAACCGGACCGGACCCGGGGGCAGTACCCGGCGGCTCCACCATAACTGTTCCGCGTTGGCGGACATGCCTGGGGCCGAAACAGGATCGACGGACGGGTAAAGAAGATGGCTTTCGCCGGGGTGAGGCCCCTCATAGGCTCATTTTCAGAGTTGCCAACGACAACTTTGCTGAAGAGGTCGCTCTCGCTGCGTAGTCAGCGCGGGTAATCTCGCACTAAACTCCTATACCCTTTAGCCGGTATAGGCGGGGCCCGGAGGCGCCTGGCAACAGAAGCCTCCACTTATTTCCCCTCGCCGCGCGCCTGCACCCGGACCCGCCTCGGGTCACCCGGCCGGTTGCCGCACCGCGCCTGATTCGGGTCCTAAGAAAGAATGAACGCGCAGGCGCATAAACCATGACACGGAGATCGCGCGCCCGCGTGCGATGGACAGTACGGTAAAAAACCAGATGCCAAGCCTGTCATCCCTCCGGCCCGTGAGTTCGCGCAATGGGGCAATCCCGCCCGCATATTGACCGTCTGGAAGACAGCGTCCTGCAGCTGCGTTTCGACAGTGATGCGGACTGGGCCGACCTCCTGACAGGCGTCGAAGGCCTGTCCGAACGCAACCTCTCGGGCAGTCCCCTGAACTATCTTCTGGAGTTTGCCGGTCGTGTGACCTTCTCCAACCAGGGCCGGGCCGAGAATATCGCGGAATTCTTTATCCAGTTTATCCCCGCACGCTCGGCTGTCGCCATCGTGCGCCCCGGCGATCTGGCCGACACGCCCGGCGCTGCCGTCTTCCGCACGCGCCTCGCCGAGGCGGGCTTTCTGACCTGCTGTTTTGACAACAGCGAGGCGGCGCGCTTCTGGCTCGCCCTGCACCCGCCGCATTGCGGAAGCTCCGCCAGCCCTTGCGGACCGGACTGCGATCGCGCGCTCTCCTCCGACTGCCCGCCCATACAGTACGGCTAACGCCCCCGGAAACGGTGTCGCCATGTGTATTGGCGCCGCCCTTCCTCGTTGACGTCGATGCGGCTTGGAGTACCTTTCACGAGGGATACCGGGGGAGTAGGTGATGGCCAAGGATCTGATGCGTTATGACCTGATGGCGCAGGATGCGCTGCGGGGCGTCGTGCGCCAGGCGCTGCTCAAGGCCGCGGCGCCTGAAGGCCTGCCCGGTCCGCACCATTTCTACATCACTTTCCGCACCACGGCGCCGGGCGTCGATGTCGATCCGACCCTGCTCGAGAAATACCCGGAGGAGATGACGATTGTCCTGGAACACCAGTTCTGGGACCTCAACGTCACCGAGACCGGGTTCGAGGTCACGCTGAAATTCTCTGGCGTCCCGAAATACATCAAGATGCCGTATTCGGCGATTTCGCGCTTCCACGACCCCAGCGTCGGCTTCCATCTCCAGTTCGAGCATGACGGCGCCGAGGACGAGGCCGGTTTTCCGGGCGACGACCCGAAGCCGAAGAAGACCAAGGGCGGCGCCGATCGCGCTTCCGCCGGCACCCCTAATGGTGATGGAGCCGAGGTCGTCAGTCTCGACAGCTTCCGCAAGAAGTGACCGACGGCCCCTTCCTGCTGGCCCCGGACCTTGCGGGCGGACCGCCGCCGGAACCGCTCGATGCCGACCAGATCCGGGCGCGCCTGTCGCTGCGCAGCGCCAAGCCGAATGTCTCGACCCTGCTCGGCTTCGAGCTGGTGGATTTCTCGATCGAGGAGCGCTGGCTTGAGGCCCGCTTCCACCCGACCCCGCAACTGGCCAACCTGCGCGGCAGCGTCCAGGGCGGGATCATCACGGCCATGCTGGACGAGGTAATGTCCCTCTCCGTCCTCGTCGCCGAGCGCTTTACCTGCGGCGTCCCGACGCTGGAGATCAAGACCAGCTATTACAATCCCCTGCCGGTCGAGCCCTGCGTCGCCCGCGGCCAGGCCATGCGGATCGGCGGGCGCATTGCTTTCATGGAAGGCACGGTCTGGACACCCGGTGGCGAGATCGCCACCAAGGCGAGCGCAACCTGCCAGGTCCGCCGGGTCAAGCCAGCCCCGAAACCGTGACCCCGAGCGCGCAGTCCCTGCCCGGAAAACCGCTGGCGCTGACCCTGATCGCGCTATCGCAGGTCCTCGCCCTGTCGATCTGGTTCGCCGGCGCCGCCGCCCTGCCCGCCCTGATCGACGCCGGTGATATCGGACCGGTCCGCCAGGCGGCCCTGACCAGCGCCGTGCAGCTGGGTTTCGTGATCGGCGCGCTGACCAGCGCCTTCACCGGCCTCGCCGACCGCATCGCCCCGCAACGCCTGTTCGCCATCGGGGCCGTTCTTGCAGCCCTGGCCAATCTTCTGGCCTTGCAGCTCGAGCCGGGCGGGATCGCGATGATTGTCAGCCGGGCCGTCGCCGGCGCGGCACTGGCGCTGGTCTATCCGGTCGGGATGAAGCTGGCCGCCAGCTGGGCGCGCGGCGATGCCGGCTTTCTGGTCGGGCTTCTGGTCGGCGCCCTGACCCTTGGCTCGGCCCTGCCCTTTGCCTTCAACCTGGCCGGCAGCGTGCCGGACTGGCGACTGCCCTTCGCCGCTTCGGCCCTGGCGGCGCTGGTGGCGGCCGGCCTCATCCTGTTGGCGCGCGGCGGACCCGGCCTGCGTCCGGCAGCCCCGTTCGACCGCTCGGCAGCGCTGCTTGCCTTTCGGGATCCGGCGCTGCGGCTCGTCAATCTGGGCTATCTCGGCCACATGTGGGAGCTCTATGCGATGTGGGCCTGGATCGGTCCCTTCGCCCACGCCTACTGGGAACGGGCCGGCGGCACGCCGCGCCTGGGCGACCTCACCGCCTTTGCGGTGGTGGCGAGCGGCGCCCTCGCCTGCCTGGCGGCCGGGCGCCTCGCCGACCGGCTCGGCCGGACCCGGATTACCCTGATCGCCCTGTCCGTTTCCGGCAGTTGCGCGCTTCTGGTCGGCCCCTTCTTCCAGCTCGCCCCCTGGCTGATGATACCGCTCCTGATCATCTGGGGCCTGTCCGTGATCGCTGACAGCGCCCAGTTTTCCGCTGCCATTACCGAGCTCGCGCCGCCCGAGCGGACGGGAACGCTGCTGACACTCCAGACCGCCATGGGCTTTGCCCTGACCGTTATCATGGTCCAGGCGACCGGTATCTGGATTGGCTGGGTCGGCTGGAGCTGGGCCTTTGCACCGCTGGCGATCGGCCCCGCGATCGGGATCTGGGCGATGGCCCGGCTGCGCGCCCGGCCCGAGGCCGCGAGCCTCGCCGGCGGTCGGGGCTGAACGCGCGCGGCGCGATTGTGCTTGCCCCGATCAGGCAAGACGTCGCAAGGTGAGACCAAATGGGGTCGGGGAGACCTATGCCGTTCAAGACACACTACATTACCAATCCGGGGCACTTTGAAACCCGGCTCACCGAACGAACGGACGCCTTCTAAATCATTGAATTCGAAAAGGCGATCCTCGCCTCACCCTATTGGCGTGGCGGCAAGCCTCGACTTGTCGAAGTGGATTATAATGTCGACCTCGGCGAGATCGACATGGCGGTTCTGGCCGAGAATATCCTGCCTCACCTGGAAGCGACGCAGAGCTTGCGCACCCGCCGCGAGCGGATCGCCTGGGTCGTTCCGAATGATCTGAGCCGCAGCATCATCTCGGTCTGGGAGCTCATGCCCGGCAAGGACTACATGCAGGACTTCAAAAGCTTCACAACGACAGAGGAAGCGTTGGCCTGGCTGCACAAGCCGTCGGACGACAGCTAGGCGTCTTCCAGGATCCGGACCGGCTTCATCGGACGCGCCGTCACGGCGATACGCGGCCCATCGCCTTCGACCTTGGTCACCAGCAGGCGCTCGACCTGGCTGTCATCATGAAAGACGACACCGGTCAGCGCATCGAGCACGGCCTTGGCAACCCGATCCACGTCCTGACTGGAGGTGTCGCGCGCATGGGCGATCTCGATGCAGACCTCGTAAGGTCCCCATTTCGGGCGGGCGCGCTTGAACTCAAGCCGGAAGAACTCGCCAATCAGCGACTTGAAACGTCCCGACTGGGTCGTCAGCGCGTCAACGCGCAGATTGAGTTCGTCGCCAGACATGTTCGCCTGAACCTTCCCGACAGCTGCTCGGCCGTTTGCCAACCCGGTTTCGCGCCATTGCCCCCGGCAAGGCGCATCATCATCTTGATCGATCATGTGCGAGTGATACACGTTCGAATCAACCGTCACCATCATCGACCCGCGCCCATGGCGCTGCAAGGAGCCTCCCCTGATGAGCGAGATGCGCACCGAAACCGACAGCTTTGGCCCGCTTGAAGTCCCCGCCGACAAACTCTTCGGCGCGCAGACAGCCCGCTCCCTGATCAACTTCCCGATCGGCGTCGAGACCATGCCGGTTCCGCTGATCCGGGCGCTCGGAATCGTCAAGCGTTCGGCCGCGCTCGCCAACAAGAAAATGGGCAATATGGACGAGCGAGAGGCCGATGCCATTGCCGCCGCCGCGCTGGAAGTTGCCGAGGGCAAGCTGAACAGCCATTTCCCCTTGTCTGTCTGGCAAACCGGCTCCGGCACCCAGTCCAACATGAACACCAATGAGGTGGTCTCCAACCGCGCCATCCAGATGCTCGGCGGGGTGGTCGGCTCGAAGGATCCGATCCACCCGAACGACCACGTAAACCGCTCACAGTCGTCGAACGACACCTTCCCGACGGCGATGCATATCGCCGCCGCCGAAGAGATCTCGCACTCCCTCCTGCCGGCCCTGCACAAGCTGCACGGGGCACTCAACGACAAGGCGAATGCGTTCAAGGACATCATCAAGATCGGCCGGACCCATTTGCAGGATGCGACGCCTCTGACGCTGGGCCAGGAGTTCTCCGGCTATGTCGCCATGGTCGGCAATGCGATCCGTCGCATCGAGGGCGCCCTGCCGGCGCTGATGGAGCTGGCACAGGGCGGTACCGCTGTCGGCACCGGGCTCAACACCCCTGTCGGCTTCGCCGAGGCCTTCGCCGAGGAAGTCGCGGCCCTGACCAAGCTGGACTTCGTCACCGCGCCGAACAAGTTCGAGGCGCTGGCCACCAAGGACGCGCTGGTCGAGGCCCACGGAACGCTCAACTCCGCCGCCGTCTCCCTGTTCAAGATCGCCAATGACATCCGCCTGCTGGGCTCCGGCCCGCGCTCGGGGCTGGGCGAGCTCGCCCTGCCGGAGAACGAGCCGGGCTCGTCGATCATGCCGGGCAAGGTCAATCCGACCCAGTGCGAGGCGATGACCATGGTCTGCGCCCAGGTGATGGGCAATAACACCACCGTCAGCTTCGCCGGCAGCCAGGGCCATTTCGAGCTCAATGTCTTCAAACCCGTCATCATCTACAATGTGCTGCAGTCGATCCGCTTGCTGGCTGACGCCGCCAA
Source organism: Maricaulis maris (assembly GCF_036322705.1). Taxonomy (NCBI): domain Bacteria; kingdom Pseudomonadati; phylum Pseudomonadota; class Alphaproteobacteria; order Maricaulales; family Maricaulaceae; genus Maricaulis; species Maricaulis maris. The sequence goes on from NZ_AP027270.1 coordinate 2,159,236, forward strand.
CACCTTCACCGACAAGTGCGTGGTCGGCATCCAGGCCCGCGAGGACAATATCCGCGCCCTGATGGAACGCTCGCTGATGCTGGTGACCGCGCTCAACTCGACCATCGGCTATGACAACGCCACCATCGTCGCCAAGACCGCGCACAAGAACGGCACCACGCTGCGCGAGGAAGCGGTCAAGCTGGGCTTTGTCACCGGCGAACAGTTTGACGAGATCGTACGCCCGGAGAAAATGATCGGGCCGAAGGGCTGATCATCGGCTCTCGGTCGCGGTGCACCGAAAGGGCGGCCATGACCAAACCCGTCAACCTGCGCCAATATCGCAAGCAGAAGGCCCGCAAGGACAAGGCGGAGGTCGCCGCGTCCAATCGGGTCCTGCATGGCACGCCCAAGGCCCTGCGTGACGCGGCGGCGACCGACGCCGCCCGTCTGCAGGCCGAGCTGGATGGCAAGAAGCGCGATGCCCGGGATCCGGATCCCGACAGCGACGCCTAGTACGGCGAGTTCATTACCGGCGCCCGGCCATGCTTGCGCTTGTAGGCAAGGATGAGGCGCTGCGCCTCCTCGGCATCGGCCCAGGTTTCCGCGAACAGCATGGCCTGCGGACACAGGCCCCGTCCCTTGTCCGGGATCGCCAGTTCACGCTCGAACATGTCCCGGAGGGACCGCGCCGGGCCGATCTTCAGGACACTGGAGATGTCGTCGGGATCGCGCAGTAGGACGTAGACTCCTGGCAGATCCGGGACGTCCTTGACGCGCAGCTTTGAAAACGGAACGGGCTTGTACCACCGCAGCATCGGGCGGAAATCTCCAACATCACCATCGGTTTTACATGGGGCCGGGCCTGACCGGCTGCCAGTGTGACTGATCGGTTCGCCGGCATGATCAGCCCGCCGCTTTGTTCCGGTCAAGACGAAGTTGCGGCAAGGCCCGCGCTTTGGGTTGGCGGGTGGGCCGGCGCTGCTCGGCTGTGGTGCAAACGGTTACGCCAGCGCCCGCCCAGGTGGCAAAATGGTCGCCACAACACCAAACCGCCGCCCGTGCATCGCTCAAGGCTTGCCAATCGGGACCGGACACACGACCTTTCGGCCATGCCCCTGATCAAGCGTTCAATCTCCCTGGCCGGTCACCGGACCTCAATCTCGCTCGAGCCCGACTTCTGGAGCGAGATGGACCGCCTGGCCCGAGCCGAAGGCCGTTCTCTCGCCAGCCTCGTTGGCGAGATCGACGCCATGCGGGGGGACGAACCGCTGGCCTCATCCGTCCGGGTCTGGATCCTCAACCGGCTCCGCGAAACGCGCGACTGAGCGCGCCCGATAGCCGGGCTCTGGTAGCCGGGCTCTGGTAGCCAGGCTCTGGCCATCGCGTCCTAGTGACCGGGCCGTCTCTGGGCGGCGATCGTCAGGACATCATATTCGCTGTCGAGACTGAAGATGATCGGCGCATCCACACCGCATTGCCAGTCCGGCGCCAGATAGTCGGCCGCCTGGCGCGCAATCACATTGGCGTCCGGCTGTTGCCCCGCCTCGACATAGGCCACATGACACGCGCCCGGGTCCGCGCCTTCGCGGAGCGCAGCTACGGCCAGATACTGGGACGCAGTGTGGGTGCCGTTGCCGTCCTCATTCCAGGCTTCGTAGCGATAGCGAAGGATCGTTGCGATCGGCGCACCCGCTCCGTCGAGCCGCCATTCCAGCACCGGTCCGATATTGACGAAAATGCCGCCGATCGGCGGCCGTTCCTGCCATTGTGCCTCGATGCCACGCTCGGAGAATGCCACCACCGCGCCATGCTCCGCCGCCAGCACCACCACCGGCCAGCCGGGCAGGCCCGGGCAGTCGATGCGAACCACCGGTTCATCATCGAAAGGCGTCTCGGCGCAATCCTCGAACAGGCGGGTATAGGTGCTGTCATGCCCGCTAGCCTGGGCCTCGACCGGGGCCGGTACGGCCAGGACAAACGGGCTGGCCAGCAAAAGTGCGGCGATCAATTTCATTTGCAAATCCCCATGTTTCACCCAGCCTAGCAGCGATTGAAGACCTTGCCACCCGCCGTCTGACGGCTGCGGCAGGACCGGGATCAGCACTCCGTCGCTTGACCACATCCCGCGACCCGCGCCAAACCGGGGACAGGATTAACTCTGTCAGGCGGGACGATGTGATCAGCCGGATCGGACAGGCCTTTCGCGATGGACGCGGGCCGGCCCTTTGGGGTCTGGCCATCGCGGTCGGCATCTGCGCCGGCTACGCGACCCTCGGGCTGCGCCTCGGGATCGGCTGGGTCGAGCAATTCGCCTTTGGCGCCACCGAGGAGAGACTGGCCAGCACGGCGGCCGGCCTGCCGGCCTGGCGCCTTGTCCTGATCCCCGTCATCACCGGCTTCATCATCGCGGCCATGCTCGGGATCGGTCGTCGTTTCGGCCTGTCGCCGGACGGGCGCGGGCTGGGCGTGGCTGATGTGCTGGAGGCGCGCGCCGTGAAAGCCGGACGCATCGATATCCGCTCCGGTCTCTATTCGGCGCTGATGTCGGCGATCTCGCTCGGCGGCGGGGCCAGTGCCGGGCGCGAAGGTCCGGCCGTCCATCTCGGCGCCACCCTGGCCTCCTTCATCGGCAGCCGCTTCGGCATGGCAGCGCGCGGCTCACGGATCCTGCTGGCCTGCGGCGCCGCCGCCGCGGTTTCGGCCAGCTTCAACGCGCCCGTCGCCGGCGCCCTGTTCGCCTTCGAGGTGGTGCTCGGCCACTACGCCCTGCGCTCGATCGCCCCGGTGGCCACCGCCAGTGTGGTCGGCGCGCTGATCGTGCGCTTCCATTTCGGGCAGGCGCCTGTCTTCGGGGTCCCCGAGATGGCCGCCGCCAGCCTGTGGGACTTCCCGGCCGCCGCCCTGCTGGGCGTCGCCGCCGCCGGCCTCGCCATCCTGTTCAATCGCGGCACGATCCATCTGCCGCTCCTGTTTGCCGGCTGGATGGAGAAAATCCACCTGCCAAGCTGGCTATTGCCGATCCCGGGCGGGCTGGCGATCGGACTGATCGCGCTGATGGCACCGGAGATTCTCGGCGTCGGCTATGAGGCAACCTCGAACGCGCTGGCGACCGAATACACCTTCGGCCTGCTGATCCTGCTGATCGCGCTGAAGACACTCGCAACCGTGATCTCGCTGGCCTGCCGCTTTGCCGGCGGCGTCTTCTCGCCCTCGCTCTATCTCGGCGCCATGCTGGGCTCGGCCTTCGGGATCGGGCTCGCCGTCCTCGCCGGTGACCAGACGGCCGGCCCCGGCTTCTTCGCCGTCATCGGCATGGGCGCGGTCGCCGGGGCCGTCCTCGGCGCACCGCTCTCGACAACGCTGATCGTGTTCGAGCTGACCACCAGCTACGAAGCCTCGGTCGCCGTTCTGGTCGCCGTCTCGCTGGCCACCGTGCTGTCGCAGTCGACCCTGGGCGGCTCGCTGTTCCAGTTGCAAATGCGCCGCCGCGGCTATGACATTGCCGGCGGCGCCAGCCGCCTGGTGCTGCAGATGGTGCGCGTCCGCGACGTCATGGAACCGCTGGGTGACTGGGGCAAATCGACCATGCCGGACGGCACCTGCGTCTATGAGGACGACACACTCGGCCGGGCATTCGCTGTCCTCGATGCCGAGCAGATCGACAGCGCCATCGTTCGCGAACGCTCGGACGCCCAGGCGATAACCGGTGTCATCACCAAGGCCGACGCGCAGGCAGCCTATGCCCGTCGGCTGGCCGAGATCAGCGAGGAAGAGCACCGCTGAGGGGAGCGCTGTGGCTGTGGCGGGCGCGGGGTTAGCCCTCTGGAAAGAATGTTCGGGGTAAAGTGGCGTCATGGGACTGGGTGACTTTGACAATTTGGCCTCCGATCGCCCCGTGATCGGCGAGTCTCCGCTGACGGCGGAGGCTTTGCTTGCGGCCAATATCAATCCCAATACCGGGCTGGCGACCGACTATCTCAACCACTTCAACGAGGTGGTGATGCTGATGGAAATGTTGCCGGACATGCCCGACTGCGCCGAAGACGTGCTGGAGTGGGCGCCCGCCGACTATCCCAGCCACTTCGCCAACTCCAGCTTCAAGGACAAGGACCTCGCCATCCTTGCCTATCGCGCTGCGCCGAATGCCGTGCGGGCGCATCTGGAAACCCTGATCCTGCAGATCGACGGTGAGGTCCAGCGGGCGCAGGAAGTCCTGCGCGAAACCACCAACCCCGAAGCCTGCGCCCGGATCGCGGAACTCGCGAGCGAAGAGATCAAGCCGCTCATCGCCGCCGCCTCCGGCACAATCAATGGCCATAGCGACGCCGCCGACGAACTCGACGACGAAGCCGCCCAGGCCAATGTGGATGCGCTGTTCGGGTGAAGCCGGATGGTGCGGCGATTTCGACGAACAGGTCCCGATCGTCGCGCGCCTCGAAGACTGAAGTCGTTCGGGATTGTTAAGCCCAAAGTCGGTCCCGGATCGCGCTATGCGCGTCCGGGAAAAATGGGTGTGTGAGATTACAACCAACCCAGCTTATTTCCCCCGGACGAAGCCCGGCGAAAGCCGGGTGCAGATCCGGGGCCGACGGGACGATCAGAACACGCCCTCATTGCGATATCTGAAGTGATATGCAATTATAAATTGCATGACAATGCTCGCACCCGAAGCCGTCTACATTCTCTTCAGCCGCCCGAAAGGCGCGCTTTATGTCGGACGCACGAAAGACCTGGTCTGGCGGACCTGGCAACACCGAACCGGTGCGATCGCCGGCCACACCAAGCGATACGGCATCAAGCAACTCGGCTGGTTCGAATGGCATGACGGCTTCGAGTCCGCTGCCCACCGCGAGTATCTCATCAAGCGCTGGCGACGCGCCTGGAAGATCGCGCTGATCGAAGCGATGAACCCCGGTTGGAAAGACCTCTGGTTCGAGATCCGCGGTGATTTTGATGAGCAGGTTCCGATCGTGACCTGCCTCGAAGACTGAATTCGTTCTGGAATGGTGAGCTCAACGTCGGTCCCGGATCGCGCTGCGCGCGTCCGGGAAAAATGGATGTGTGTGAATTCAATCAACCCAGCTCATTTCCCCCGGACGAAGCCCGGCGAAAGCCGGGTGCAGATCCGGGGCCGACGGGACGATCAGAACACGCCCTCATTGCGATTACTGAAGTTATATGCAATTATAAATTGCATGACAATGCTGGCACCAGAAGCTGTCTACATCCTCTTCAGCCGCCCGCACGGCGCCCTCTATGTCGGCCGCACGAAAGACCTGGTCTGGCGGACCTGGCAGCACCGGACAGGAGCGATCGCCGGCCACACCAAGCGATACGGCATCAAGCAACTCGGCTGGTTCGAATGGCATGACGGCTTCGAGTCCGCTGCCCACCGCGAATATCTCATCAAACGCTGGCGACGCGCCTGGAAGATCGCGCTGATCGAAGCGATGAACCCCGGTTGGAAAGACCTCTGGTTCGAGATCCGCGGTGACTTCGATGAACAGATTCCGATGGTCACCCGCCTCGAAGACTGAACCTATTCTGGAATGGTGAGCTCAACGTCGGTCCCGGATCGCGCTTTGCGCGTCCGGGAAAAATGGATGTGTGTGATTTCAATCAACCCAGCTCATTTCCCCCGGACGAAGCCCGGCAAAAGCCGGGCGCAGATCCGGGGCCGGCGAGCGGGGGAAAGCCGCACTCCCTCACGCCCCTGTCCAAACCTCCGCTGCTAAACAGCTCATAGCTTTTCCACCGACACGGCGCCGAGACGGGCACATTCCTGCTCAAGGCCGTATCGGCTGTATCTCTTCAGCTGAAGATGAATTTGAAGGCCACCATCCAGGCGACGAGGCAGTTCCCCCAACTCAACGCCGTTCACGCCGAAGAGTGGCTCATCTTGCCCCAGCAGAATGCCAATCTCACGCTGGCCGGCGATCACTATCCAGATGCCGTAGGTTGGTCGTTCAAAGGCTCGCCCCAAACTCACAAGCAGCTCCTCGGTGGAGTGCACCGGCGAGAGCGTCAAACACTCGGAATGTGAAAGCTCAGCCTCTTCCGCCGCGCAGATACTGTCTCGAGTAACACTGACTTGTATCACTGACGTCATACGCAAACCCTTTTGGATGGACTGCCCGCTCACTGAACCAACGTCGGTCCCGGATCGCGCTATGCGCGTCCGGGAAAAATGGATGTGTGAGATTTCAATCAACCCAGCTTATTCCCCCCGGACGAAGCCCGGCGAAAGCCGGGCGCAGATCCGGGGCCGACCGGCCATTCAACCACTCAGCGTTTCAACACCAACCCAAAGCGAACAAAAAACGAACAATCACACATCCCTCCCTTGGGATCGGGCGCCAATCGGTCCAGTATGCGCACCTGAATCAGTTTGCACTAGCTTTGGATTGCAATGTCCGGTCTTTCCATCTCCGACATGGCGCGCCCCGCGCCGCCGACGCCCTATCTTCAGGGGCTCAATGCCGAGCAGCGCGCGGCCGTGGAAGCGATGGACGGGCCGGTCCTGGTGCTGGCGGGCGCCGGCACCGGCAAGACCCGCGTCCTGACCACCCGCCTCGCCCATATCCTCGCCACCGGTCGCGCCCGGCCGTGGGAAATCCTTGCCGTCACCTTCACCAACAAGGCGGCGCGCGAGATGAAGGAACGGGTCGGCAAGATCATCGGCGAGGCGGTCGAGGGCGTGCCGTGGCTGGGAACCTTCCACTCGGTCTCGGCCCAGATCCTGCGCCGCCATGCCGAGCTTGTGGACCTGAAATCCTCCTTCACCATTCTCGACACAGACGACCAGCTGCGCCTGATGAAGCAGATCATCCAGGCGGAGAATATCGATGAGAAGCGCTGGACACCGCGCCATCTCGCCAGCCTGATCGATGGCTGGAAAAACCGCGGCCTGATGCCGGCCCAGCTTGGCGAGGGAGACAAGTGGGCCTTCGCCGAAGGGCGTGGCCAGGACCTCTATCAGATCTACCAGGCCCGCCTGAAGACGCTCAATGCCGCCGATTTCGGCGATCTTCTGCTCCACACGCTGCACATCTTCAAGGACAATCCGGATGTCCTGAAACTCTATCACGACAAGTTCCGCTACCTGCTCGTCGACGAGTACCAGGACACCAATGTCGCCCAGTATCTCTGGCTGCGCCTCCTGGCCCAGGGCACCGGGAATATCTGCTGCGTGGGCGATGACGACCAGTCGATCTATGGCTGGCGCGGCGCCGAGGTGGACAACATCCTGCGCTTCGAGAAGGACTTCGCCGGCGCCGAGGTGATCCGGCTGGAGCGCAATTACCGCTCGACCGCGCATATCCTGGGCGCCGCCTCGGGCTTGATCGCGGCCAATCGCTCGCGCCTCGGCAAGACGCTGTGGACCGATGATGCCGATGGCGAGAAGGTCCAGGTCCGCGGCATCTGGGATGGCGAGGCCGAGGCCCGCTATGTCGCCGAGGAGATCGAGAACTGGGTCTCCGGTGGCCGCGCCTATTCCGACAGTGCCGTGCTGGTGCGCGCGGCCTGGCAGATGCGCGCCTTTGAAGACCGCTTCATCATGCTGGGCCTGCCCTACAAGGTGATCGGCGGACCGCGCTTCTTCGAGCGCGCCGAGGTCCGCGACGCCCATGCCTATCTGCGCCTGGTCCGCTCGCCCGAGGACGATCTCGCCTTCGAGCGCATCGTCAACACACCCAAGCGCGGCATTGGTGACACCACGGTCCAGAAGATTGCCATGACCGCCCGCGCCATGGCCGTGCCGATGATGGAAGCAACGCGGGTCATGCTCGGCACCGACGAGATCCGCGGCAAGGCGCGCACCGCGCTCTCGGTTTTCCTGCGCGATATCGAGCGCTGGCGCGAACAATCCGAGCAGAGCCGGCTCGACGAGCTGGCCGAGATCGTGCTCGACGAAAGCGGCTACACCGCCATGTGGCGCGAGGACAAGACCCCCCAGGCCGCCGGCCGGCTGGAGAACCTCAAGGAGCTCGTCCGCTCCATGGGCGAGTACGACACGCTGGAAGCCTATCTCGAACACGTCGCCCTTTTGACCGATGCCGACCGCAAGCCGGACGAGGACGAAGTCTCGCTGATGACGCTGCACGGCGCCAAGGGTCTGGAATTCCCGCTCGTCTTCCTGCCCGGCTGGGAAGAGACCGTCTTCCCGTCGCAGCGTTCGCTCGACGAGGGCGGCACGCGCTCGCTCGAGGAGGAACGCCGCCTCGCCTATGTCGGCATCACCCGGGCCCGCGAACGCGCCATCATCACCTTCACCGCCAATCGCATGATCTATGGCCGCTGGCAGACCGTCATCCCGTCCCGCTTCATCGACGAGATGCCGATCGACCATGTCGAGGCGCGCTCGGAGACCGGCTATTATGACGGCGGACCAGGCTTTGAGAGCGTCAGCCAGAAGCCCGACGCCATGGCCTCGAGCTATTCCAGCCCCGGCTGGAAGCGCTATCAGGCCAACCAGCAATCGGGCCGCAAGTCCGCCCCGCCCACCATCAACGCCAAGGCCACGCTGATCGAAAGCGGCGGTTCCGACACACAGGGAACCTGGCGCGCCGGCGACCGCGTCTTCCACGACAAGTTCGGCTACGGCACGGTGAAGAAAGCCGACGGGTCGAAATACACGGTGAAGTTCGACAAGGCCGGCGAGAAAAAGGTGGTCGAGAACTTCCTGCGGGAATTGCCGTAGAGGGCCCCGAAGGCCCTCGCCCTTGATGGGCGAGGTGGATCGCCCGTGAGGGCAAGACGGAGTGGGTGACAGACCGTCAACGACACAATGCTGGCGCGTCTCGCCCCGTCCGCCCCGGATTAAATCCGGGGCACCTTGCCCGTCACGGGAAGGACCTATCGCACTCCAGCCCCTCCCTCTCACACTCCGTCATCCCACGGGGAGCGCGCAGCGCTCATCCGGGGGATGACCGTGGTCAGGTGGAAAGAGAGTCGTTTCAAGCGCACCCGTTTACAGATCTTGGGTCGCGGCGGGCCACGTCTCCGCACGCGGAGAAGAAATCCTCAGCTCGTCCGATGACAAAACACCCGTTTCGCGGAAAGTTTGTCGCTCCAGCCACCCTGTGAGCCGCCATGTTCCGTCTGCATCGCCTTTCTGTCCTCCTCGCGGTCACAACCGCCCTCGCATCCTGCCAGTCGCTGCCAGGATCGACTCCCACCTTCGCCGACCCCCACGCCGACGCGCGACCCATCGCCTGGAACGAACTCCTCGACCGGCCGCGCGAGACCGCGACGGCGCGGATTGCCTTCGGCGAGGGCGAACAGGAATTCGGCGAGCTCTGGATGCCCGAGGGGAACGGTCCCTTCCCGGTGGTGGCGATGGTGCATGGTGGCTGCTGGCTGTCGCAGATTCCCGGCACCATCCTGCAGGACTATGTCGCCGCCGACCTGCGCGATCACGGGATTGCGGTCTGGAATCTCGAATACGCCCGCATCGGACATGAGACGGGTGGCTGGCCCGGCACCTTCGAGGATATTGCCGACGGGATGGATCACCTCCGCGCCGTCGCCGGGGACTATCCGCTCGATCTTGACCGGCTGGTCCTCACCGGTCATTCCGCCGGCGGACATCTGGCCCTGTGGGCAGCGGCACGCGGCGGCCTGCCGGAAGACAGCGCGGCCTGGCGGGCAGAACCGCTGATCCCGAGCACGGTCGTGACGCTGGCCGGGATCAATGATCTCGCCGATTACCGCGCCCACGGGCCGGGGCGCTGCGGCGAACCGGACACGGTCGATAGCCTCATCGGCCCGGTTGAGGGCCAGACGCGGGCGCTGATGGCCCAGGTCTCGCCGGGCTCCATGGCCGCGATCGCGGTCGATCAGGTGATCATCTCCGGTGAGCTTGATCCGATCGTGCCGCCGGTACTCGGCGAGCGCTACACAATCCTCGCCGGTGCGCGGGGTGACACCGTGCGCCATGTTGTACTGCCGGACGCCGGCCATTTCGAGCTGATCGATCCGACCGCGCCGGCCTGGCAGGAGATCCGCGCCGTGCTGGTTGAGGCGCTGGAGGCGGAGTAACGCTTCGGCACAAGCGTGCCCAATCATCCTTGTTTGTCTTGCCGGGAGACAGCCGCATCCGCTGGCATGACAATCAAGGGAGTCTCCCGAGCTTTCGCTCCTATCCGGACCCACAGCATTCTGCCCCACACCCCTCCCCGCTTGATTTCCGCGCCGTCAGCGTCCACACCGCCCGCCTGATCCGGAGACTGCCCCCATGACCACGCTTTGGCGCCTGACTGCCCTGTCCGACTTTGCCACGCTCGCCGACGTCGTCGAGCGGCTCGACGAGGCCTTTCCGCCGGTGGCGCTGAGCTGGGCAATCTTCGAGGAAAGCGATGGCGCCCGTCTGGATGTGCTGTTCCAGTCGATGCCGGACGAAGCGGCCTTCCGCACAGCCTCCGGCCTGTCCGAGGATATCCTGGTCGAGTTCGGGCCCTTGCCCGAGGAGGACTGGGTGCGGCTGTCGCTGCAAGGGCTCAAGCCGGTCGATGCCGGTCGCTTCACCCTGTTCGGCGCACATGACCGCGAGGCGGTCGCGGCCGGTCAGATCGGTATCGAGATCGAGGCCGGGCCGGCCTTCGGCACCGGACATCACGGCACCACACGAGGCTGCCTGATCGCCTTCTCGCAGATGCTTGATGAGGGCGCACAGCCGGACACCGTCTTCGATCTGGGTTGCGGCACGGCGGTGCTCGCCATCGCGGCAGCCAAGATCCTGCCGAACGCCGAAGTCCTCGCCTCGGACATTGATCCGGAAGCGATCGAGGAAAGTACGGAAAACTGTACGAAGAACGAAACCCCCGGCATCGACTGTTTCGTCGCCGAGGGTCTGGATCACGCCAAGCTGGCCGGTCGCCGGTTTGATCTCGTCTTCGCCAACATCCTGGCCGGACCACTGGTGGAACTGGCACCCGGTGTGGCCGGCATTCTCGCCCCCGGTGGCAAGGTCATCCTGTCCGGCCTGTTGACCGAACAGGAAGCCATGGTTCGCGCAGCCTATGAGGCCGAGGGCCTGACGGTTCACCGCCAGGACCCGCTGGAAGGCTGGGAGACGCTGGTAGCCAGCAAGGCGTGAGCGCCTATTCCTCTCTCGTCTCGTTGTCGAAACCGGCAAATAAATCAGCCAGTTCAATAGACAGCGCCTGCAAGTTCTCGCTGTCGGCATTGCCGGTCAGCGCGACGGATATCTGTGGCTCGACATAAACGAGCAGAAAGGACCGCCCGCCCGGCGAACCGCCGGAATGGGCAGCATAATGAAGGTCCGCGCTTTCGGCATAACCGGCCCAGGGGCCCGGCAGGTCCGACCAGCCGTTGAGGTCAACCATCTCGCCTGCCGCGAGGGTGGCCCCCATCGCCGCCAGCTCCCGTGAACTGGCCAGCAGCCCACCTGCTCCGAATTTGCACTCGGCCGACAGCCCCTCGATCATCTCCGGCCCGTCGCCGAGATCGACCCAGTTTGCCGCCTTTTCCGCGTCGGCGGCATCGCGGCGAGCCAGGTAGGTATCACCGAGGACTGACTGCATGGCGGCGTCAAAACTGTCGGCGCCTGTGAGCAGCACAAGGAGATGGCTCAGGAGGACGTAGCCGTAAGTGCTGTAGGCAATCTCGCCCTCGGGCGGCGCAATCAGCGGCGCGTCGATGAAATGATCCAGCGCGTCCGCCGGTGTCACGCAGCGGCGGTCGGAAAAGCTGATCCAGTCCTCCCTTGAGGTGTAGTGGCGAACCCCGGCTCGGTGGTCGAGCAGGTCGCGCAAACTGACGCCGTCATAGTGCACCGGCAGGTCGGGATCGATCTCAAGCACAGGCGTTTCGAGGTCGAGCCCGGTGGTCTCGGCCAGCCGGACATAAGCCAGTGCAGTCAGCATTTTTGCGACCGAGTAGACATTGTAGGAAGCGGTGACGCCGTCTGCCGCATCGCGGGACAAGCCACCCTCGGCCTCCCAGGCAATCTCGCCGTCAACCATCACTGTCGCATTGAGCGCGGGATAGGTTTGCGCAACGGTATCGAAGGCGGCCTGCGCCCGGTCGACCAGAACCGGTGTTGCGGCCTGACCTGTCAGTCCGAGCCAGAGACTTGCCGCTCCGGCACTCGCGGTCAAAAGACTTCCAATCATCTGCAGTGTATTCCTCTTGTTGACTTGCCCCCCGGCAAGAGGCGCTCATGGCGCGCTGTCGGGTGCCCGCCCAGCACAAAAGGATGAATGGCTCAAATCATGGCTGGATGGCTCAAAGCGATGGCGAACCTGCGGCCTGGCCTCGAAAGCGTCGGCCTGGCGCTGCTGGCGCTGGCCACCCTTTTGATGGCGCCGCTGCCGACAATGGAGGTGACCACGCCGGAGACGGTCCGGTATTTCAACGCCGATATCGGACTGGACACCGTCCTGTCTGCCCCGACCGCCGGCGAACCGGTCGCCTATCGTGCCATTGAACGCCCCGAGGCAGCAGGCTGGCTGGTCTGGGATGACGTGCCGATCTCCCGGGACGGGCCGCCGCCGGCCGTCAGCACATCCGGCCCGTTTTCGGCGACACTCTGGTTCAATGGCGAGCGGATCGGCGAGAAAGGGCAGCCGGGCACGAGCCGCAATAACGAGACGGCCGGCCCGATCGACAGCCTGTTCGCGGTACCCACCCGGCTGATCGAGCCCGACGGCAATCAACTGTTCATGCGCCTGTCCAGTCACCGCGCCGGCTACACGCCGTACAGCCTGGTCCAGTCCCTCTTTGTGATGCCTTACAGCGCCGAGACGAGACGGCCCGTGCGCTACTATCTGCCACTGACCGTTCTGGGCGCCGGACTGGTCGCACTGGCGCTCGCCTTCGCCTTGCGGTCATGGCGGATCGGGGATGAACGAGGTCTCTGGCTTACGCTCGCGCTGGCCGGACTGACACTGGCCGGCTCGGCCGAGATTTCCCGGGCCATGATCAACTATCCCTATGACTGGCACCAACCGCGCCAGGCGCTCAGCCTGACCGGCCTTGCCGTTTTCGGCTTGGCGCTTCTGCGCTTTGCCCAGCAGCGCTGGACGGCGCCGGGCAGGTCGGCAACGATCTGGATGGGGCTGACCGGCCTCTTCGCCCTGATCGCCCTCGTTTCGATGACCGGCTATGACGCCAAATCCGCTGCGGTGACGGCCTGCCTCACAGGCTCGGCCACCTTCTGGATCGCCTGGCACGGCGACGCTCAGGCCCGATTATTGGCTGCGGGACTTGCGATCATACCCGCCTATGCGCTCGCCCTGCCGGCCGACCTGATCGATCGAGCCATTTATGCGCTGGTGCTGGGATTGCTGGCCCTGCCCGCCATTCGCTGGCCGGACCTCCTCCAGCCCGAACCGGCGGCAGCACCCGCCGTTCTCGCGCTACAATCAACCGGACGCCTGACACGCTTGGCCTGTCCGGACATTGTCCGCCTCGCCGCAGCCGGCAATTACACCGAGGTGCATGTGCGGAGCGGTGCGACCCATCTCGACAATCGCAATCTGAGCGCTCTGCTCGACCTGCTCCCGGCGGGCATTGTGCGTGTTCACCGCTCGCATGCCGTCAATCTCGAGCATGTCGAGGCGCTGACCAGCGAGGTCGGCAGCCGCTATCAGCTAGAACTGACCAACGGCACATCGGTGCCGGTCAGCCGCCGAGAAGTGGCCGGCCTGCGCGAACGTCTGGCCGGCCGAAGCGCCTGATCAGGCCCGCTTTCCCTTGACGCCAAAGCTGGCGAGGAAGGCGTTGACGTCGGTATTGCGGGCCACGCGGCGGATGCCGGAGCGCTCGCGGGTGCGGTCCATCGACCGGTTCAGCATGTCGGCGGCGTTCATCGAGCGCCAGTCGTCAATCCCGTACAACATGGGAAACTCCTTATTGGTTGACGCGGCTTTAGCCATGGATTGCGGCGCCCGCGAAGCACCGCTTCCGCAAGCCGGGACTGCGCAAATGCATGGCCGGTCAACCGGGGCTGTCGGGATCATCTGAAGGCGGCTTGCTGACAGGCATTGAACCGCCCCGGCGCCCAGCATACCTTGCCGCCATGACCCAAATGATATCCCAGACTTTCGACGTTAAGGGCGGCCCGCACTATGGCCGCAACAATCTGCCCAAGCTGCGTGCCGCGCTGAAAACGCTTGGCCTGGATGGCTTCCTCGTCCCGCATGAGGACGAGTATGACAATGAATACCTGCCGGACTGCAATGAGCGGCTCCTGTGGGCGACCGGCTTCTCCGGCTCTGCCGGTGCCGCGATTGTCATGCTTGATCGCGCCGCGCTTCTGGTCGATGGGCGTTATACCGCCCAAGGCCGCCAGCAGACCGATCCGAGCCTGTTCGAGCAGTGCGATCTCGTCGGTCAGGGCCTTTATGGCTGGATCGAGGACAATGCGCGCAAGGGCGAGAAGATCGGCTATGACGCCCGCCTCCACAGCCCTGCTGCGCTGGAGCTCCTGAAAACCGCCGCGATGCGCGCCGGTGTCGAGCTGGTCGCGGTCGACGACAATCCGATCGACGTGGCCTGGACCGACCGACCGGCCCCGCCCAAGGCCGACATCATCCCGCACCCGATCGAGTTTTCCGGTGAGGAACACAGCTCGAAGCGGACGCGGATCGGCATCGCCATCGAGCGTGGCGGCGCGGATGCTGCGGTGATCACCGCCCCGCCCTCCATCGCCTGGCTGTTCAATGTGCGCGGCGGTGATGTGTCCCGCTCACCGCTGCCGCTCTCGGCGGCACTGATCAACAAGGACGGCACGGCCACCTTCTTCGTCGACCCCGACAAGCTGACCGATGAAACCCGGGCCCATCTGGGCAATGAGATCGCGGTCCGCCCCGAGGGCGAACTCGGTGCCGCTCTGGGCGAACTGTCCGGAAAGAAGGTCCGCGTCGATCCGACCACGGCCTCGGCCTGGGTATTCGAGACGCTCAAGGCCGGCGGTGCCGAGGTGCAATCGCTGGAGGATCCGGTGATGCGTCCGAAGGCGGCCAAGAACCCGGCTGAAGTGGAAGGCTCGCGCCAGGCGCATATCCGCGATGGCGGCGCGATCACGCGCTTCTTGCACTGGCTCGACACCGAGGCCCAGTCCGGCGAGGTCGACGAAATCCAGGCGGCGCAGAAGCTGGAAAGCCTGCGCAAGGAATTGCCGGAACTGCGCGACCTGTCCTTCGACACCATCTCCGGTGCCCAGGGCAATGCCGCCTTTGCCCACTACCGCGTGTCGGAAGCCTCCAACCTGAAACTGGCCCCCGGCTCGCTCTTCCTCGTCGACAGCGGCGGCCAGTATCCCGACGGCACCACGGACATCACCCGGACCGTACCGATCGGCACCCCGACGGCCGAGATGACGGCGCAATATACCCGGGTCCTGAAAGGGCATATCGCACTCTCCATGGTGCGCTTCCCCAAGGGCACGACCGGAACACAGCTGGACATCCTCGCCCGCTTCCCGCTCTGGCAGGCCGGCTTCGACTATGACCATGGCACGGGCCATGGCGTCGGCAGTTTCCTGGGCGTTCACGAGGGTCCGCAGCGGATCTCCAAGGCCCCCAACGCGGTTGCACTGGAGCCGGGCATGATCCTCTCCAACGAGCCGGGCTATTACAAGGAAGACGGGTTCGGCATCCGGATCGAGAACCTGCAGGTTGTCACCGAGGCGGCGGACATTCCCGGTGGCGAACGTCCGATGCTGGGCTTTGAAACCCTCACCGTCGCGCCGATCCACAAGGGCCTGATCGACACCACGATGCTGAGCGCCGACGAGATCGCCTGGCTCGACAGCTATCACGCCCTGGTGCGCGAGAAGGTCCTGCCGCTGGTCGAGGGCGAGGTCGCCGACTGGCTGATCAAGGCCACCAAGCCGATTGCGGGAGCCACGCCCTAGTGCGCACCGCTTTTGTCATCTTCATGGCAGCCGCCCTTCTGGGCGGCTGCTTCTATTCGGAGGACGCCCTGATCAGCCGCGGTCAGGCCGACTTCCCGCTCGAGACCGGCACCTATAGCCACACACCCTACCTCGCCGATGGCGTGACCCCGTTCGACCGGCCGGCCTGGACCGGACAGATTGATCGCAGCTGGGGCCGCTATGTCTCCAGAGATGAGGGCTTTCCTCATGACGGTGCACGCCTGAGACAGATTGCCGATGGTCTCTACATCGCCCAGCGCCGCGATGAGGAGAACTGGAGCTATGGCCTGATCCGGGTCTTCCCCGGTGGCGTCGCGACCTATCACGCGCCGGAGTGCCGGAATGTCGAGGCCGCCATTCTCGAGCGCTATGACGTCACCGAGCATGAGACCGAACGCGGCTATTGCCGGGTCGATGACTGGGACCGGCTGGTGGGTGTGATGCTGAGCTATGTCAACGCCATGGGCGAAGACTTGCCGATCGACGGGGTGTACCGGCGGATCGACTAGCCGCTGACACCGCGAGCGAGGTTTTCTTAACCATGAGAAGCCTAGCGTGCCCTCTTTGCCGGAGACGGGCTGCTTGACTATCTGGACTGCAATTGACGGATTGATCGGCAAAGCGCCGCACCGGGATCTCAAGCAGACGCTGAGGGCTCGCCTCGCGATCACCTTCTCGGTCATGTTGAGCCTGATTGCGGTCGGCAATGCACTCGTCCTGCTGGCGACCGGCGATGGTCGCCCCGGCATGCTGGCACTGACGACTATCGCAGGCGTCACACTCCTCATCAGCGGCCTCATCGGTGTCGCCCTGAAACGCCCCGCCGTCACAATGACGCTGATCGCGGTCTGCTGCGTCGGCATCTATGCCGCCGCCGTCTATGGAAATCGGGGGACGATTCCGCCGGCCCTGGCCTACCTGCCCTGCATCCTGCTGGGTTTCTATCAGTTCTGGGGACCGCGCATTCTGCTGGTGGCCGTGCCGGCTGCCGGAGTTCTGTTCGCCAGCGTTTGCTATTTCGTGCTGACCGGGGACGGCTCGACTGACCTGCCCGTCATCGCGATCGCATTCGCGCTCTCCTTTGCCTGTGTCTGGCTGGTGGCCACGGCCGCCGTTTTCGGCTCGGTGCAGGCGCTGGCCGATTCCCAGTTGCGCGAGGCCAATGAATCCATGGCGCGTGCCTTGGCGGACAGCATTGCGGCGCAGCGCGGCAAGAGTGAATTCCTCGCCAATGTCGGTCATGAAGTCCGAACCCCGCTCAACGGCGTCCTCGGCATGGCCGATGTCATGCACCGGGTCGGCGGTCTGGCACCCGATCAGGCCGAGCGGCTGGACCTGATCCGCGAGTCCGGAGCCACCCTGCTCGAACTGCTCAATGACATCCTCGACCAGTCGAAGATCGAGACCGGGCAGGTCGTGGCCGAAGTCCTGGATTTCGACCTCGCCAAGCTGATCGACAAGACCGCTGCCAGCTGGCGCCCGGAAGCGGAAAGCCGCTCGCTCGACCTGCATGTCGATACCGGCGGTCTGGAGGCCGGCATCCTGAAGGGCGATCCACTGCGGCTGCGCCAGATCCTCAACAATCTTGTTTCCAATGCCCTCAAATTCACAGACCGCGGCAGCATCACCATCTGCGCTAGCCAGACACGCGCGGAGGCGAGCGATGGCTGGCTGACCACGCTCTCGGTCACCGACACCGGAAGCGGCATCTCGCCAGACAAGCTGGAAACGATCTTCGAGCCCTTCCACCAGGCCGACGCCTCGATCACGCGCCGCTATGGCGGCACCGGTCTCGGCCTGTCGATCAGTCGCCGGCTGGCGCGGTTGATGGGCGGCGACCTTGAAGCCGCGTCACAGCCCGGCAGCGGCAGCCGATTTGCCCTCACCCTGACCCTGCAACCCGGCCAGCTGGCGGCAGAGCCCGAGACCGCCGGGCCCGGTCCGCAGGCGCTGAACCTGTCCAGCCCGATCCGGGTGCTGTCGGTTGATGATGTCGCGACCAACCACATCGTGATGCGCGCCCTGCTGGAACAGGTGCTGGCTGGCGGCGAGGTCAGCATCGAGACGGCGAGTTCCGGAGCGGACGCGGTGCGCCTCGCGGGCGAACAGGCGTTCGACCTGATCTTCATGGACATACAGATGCCGGAGATGGACGGGGTCACGGCGACCCGTCTGATACGAACCAATTCGGCCAGCACCGGAAGCTGGATCGTCGCCGTCTCGGCAATCGAGGCGGAAGCCAGCGCCCGCCTCCTGCCTGCCGAGCTGTTTGATGCCATCCTGCCCAAACCGACCATGATCGCAGCGCTGCAGACGGTTCTGCAAGCCTGGCAGTCGGCGGGTCAGGACAACGACGTTTGGGCTGAGACGCCCGGGCTCGCCAGGCCATCCGAGGCCTGACGCCACGCCTACTCGCCGATTAACACGAACCACTCATCCTCGGTCAGCGTGGTGACGCCAAGCTCCGCGGCCTTCTTGGCCTTCGAGCCCGCGCCCGGCCCTGCCACCAGATAGTCCGTCTTGCCGGATACCGAGCCAGCCACCTTGGCGCCCAGCGATTGCGCCTTGGCCTTGGCTTCGTCGCGGGTCATCCGTTCAAGCGCGCCGGTGAAGACCACGGTCTTGCCGGCGACCGGGCTGTCATTGGCGACGGCTTCCGCATCCTCGATGGTGAGCTGGGCCTCGAGATGATCCAGCACCTCCCGATTATGGGCTTCGGTGAAATACTGGTCGAGCGCCTCGACGGCCGCCTTGCCGATCCCGTCAATACCCAGCATTTCAGCGCGCACGGCATCGTCGGCCAGATTCTCCGCGGCCGCACGAAAGGCCGTCCAGCTGCCATAGGTGCGGGCGAAAAGCGCTGACGTGTTCTCCCCGACATGGCGAATGCCAAGTGCGTTGAGGAAGCGGGCCAGAGCGATCGTCCGGCGCTCCTCGATCGAGGTGAAGAGATTGCGGATCGAGGTCTCGCCAAACCCGTCGCGCTCTTGCAGGGGCGGCGTGATCTCGCCGGCCTCATTGCGGGCTTTCAGCGTGAAGATAGCGGCCGGCTCGTCGATCAGGCCTTCCTCGTGGAAGGCCTCGATCTGCTTGGTGCCCAGGCCTTCGATATCGAAGGCCTTGCGCGAGACGAAATGCTTGAGTCGTTCCTTGAGCTGAGCACCGCAGATCAGGCCGCCCGTGCAGCGACGGACCGCATCCAGCTTGCCGGTCTTCTCGTCATGTTCGCGCAGGGCCTGACTGCCGCAGACCGGGCAGTCGGTTGGGAAATCAAACGGCGCACCGCGATCCGGCCGATCTGCATCGACCACCCGGACGACCTGGGGGATGACATCGCCGGCGCGCTGGATCACCACGGTATCACCGACGCGGATATCCTTGCGCTCGATCTCGTCCTGATTGTGCAGCGTTGCGTTGGTGACGACGACCCCGCCAACCGTGACCGGGGTAAGGCGGGCCACCGGGGTCAGCGCACCGGTCCGGCCGACCTGGATGTCGATCGCTTCAAGGACCGTGCTTGCCTGTTCGGCGGGAAACTTGTGGGCGATGGCCCAGCGCGGCGCACGGGCGACAAAGCCCAGCCGCTCCTGCCAGTCCAGCCGGTCGACCTTGTAAACGACCCCGTCAATGTCATAGCCGAGTCCAGCCCGCCTCGCCTCGATATCGCGATAGACATCGAGCAACGCCTCAACGCTGTCGCACCGCGCCATCAGCGGATTGATCGGGAAACCCATGGCACCGAGGCGTTCGACGGCCCCCATCTGCGTGTCAGACAGTGGCGCCGAGACCTCGCCCCAGGCATAGGCAAAGAAGCGCAGCGGGCGCTGTGCCGTCATCTTCGGATCGATCTGGCGCAATGACCCGGCGGCGGCATTGCGCGGGTTCTTGTAGGCATCCTTGCCCGCCTCGGCCTGGCGCTGGTTGAGGGCGGCGAAATCGGCATGGGACATGTAGACCTCGCCGCGCACCTCAACCACGTCCGACCAATCGCCCGGCGGCAGGGTCTGCGGGATTTCGTCGAGGGTCAGCAGATTTTGCGTCACATCCTCGCCGGTCTGCCCGTCACCGCGCGTCGCGCCATGGACCAGGCGGCCATTCTCGTAGCGCAGGCTGGCCGACAGGCCGTCAATCTTGGGCTCGGCGGTGACGGCGACGATCTCGTTCTCACTCAAACCAAGGAACCGCCGGATGCGGCCGACAAAGTCCGCCACATCCTCGTCATTGAAAGCATTGCCGAGCGACAGCATCGGCACGGCGTGGCGGATCTCGCCGAACTTGCCGGAAGGAGCCGCACCGACGCGCTGGGTCGGGCTGAACAGATCGACGAGGTGGGGGAAACGGGCCTCGATGGCTTCGACCTTCCGGCGCAGCGCATCATAGGTGGCGTCCGAGATTTTCGGCGCATCATTCTGGTAATAGGCCTTGTCGTGACCGGCGAGCTCACGGGCGAGGCGCGCATGCTCTGCGCTGGCCTCGGCCTCGCTCAGCTGGTCAACATCCTTGAGTGCGCTCATCGGTCCTGCCCTGCGGAATCAATTCAGGCCGACAGTCTAGGCCTCGACGGCCATCAGTGCATCGGCCTGGGCCCGCGCGGCATCAGTAATGTCAGCGCCGGAGAGCATGCGGGCAATCTCCTCGCGACGCGCTTCGCCATCGAGCTTGACCAGCGTCGTGCGAACCCCGCCCTGGCCGTCATCGGTCTTGACGATCTGCCAGTGGTGATCGGCCAGCGCGGCGACCTGGGGCGAGTGGGTCACGACCAGCGTCTGGCCACGTGAGGCCAGGCGTTTCAGCCGGCGGCCGACGGCATCGGCCACCGCGCCGCCCACGCCCTGGTCAACCTCGTCGAAGACCAGCACGAGGCCGTCATCCTCGCCGGCCAGCGCAACCTTCAGCGCCAGGCCGAAGCGCGACAGCTCCCCGCCCGAGGCGATCTTGTCGAGCGCGCCGAAGGGCGAGCCGGGATTGGTGGCAACTTCGAAGACCACGTGATCGCGCCCGTCCGGACCGGCCCGGTCATCCTCCGCGGTGATCGCAACCCGGAAGCGGGCCTTGTCCATTTTCAACGGTGGCAGTTCCGCAGCGACCGCGTCGGAGAGCGCGCTGCCGGCAGCCTCGCGACTGCGGGTCAGCGCGTGGGCGGCGTCGTCATAACGAGCCTTCGCAGCCTTCACCGATTTCTCGGCCTCGGCGATCCGGTCGGACGCATTCTCGATGCCGTCGAGCTGCTCGGTCAGCCGGCCATGCAGGGCCGCCAGCTCGTCCGGGGACACATGATGCTTGCGGGCGAGCGCGCGCAGCGCGAACAGGCGCTCCTCGACCTCATTGAGACGCCCCGGCTCGACATCAAAGGCCTGGGCCGCATCGGACAGCGCATCCTCGGCCTCGGCGAACTCGATCAGGGCCCGGTCAATGGCGTTCGAGGCCCGCTCGAGCGAGCTGCCCGCCTCGCCGCCACCGGTGCCGATATGATCGCGCACCCGTTCCAGGCCGCGCAGTGCCGCATTGAGCCGGCCTTCCAGACCACCGCCCTCGCCGGCCAGTGCCTGCTGGGCCTCCTGAAGATCGCCCAAGGCACGCTCGGCGCCCTGCAGGAATTGGCGCTCCTCGGCCAGCTCCGCTTCCTCGCCGGGGCGGGGATCGAGACGGTCGAGTTCCTCCAGCGCATGGCGCAGGAATTCCTGCTCGCTGTCCGAGGCCTGATTGGCGTCGACCAGGCTGGTCAATTGCTTGCGCGCGGCGCTGAATTCCCGCCAGGCCGCCCGGCAGGCCGTCAGCTTGTCATCATGGCCGGCATAGCTGTCGAGATAACTGCGGTGGCTCTTCGGGTCCATCAGACCGCGGCCGTCATGCTGGCCGTGCACCTCGACCAGCACATCGCCGAGACTGCGCAGAAGGCCGATACTGGCGGCCTGGTCATTGACATGAGCCCGGCTCCGGCCGTCCTCACCGAGGCGGCGTCGCAGGATCAGCGGCTCGCCCGGCTCCACCACCAGACCAGCCTCGTCCAGCAGGGCCCAGGCCGGATGTCCGGCCGGCAGATCGAATTCGGCAACGGCCTGCGCTTCATCGGCACCGCTTCGCACCTGGGCGCGGTCGGCACGTTCGCCGGCGGCGAGGCCGAGCGCGCCCAAAAGGATCGACTTGCCGGCACCGGTCTCACCGGTGAGCGCACACAATCCGCCCTCGAACATCGCATCAAGCGCGTCGATCAGGACCACATTTCGGATAGAGAGGGAGAGCAGCATTCAGCGCGAAAACACCCCCGGGCCGGTTTAGCCGAACAGTCTTTGCATGGCCCGCTCAAGGAAGGACGGGTCAGCCTGTTCGATCGCGTCGCCGATCGAGATCCCCTCGCGCGTGAGGAGATCATAGCTGTCCTCATACCATTCGCTGCCCGGGAAGTTGTAGCCGAGAACGGCCGCGACCTGGGTCGCTTCCTGATCAACGCCCAGCGAGACATAGGACTCGACAAGGCGGTGCAGCGCCTCGGGAACATGCGAGGTATTGCCGTAATCGCGCAGGACCGTCTGGAAGCGGTTGATCGCGGCGAGATGATAGCCGCGGCGCAGATACCAGCGCCCAACCGACATTTCCTTGCCGGCGAGATGGTCACGAGTCATGTCGATCTTGAGGCGGGCGTCGGTCGCGTAGCGGCTCTCCGGGAAGCGACGGACCACCTGCTCAAGCGCAGCCAGCGCTTGCTGGGTCGAGGCCTGGTCACGGCCGACATCCATGATCTGTTCGAAATAGCTGATCGCGATCAGATAGTAGGCGTAGGCGGCGTTGCGATTGCCCGGGTGCAGCGAGATGAATCGCTGGGCGTCCGAAATCGCTTCGTCGTAATTATTGGACTCGTAGTTGGCATAGGCCGCCATCAGCATCGCGCGGCGGGCCCATTCCGAGTACGGGTGCTGGCGTTCGACCTCGTCGAACTGTGCCGCGGCCAGCGCATACTGGCGCCGGTCCAGCGTATCGAACGCTGCCGCGTAGATCGTCTCGGCCGGTCGCTCGACATAGGCGACGGAGTTGTCGGGGCCGCTGGCACAGGCGGCCAGAACGGCGGACAGGAGAAGCGGGACGATAATACGCGACTTAAGGGTCATGAAGACACGGCTCAACAGCTCTGGCGGCCGAAGAGCCACCCGTTCGAATAGGTTTGTAGCGGATGATTGGCTCCGGCAAAAGGCCGCTGTCATCGGTGGCCGCAATCAGGGCGGTCGAGACTGCTGTCACGGGCCTCCGGACCGGCCCGGCTCTGGTGCCGCAGCAGGACAAAACAGCCCGCAGCGCCAGCCCGACAGGCCTGGCGGTGGCGTGATTCCCGGAATTTGAGTGAGGACGGGAAATGGGAAGCGGAGTCGTCGACCAGATTGGAAACGGCCGTGGACGCGTCAGCGCGCCATCGCCATGGCACCGGCATCGACGTCACGCATATTGACCCATTTCCAGCTCGACTTGTCGGCCAGCAGCGCGCGCACGGCGGCATTGTTGATCGCATGTCCCGGACGGGCGGCGCGGTAGCAACCGATGATCGGAGCGCCGGCCAGGGCAATATCGCCCAGTGCGTCGAGCGCCTTGTGACGCACGAACTCGTCCTTGAAGCGCAGGCCTTCCGGATTGACGATGCCGTCATCATCCAGAACGACCGCATTCTCCATCGAGCCCCCGCGGGCCAGGCCCGCCGCGAGCAGCGCTTCGTAATCCTTGCGGAAGCCGAAGGTACGGGCCGAGGCGATATCGTCGCTGAAAATGTCCGGTGCGATGTCAAAGGCGCAGGACTGGCGACCGACAGCGGCATGCTCGAAGCTGATTTCAATCTCGATCGACGGCTTGAGCGCCGGCAGGAAGCCGGCACTGCGCTCGTCGACATCCACCATCACCGGGCGCAGCACCTGGATCGCGCGACGCGGCATGGCATGGGATTTCAGGCCGACCTGGCGGATCAGCTTGACGAAGGGGGCGGAGGAGCCGTCCATGACCGGAACTTCCGGACCTTCGACCTCGATGATGGCGTCATCGACACCGAGGCCGGCCAAAGCCGCCATCAGGTGTTCGACCGTGGCGATCGACACGCCGTCATCATTGGTGATCGTGGTGCCGAGGCGAACCTCGTTGACGTTTTCGGCCCGGGCGGCGATGCGATTGTTGCGATCGCTGATATCGGAGCGGACGAAAATGATACCGGCGCCGGCACTGGCCGGTTGCAACACCATGCGGACCCGCTCACCGGAGTGAAGACCGATGCCCGCGAAAACAACTGGGGCCGCCAATGTGTGCCGGTTAATCACGATAACACGCCATCTTGCTTATGGTTTACGCCAGAGACCGTAGGACAGACGACAGCTGTCTACCCATGCAGTGAACGCCAGGACGGGTCTGCTTTCAATTAAAGCATTGTTGCCGTTTGTTACGCGCTTGCAGCAAAAAGGGCGACCCCGGAGAGTCGCCCTTTTACAGCATAAAATCAGCAACTTACTGGTTTCAGTTGGCCTGACGACGCAGGAAGGCCGGGATTTCCAGATCGCCCTCTTCGAGGCTGTCGCCAAACAGGTCCCCCGATGTCGGGCGCTGGGCCGACTGGACCGGGGCCGTCTTGGTGATCGGAGCCGCTTTCGGAGCCGGCTCGGCCGGCTTCTTGCGACGACCAAACAGCGAGAATCCGCGCTTCTCTTCCTTGGTATCCGCCTGAGCCTGCGACGCCGACGCCGAGGCCCGGCGTTCTTCATAGCGGGCATTGAGGCGCTCGGCCTCCTGCGCCAGGCGCGCCTGGTCCTGCACGACCTGCGGAGCCTGAAGCCCGGCCTCGGCCTGCGCGGTCCGGACTTCCGACACGTAGGGGTCGCGCTCGGAGCGCAGCGAGGTGGTACCGATGGCGTCGGACAGGTCTTCCGCACCAACAGCCCGCTTCATCGGCTCGACCTGGAATTCATTCTCGCGCTCGTCCTGCACATTTGCCTGGGTCGGAGCCTGGGGCTGGGCGACCGCTTGCGGGGTCGCTGCCTCGCGACGCATATCGGCGCGAGCTTCACTGACCGGCGTCTCGGCCGCACGCTCGGCAGCGACACGACCGGGCCGGTCGGAATTGCTGCGCTTCCACGGCAGGATGGCGTCATTGGGGCTCGACTGCGGTACTGCCGCCGCGCGCGTACGCGCCCGCGGGTCAACCTGGACCAGGGCCTCTGCATCGATCCCGGTAGCAACCACGGAAACCCGCATCGTGCCTTCCATCGTCTCGTCAAAGGTCGAGCCGACGATGATATTGGCGTCCGGATCCACTTCGGCGCGGATCTCGTTGGCGGCCTCGTCAACTTCGTAGAGCGTCATGTCGTAGCCGCCGGTGATGTTGATCAGCACGCCGGTGGCGCCCTTCATCGAGACATCATCGAGCAGCGGATTGGAGATGGCAGCCTGGGCGGCTTCGACGGCGCGCTTTTCGCCGCCGGCTTCGCCCGTTCCCATCATCGCCTTGCCCATCTCGTTCATCACCGCGCGGACATCGGCGAAGTCGAGATTGATCAGGCCGGGCATGACCATCAGGTCGGTAATGCCGCGCACGCCCGAGTGCAGGACCTGGTCGGCCATCGAGAAGGCCTCCGCAAAGGTCGTCTTCTCGGTGGCGATGCGGAACAGGTTCTGGTTCGGGATCACGATCAGCGTATCGACATGCTCCTGCAGCTGATCGATACCGCTATCGGCCAGCTTCATCCGGCGCGAACCTTCAAAATGGAAGGGCTTGGTCACCACACCGACGGTTAGGATGCCCATTTCGCGAGCGGCCCGCGCGACCACCGGGGCGGCACCGGTGCCGGTGCCGCCGCCCATGCCGGCGGTGATGAAGACCATGTGGGCACCGCCCAGATGCTCACGGATTTCCTCGATCGAGTCCTCGGCCGACTGCTCGCCGACTTCCGGACGCGCGCCGGCGCCCAGACCCTCGGTGATCGCGGCGCCCATCTGGACGCGCTTTTCAGCCTGCGAGCGCTGCAGCGCCTGCGCATCGGTATTGGCGACGACGAAGTCGACACCCTCGAGTTTGGCCTCGATCATGTTGTTGACAGCGTTGCCCCCGGCGCCCCCGACACCAAAGACGACAATGCGCGGCCGCAATTCGGTCGTTTCAGGAATGGAGAGGTTGAGCGTCATGAGAGACCCCGTGCCCGGTACTGGAAGTTAAACAACGATTCACCATGAAGTTTCCTCCCAGACGCTTAAGCAGGAGTTAAACCCCCGCTCATTTTGGTTACGAAAACATCATAAAACGCACCGGGCGCGGGCCTCGCAGCCTATCCGTTGGCGCGCCTCGGCTCAGACCCCGCCAGCCAAGCCATGCGATCGGCATCGCTATGCAGGACGCTGACCGCGTGCCCCAGATAATGCAGCGCGCTGGCAAACGCGCCGATAATGACGCGATCCGTGTCGGCCACAGGGAGCACAATGGCGAGTGTCATCGGATGGTTCACGAAGGAGTCGAAGAATTTCGCGATCTCCGGCGCCTCGACGAGCGCCACGCGCAGGTTGACCCGCGTGAAATCGATGAGGATGCGCGACCAGCCGCGCGCCTCCGCCAGTTCGATCATTTCAACAATGACATCGGTGGCACTGTCCCAGTCCTCGTGTCCGTCGATAATGACGTCGACGCAGGCATAATCGGGAAGCGCCTCGACTCGATTGAACGACATGACATTCTTCTCTCGGCCAAGGCCGTGACAAGTAAGGGTCGTATCGCTGAATGTCTTCAACGCAGGCGGTAATTGATTATGAAATGTCGGGCGTTCCGGGCGCGGCTCAGAAGCTCTCCGCAAACCAGCGCCACATCGACCCGGCCCGGCCCCCGCCCGCCTCCGCGCGAACGCGCGGACGCATGGTCGGCAGACCGCTGAGACGGGGCGGACCGGCGATCGCTTCGGCGGCACCGCGGGTTTCTCGGCGGACCACGCCGGCGACGGCGCTGAAGGCCGGCCCGGAGACCGCATCACCCAGACCACTGACACCACACGGGCCCGCAATGCGGACCTGCTTGCCGAACACGCGGGCCGCCAGCTCGGCGGCGCCCGGCAGTTGCGCACCGCCCCCGGTGAGCACCAGACGCCGACCGGAGGTCTTGCCGACGCCGGCAGCGTCAAGCCGGTCCCGGATAAGCTCGAAAGTCTCTTCCAGCCGAGGCCGGATGATGGAATTCAGCAGCGAGCGCGGGGCGCTGTCATAGACCGCGCCGGTCTCACCGGACACCGACGGCACCTCGATCATCTGCTGATCGTCTTCCGGGCTGTCGAGCGCGGACCCGTAGAGTGTCTTCAGGCGTTCGGCGGCAGCCAGCGGCGTCGACAGGCCGCGGGCGACGTCAGAGGTGACGTGTGAACCGCCCACCGGCACGGCGTCGATGTGCAACAGCGCGCCCTCGGCGAAGACGGCCGCCGTTGTCGCGCCAGCGCCCATGTCGATCAGGGTCGCGCCCAGCTTGACCTCGTCATCGGCCAGGGCCGACAGACCGGAGGCATAGGGCGTCGCCACCACGCCCTTGAGATCGAGATGGCAGCGCTCGATGCAGGAGGCCAGATTGCGCAGCGGGCCGATGGCCGCGGTGATGACGTGGACTTCCACGCCCAGCGTCTTGCCGAACATGCCGCGCGGATCCTTGATCCCGCGGTGATCATCGACCGACCAGGACAGCGGAATGGCATGCAGGACAACGCGGTCCTCCATCTCGAACTCGGCCAGGGCACCGTCCAGAAGGCGGCGCGGCTCGCGTTCGGTAATCTCGCGCTGCGGCAGATCAATCTCGGCCGCCAGACGGGTCGAGGCCGGCTGGCCGGCAGACAGGGTAACGGTCACGGCGTTGACCGCCATGCCGGCCATGCGCTCGGCCTGCTCAACAGCCGCGCGGATCGCCTCGGCGGCGGCATCCATGTCGACGACAGCGCCGGCGCGGACGCCGCGGGAGGACTGATGGCCGACGCCGATCACACGCGGGCGCGGTCCGGCGATGGTCTGGTCTGTGCGAGCGATGAAGCAGGCAATCTTGGACGAGCCGACATCAAGCGCGGCACAGACGCCCTGGGATTTGGGCCCGCTGACAGCACTGGGCTGACGCGACCGGAACAGATCGAACACACTCACGCTTCACGCTCCCGCATACCGGCTGCCGCTGCCCGCTCAGGCAGGGCCCGGACGATCAGATCGCCCTCGCCGCGTAGGTCAAAACTCTCGGCCGCCAGGCGCAACACGCCCCGCTCGGCCTGCAGGCGCGCGAGAATGGCGATCGAGGCCATCACATCGCTCTCCGGCAATTTCACATCAGCGCCGCTGTCGAGACGCAGGTTCCAGCGCCGCTCGCCAACCCGGACCGCACCGACCACACGGCCAGCGACATCGGGGTAATGGCTCAGCGCATCGACGATCTCGGTGGCCGCCTCATTGGCGCCCTCGGCGACGACCAGCGGCAGATCGGGCGGGTTCATGACATCGGCATCGGCGATCACGACACCATCGCGGTCAATCACGTGCAGCCCGCCCTCGACCTGCCACAAGGCAAAGGCCTCACGGGTCTCGACGACAATCGCGATCCGGTTCGGCAGAAGCCGGGCCACGCGGGCGCGCCGGATCACCGGCATCGCCTCCACACGGGCACGGATCGCTTCGGGATCAACGGAAAAAATCGACTGGCCGTCATGGATCTGAGAAGCCAGCACAATGGCATGGGCCATCTCGCCGCGAGCACCGGTGACATCGACGGCCCGAACGGCAAAGCCGGCCTGGGTGAGATGACGCTCGACGCGGTCGCCGGCCCAGGCGGTGACGTCATCCAACTGGCCGAAGAGCGCAAGTCCGCCCAGCGTGACAGCCGCCAGGCCAGCCACGACCAGCCCGCCGAAACGGGCTGCATTCGCCATACGGTATCTGACACCCCGGATCTGGGCCTCGGCCCAGTTACGCAAACGCCGCGGTGCGGACACCGCGGCGGACTGGGGTTTGGTCTTGCGACGGACCGCTTTACGCGATCCGGCACGCCTCACCTTCGACACGACGCATTCTCCGCCATCCATGCAACGAGATCCTGAAACGCGATCCCGCAGTACTGCGCCTGTTCTGGCGCTAGTGAAGTTGGAGTCATGCCGGGTTGGGTGTTAATTTCGAGTAACCATAGCGGGGTTTCCGACTCCGTATCGTAACGGAAGTCAGACCGGGTCAGGCCGCGGCATCCCAAGGCCTTGTGCGCCTTGAGGGCCAGGGACATCGCCAGTTCGGCAATGTCGTCGGAAATGGGCGCTGGTAAAATATGATCCGAGCCGCCGGCAGAATACTTCGCTTCATAGTCATAGAAGGTCGTGTTCGGCTTGATCTCGGTGACACAGAGCGCCTTGTCCTCCATGACCGCGACCGTCAGCTCGCGACCGGGGATATAACGCTCGATCAGGATCTCGTCGCCCAGCGCCCAGGCCGTCGACCCCAGCTCGGCCGGCGGACGATTGGCGCCTTCCAGCACGATATGCACGCCGACCGACG
Source organism: Maricaulis maris (assembly GCF_036322705.1). NCBI lineage: Bacteria > Pseudomonadati > Pseudomonadota > Alphaproteobacteria > Maricaulales > Maricaulaceae > Maricaulis > Maricaulis maris. The sequence goes on from NZ_AP027270.1 coordinate 2,188,628, forward strand.
AGCCCTGCGCATTCGGCTTGGCGACATAGGGCGGCTTCATCACGTGTGACTTGGCCGCCTCGAAACGGTTGGCGATCACGCCTTCGGGACAGGGTATGCCGGCTGCGCGCAGCACATCCTTGGCCTTCTGCTTGTCCATGGCGAGAGCCGACGCCAACACACCGGAATGGGTATAGGGCTTGCCGAAATGCTCGAGCACACCCTGGACCAGGCCATCCTCGCCCCACTCGCCATGCAGGGCATTGAAGACGATGTCCGGTTCGGCCTCGGCCAGTTGCTGCGACAGGTTCCGGCCCGCATCAATCTCGACGACGTCATAGCCAGCAGCCCGCAACCCCTTGGCGCAGGCCGCGCCGGAGACCAGGGACACATCCCGTTCCGGCGACAATCCGCCGAGAAGAACCGCAACACGCTTGCTCATCACATCATCCTGTCCAACACCGACCGACCGTGGTCCGGCCGGGACTGCCTCTAATTCAGTATCTCGCCGGCCGGCTTGCTCGGCTGGACCACCGGATCGCTCAACGCAATCGCGCTGGCCCCGCTGGCCCGCCCGATGCCGACCAGCTCGATCAAGGCCTCGACCGGCGCCGTACCGAGATCAAGATGCAGGATCTCGTCCTGTAGCGAGGCGGCATGAATAAAGCCGCTGGTCTGGATGCCGGGCGTCACCACAGGCGTGTCCTTCATCAGGCCGAACCAGCGATCAAACCAGCGCGTCACCGCCTCGACATTCCATTTGGCACCCTGCAGCTGGACCACGACCGCATCCCAGCGGAAGGGATGGAGATGGACGTGCACGCCATCGATCGGCCCGTCCCAGGAGCGGAAGGCCAGCATGTCACTGAGGCGAAACTCGCGAAACTCCGGCTTCGGCTGGAGCTGGGTGGCAAAGTCGATACGGTAGAGATTGCGGATCAGCGACTTGTCATGCCGGATCGCGAACGGATGCTCGCTGACGCCTTGCGGGAACAGTTTCAGCATCTCCGGCAGCCATTGCGCATAAGCCTGCACGAACTTCTCGCGGATCGGCTCGATTGCCGGAGCCAGTGGATTAGTCATCGGGGTTACCCCTCTTGCTCTGTGCGCCGGTCGCCCGGCCGATGCGCCGGACTTCCCAGCGCAGATCGATAGCGTGTTGTTCGCGCACCCGCGCCCGCACATCCTCGCCGACCCGTTCCAGGTCCGCGGCGCTGGCCGTGCCGTCATTGATCAGAAAGTTACAGTGCTGCTCAGAAAAATGCGCCCCGCCGACGCGGTAGCCGCGACCGCCGACACTGTCGATCAGCTCCCAGGACTTGCGCTGGTTCGGCGTGCCGGGCGGATCCGGGTTGGCGAAGGTCGAGCCGGACGTCTTCTCGCGGATCGGCTGCGTGCTCTCGCGCCGCGACGTGATCGCATCCATGCGTTCGGTGACCGCCTCGGGCGCATCGGCCCGGCCCTGGAAGACCGCCTCGGTGAAGATCCAGTCCTCCGGTGCCGAGCAATGGCGATAGCTGTAGGCGAGCTCTTCCGGTGTCGCGATGATCCGGCGGCCCATGCGATCCAGCGCTATGGCCTCGACCAGCACATCGGCCGTCTCCTGGTCATAGCAGCCGGCATTCATGCGCAGCGCGCCGCCGATCGTGCCGGGCACACCGACCAGATATTCCAGACCGGCAATCCCGGCCTTGGCGGCGGCCTTGGCGACCATCTTGTCAAGCGCTCCGGCCCCGGCGCGCAGGCGATGCCCGTCCAGCGCCTCGGTCCGGGCGAAAGCGCCGGCGAGACGGATCACGACGCCCGACACCCCGCCATCGCGCACCAGCGTGTTCGACCCGGCACCCAGCACGGTCACCGGTATCTCGTCCGGCGTTTCCGCGAGAAAGCGACACAGATCGGACTCGTCGGCCGGCAGGTAAAGCACATCCGCCGGACCGCCGACGCGCAACCAGATCAGGTCCTTGAGCGGCGCCTGTTCGATATATTTGCCGCGGACGGGCGGGAGTTGGGCGAGCAGGCTCACCCCAACGCCTCCAGCTCGCCCGGAAGCGCATAGGCCCATTGCGTGATGTCGCCGGCACCGAGGCAGACGACGACATCGCCCTCGCCGGCCCGTTTGGCGACATCGGCGGCGACGTTTTCGCGCGTGGTGGCACTGGCATCGCGGTGGCCATGGGCGCCGAGGCTTTCAACCAGATGGGCCTGGTCGGCGCCCTCAATCGGGTCTTCGCCGGCAGTATAGACCGGGGCCACCAGCACGCTGTCGGCATCGTTGAAACAGGTCGAAAAGTCCTCGAACAGGTCGTGCAGGCGCGAATAGCGGTGCGGTTGCATGACCGCGATTACCTTGCCGGTCGCGGCCTGGCGGGCGGCCTTCAGCACGGCGGCGATCTCGACCGGGTGATGGCCGTAATCATCGATGATGGCCGCGCCCTTCCACTCACCCGTCCGGGTGAAGCGACGCTTGACCCCGCCGAACTGGCCGAGCGCCGTCTTGGCACCCTCCTCGGTCAGGCCCAGCTCGCGGGCCGTGGCCAGCGCCGCCACCGCATTGAGCACATTATGCTCGCCCATCATCGGCAGGAAAATATCGGTCCAGACGGTTTCGGCCTGGTCGCGCAGGCGGAAGCGGACATCGAAGGTCGCGCCGCTGGGATCCATCTTGAGATTTTCCAGACGCGCATCGGCCTGCGGGTTCTGGCCATAAGTGATGACACGGCGATCCTCGACGCGGCTGGCCAGCGACTGCACTTCCGGGTGATCGGTGCACAGCACGGCGAACCCGTAAAAGGGCAGGTTCTCGACGAACTGGAAGAAGGCCTGACGCAGGACGTCAAAGGTGCCGTAATGCTCCATGTGCTCCGGATCGATATTGGTGACGATGGCCACCGTCGAGCGCAGCTTGAGGAAGGAGCCGTCGCTCTCGTCCGCCTCGACCGCCATCCAGTCGCCCAGCCCCATCTTGGCATTGGAGCCATAGGCCGAGATGATACCACCATTGATCACCGTGGGATCGACACCCGCCGCATCCATCAGCACCGAGACCAGCGAGGTTGTCGTGGTCTTGCCATGCGTACCGCCGACAGCGACCGCGAATTTCAGACGCATCAGCTCGGCCAGCATCTCGGCCCGGCGCACGACCGGGATCTTGGCGGCGCGAGCCGCAACCAGCTCGGGATTGTCCGGCTTGATCGCCGAGGACACGACGATGGCGCCGGCGCCGGTGACATTCTCGGCCTTGTGGCCGATGGCGACCGTGGCGCCCAGGCCGGTCAGGCGCTCGACATTCGGGTTCGCCTTGATGTCAGAGCCCTGCACCTTGTAGCCGAGATTGAGCATGACTTCGGCAATGCCGGACATGCCGATCCCGCCGATACCGACGAAATGGACAGGGCCGACCTCGAAAGGCAGGGCGGTGAACTTCATGCAAGCGCTCCAGTGACCAGGCCATCGACCGCCCGGGCCAGCGCATCGGCGGCATCGGGACGGCCCAGCGCGCGCGCCGAGGCGGCACGGTCGGCGAGATCGTCAGGGTTGGACAAACGGGTTTCAAGCAGGGTGGCGATCTTTTGCGCGGTGAACTCGCCCTCATGGACGACATCGCAGGCCACCGCCTGGACCAGACCATCGACATTGGCCGACTGGTGGTCATCGGCGGCAATCGCCAGCGGGCAGAAAATCGCCGGACGGCCGACGCCGGCGACTTCGGACACGGTCGAGGCCCCGGCCCGACCGATCACGAGATGGCTGGCGGCATAGAGTGCGCCAACATCCTCGAAGAAGGGTTCGCAACGCGCGGCGATGCCGGCGGCCTGATAGGTATCCCGTGCCATGGGGAGAGATTCCTCGCGGGTCTGTTGGACCACATCAAGGCGAGATCGCAGCTTTTCCGGGATCAGGGCCATCGCCTGCGGCACCGTCTCCGACAGGATCCGCGCGCCCAGCGAGCCGCCCAGCACCAGAATATTGAGGCGACCCTCCGGCGTGATGGCGGGATAACCGGCCGCCCGTGCCTTGATGATCGGGCTCCGGAGCGGATTGCCGGTCAGGATATGCCGACGCTTGGCCTTGGCCGGCAGACGGTCGAGGCGCTCGAAGCCGGATGCGATGAAACCGGCCTTGCTGGCAAACACCCGATTGACCCGGCCGAGCACGGCATTCTGCTCATGGATGGCGAAGGGGATGCCCATCGCCCGGGCCACCGCCAGTGCCGGAAAGGCCGGATAGCCGCCAAAACCGGCGATCACATCGGGCTTCCACTTGCCGACAATGGCGCGCGCCTGGGCAAAGCCCTGGGTCAGCTCGAGCGCCGCCCTGGCCAGCTTGATCGGGTTCCTGGTCGACGGGCTGGCGGCATGGATCTCGTCAACCGCGACGGCCGGGAAGTCGGTCGCATGGCGCAGGCCGCGTGCATCGGTGACCAGGCGCACCTGCCAGCCGCGGGCGATCAGCGCCTCGGCGGCAGCCCGGGCCGGAAACATGTGGCCGCCGGTTCCCCCGGCAGCAATCAGGCAGCGACGCGGTGTCATGCCGCGTAGCGCGGCGTGTAGGCACCGGGGCGGCGGCGCGTGAAGGCCAGCAGGAGACCAGCGCCGAAAGCGAGGGCGAGCATGGATGAACCTCCATAGGAGACGAAGGGCAAGGTCATGCCCTTGGGCGGAATGAGGTTCAAGTTTACGGCGATATTGACCAGGCTTTGCAGTCCGAATTGCAGCGCCAGACCGGCAACGGCCAGCTGGGCGAAGCCATCCTGCAGCCGCATCACCTGCATCCAGGCCCGGGTCACCAGGATCGCAAACAGACCGATGATCGCCAGCGAGGCGATCAGGCCGAATTCCTCCGCCGCGACCGAGAAGATGAAATCGGTATAGGCGTCCGGCAGCAGGTGTTTGACCTCGCCCTCACCCGGCCCGACACCCGCGATGCCGCCACGCGAGATCGCCTCGGTGGCGCGGTCAATCTGATAGGTGTCACCGCTTTCAGGATTGAGGAAACGGTCCACCCGCGAGGCAATGTGCGGGAAGGTGAAATAGGCCAGCGTTGATCCCGATGCGGCCAGACTGCCCAACACCGCCACCCAGAGCCAGGACAGGCCCGAGGCGAAGAAAATGCCCCCGAAGCACAAGGTGAGCAGCACCGTCTGGCCAAAGTCAGGCTGCATCATCAACAGACCGACCGCGACCAGATAGAGGCCGAAGGCGATCAGTTGGCCCGGCACGGGCGCGCCGCGTTTTTCCTCGGAAAACAGCCAGGCTGCCGTGACCAGAAAGGCCGGCTTCAGGAACTCGGACGGCTGCAGCGAGAACGGCCCGACCCGGAGCCAGCGCGTCGCCCCCTTGACCTCATATCCAACCAGCAGGGTCAGGATGAGCAGGACGAAGGCCCCGATCATGGCGACAGCCGCCAGTCGTCGCGCGCCCTTGGGAGAGAGCGCGGAGATGGCCAGCAAGACAATCACGCTCAGACCGGCGAAAACACTCTGGCGAAAGAAGAAGTAAAACGGCTCATCTATGCCCAGACGTTCGGCCGCCGCCGGGCTTGCCGCCATCGAGAGGACGAGACCTGTGGCGATCAGGGCGAGAATGACGAAGAGCAGCGTGCGGTCGATACCGCGCCACCACATGCCGACCGCGCGAGGGACGCTCTGGATCATGCCGGCTCCCCTGCGGCAGCTGGCCCCGAGGCCAGCGCGTTGACCAGCTCACGAAAGCGGTCGCCGCGTGCCTCAAAACTGGTGAACTGGTCGAAAGACGCGGCCGCAGGCGAGAGAAGGACAATCCCGCCGGTCTCGCCGCTGGCCTGCGCATCGCGGGTGGCCGCCGCGATCGCGCCGGCAAGATCACCGCACTGCTCACAGGCGAGCACGCCGTCCAGTTCGGCCGCGAACCCGTCCGCGGCCTCGCCGATCAGATAGGCTTTCTCGACCCGGTGGAATTGCGGCTTGGCAGCGCCCAACCCGCCGGCCTTGGCCCGCCCGCCGACAATCCAGCGAATCCGGTCATAGCAGCCCAGCGCCTGCACGGCGGCTTCCGCATTGGTTGCCTTGGAATCATTGATGTAGGTGATGCCGCCAATCGTCGCCACGCGTTCCTGGCGATGGGCCAGCCCGGGAAAGCTGGCCATGGCCTCGGCAGCGGCCCGTCCCGATACGCCGATCGCCCGCACCGCGGCCAGCGCGGCGGCCGCATTCTGGGCGTTGTGGCGACCCGGCAGCGTGGGAACCCGGCTGAGATCGACGACCGGGTGCGACGCACCGTCGAGCGCGTCATAGACCCGGTCCCCCAGCGCATAGACGCCGTGTGCGAACACCCGTCCGGCCGAAATCGCGATCACTTCGCCCTCACGGCGCGCCTTGCGCAGGGTTGAATAGAAGGCCGAGGTCGGTCCGTCATCGATCCCGACAACCGCGATGCCGCCCGGCTGCTGCATGTCAAACAGGCGCTTCTTGGCCCGGAAATAGCCGTCGAAGTCACCATGCCGGTCGATATGGTCAGGCGTGATGTTGAGAAAAACCGCGACATCACACGCCAGCGTATGGGTCAGGTCCAGCTGGTAAGAGGATAGTTCGAGGACGTAATAGCCGCCGGCCCGTGGCGGCGCCTGGCCAAGAATGGCGTCGCCGATATTGCCTCCGACCACCACATTGCGGCCGGTTGCCCGCAGGATATGGCCGATCAGCGCCGTTGTGGTCGACTTGCCATTGGTGCCGGTGATCCCGATCACCTTGGGCCGACGCTTTTCCGGCAAGGCCGCGAGCGCCATGGCGAACAGCTCGACATCCCCGATCACGGGCGCGCCGACCGCCGTCGCCAGCTCGACCACGCGATGCGGCTTGGGATGGGTCAGCGGAATGCCGGGCGACAGGATCAGGGCGGCGATATCGCCCCAGTCGCGCCGGTTGAGATCATCCAGCGTCAGCCCTTCGGCGACCGCGCGGTCCCGCGAGGCGTCGGAATCATCCCAGCACGAGACCACGGCACCGCCGGCCTCGAGGGCCTTGGCCGTGGTGATGCCGGAGCGTCCCAATCCGAACACAGCCACCCGGCGGCCTTCATAGGCGTGGATCGGGATCATGCATCCGACCCTAGCGCAGCTTCAGTGTGGCGAGACCGATCAGCGCGAGGATGACCGCAATGATCCAGAAGCGGATCACAATTGTCGGCTCGGCCCAGCCCTTCTTCTCGAAATGGTGGTGGATCGGCGCCATGCGGAAGACCCGCTTGCCGAACAGCTTGAAGCTGGCGACCTGGACCATGACCGAGACCAGCTCCAGCACGAAGAGCCCGCCGACAATCGCCAGCACCAGCTCATGCTTGATGGCGACGGCGATGGTGCCAAGGGCACCGCCCAGCGACAGCGAACCGGTATCGCCCATGAAAACCATGGCCGGCGGTGCATTCCACCACAGGAAACCGATTCCGGCCCCGATCAGGGCGCCACAGAAGATCAGGATCTCGCCGGCCCCGGCGGTGTAGTGGACCTGGAGATATTCGGCGAAGTCGACCCGGCCGACGACATAGGCGATCACGCCGAATGTGCCGGCGGCAATCATCACCGGGACAATGGCCAGGCCGTCCAGCCCGTCGGTCATGTTGACCGCATTGCCGGAGCCGACAATCACGATGCAGCCGAAGACGAAGAATAGCGGCCCGATATTGATCATCAGGTCCTTGAAGAAGGGAAAGGCGATCGAGGTCTCGATCCCCGGCTCGACACCGAGCGAGCGGGCGGTATGGGTGGCCCAGACCACCGCAATGAGGGCAATCGCGAACTCGCCGAGCAGTTTGAAACGTCCGCCAAAGCCGGCCGTGGTCTGCTTGGTGACCTTGAGATAATCGTCAATGAACCCGATGACACCGAAACCCGCGGTGACGAAGAGCACGATCCAGACATAGGGATTGGACAGGTCGGCCCAGAGCAGTGTTCCAACCATCACGCCGAGCAGGATCAGGAAACCGCCCATGGTCGGGGTTCCGGCCTTCTCGACCACGTGACGTTCAATGCCCTCGGCCCGGATCGGCTGACCCTTGCCCTGCTTGCGGCGCAACCAGGCGATCATCGGCTTGCCGAAAACAAAGGCGATCAGCATCGCTGTCATCAGCGCGCCGCCGGTGCGGAAGGTGATGTAGCGGAACAGGTTGGCCAGCTGGAAATCGTCAGCGAGGGGCGAGAACAGCAAATAGAGCATGGGCGGATCAGGCCTCCGTCAATCCGAACGCGGTACCATCGACGAGAACCGAGGCAATCTTGTGAAGGCCGGATCCGTTGGAGCCCTTGATGAGCACCACATCCCCTGACCGGACGAGTGATTTGACGTGTTCCAGCGCGCCGGAAGCATCTTGCGCATACCCCGCACGGACGGCGCTCGGCAAGGCATCATGCAGGCACTTCATGCGACGCCCGCAAGTAATGACAGCATCCACACCGGCTTCCGCCAGTGGTTCAGCCAGGTCCGCATGCAAGCGATTTTCATCCGGTCCGAGCTCGAGCATGTCGCCGAGCACGGCGATGCGCCGCCCGGCGCCGGTCGGCCGGGCCGAGGCCAGCGAGGCAATGGCCGCCGCCATCGAGACCGGGTTGGCGTTGTAGGCATCATCCAGCAATGTGAAGTGCCCGCCATCGGGTAGCGCGATCGGGACCGCGCGGCCACGGCCCGGCTCGGCACCAATATCGGAAATGGCCTCCGCCACGTTACGGGCGTCGAGACCCGCTCCGGCCGCCGCCGCGAAAATGGCACCGGCATTCCAGGCCCAGTGCTCGCCGGTCGCGGCCATCCGGAACGGCGCCCGAATGCCGAGCACATTGGCAACACCGCGCGACCCCTCCAGACCGGTCTCGAACGACTCGATCCGCACAGCGGCCGTCGCTGCCCGACCGAAGTCGAGCATGAAGGCCGCGCAGGAATGCCTGGCGTGACGAGCGAGGCGATCCGCCAGCGGATCATCGGACGGGTAGATGGCGACGCCATCCTGTTCCAGCCCCTCGTAAATTTCCGACTTGGCATCAGCGATGGCTTCAATCGAACCCAGATTCTCCAGATGCGCCGGGGCAATCCGGGTGATCATGGCGACATGCGGGCGTACCAGGGAGGACAGGTCGCGGATCTCGCCGGCATGGTTCATGCCGAGTTCGAACACGGCTCGCCGCGTGCCCTGCGGCATCCGCGACAGGGTCAGCGGCACGCCCCAGTGATTATTGTAGGACTTCACACTCCAGTGCGCCGGACCGGCAGCCCGGAATACCGCGGCGATGGCTTCCTTGACGCTGGTCTTGCCAACACTGCCGGTCACGGCAACCCGGATGGCGTCCGAGCGATCACGCGCGGCTGTTCCCAGCGCCCGCAATGCGATCAGCGCATCCTTGACCTGCAGGGCCGGCTCGATGCCGTCGACACCATGCTCGACGAGGCAGGCCGCCGCCCCTTTTGCAATCGCCTGACCAACGAATTCATGGCCGTCGCGGACATCCTGCAGCGCGACGAAGAGATCGCCCGGCTCCAGGGTACGGGTATCAATCGAGACACCGGTCGCCGTCCAGCCCGGCTTGCCGAGCAACATGCCGCCGGTGGCCGCCATCGCCTGGCGACCGGTCCACAGGGCAGGCTTCTTGTCAGACACGGGCAGCCTCCCTCTCCGCGAGTGCCTGACGGCCCTGTTCGCGGTCATCAAACGGATGCACGACATCGCCGACCGTCTGACCGGTCTCGTGGCCCTTGCCGGCGATCAAAAGGCAGTCGCCGGCGCGCAGCATTGCCACGCCATGACGGATGGCCTCGGCCCGGTCGGCAATCTCCTCGGCCTGCGGACAGCCCTTCAGGATCGCCTGACGGATCAGGGCCGGATCTTCCGAGCGCGGATTGTCGTCGGTGACAATGATGTGGTCGGCCTGGTTGGCGGCGATCACGCCCATCTTGGAGCGCTTCGACGCGTCACGGTCGCCGCCGCAGCCAAAGATCACGATGACCCGGCCACGCGTGTGCGGGCGGGCCGCGCGCAAAAGCTTGTCGAGACCATCCGGCGTATGCGCGTAATCAACGAGGACCGGTGCCTTGTCAGCCGTTTCACCGACCTTCTCGAGCCGTCCGGGGACGCCGCCCAGTGTTTTCAGGCTGGCCAGCACACTCGCCTCCGCGACACCATCGGCCAATGCAATGGCGGCCGCGCCGAGCGCGTTGAGGATCTGGAACTCACCGACCAGCGGAATGTCGAGCGCGTGATCCGTGCCGCGCCAGGAGAAGACCACGCTCTGGCTGGCCGCGCGCGGTGTGATCTCGCGGATGGTCAGGTCACGACCGCGCCAGCCGAGGGTCAGAACCTCGAGACCCCGCGCGCGAGCGGCGTCGGCCATCTTGCCACCCCACTCGCTGTCGACATTGATCACAGCCCGGCCGGTCACCGGGAGACGCTCGGTAAAGAGCTTTAGTTTGGACGCGAAGTAATCCGCGAAATCCGGGTGATAATCGAGGTGATCCTGGGTCAGGTTGGTGAAGGCACCGACCTGCAGCCTGACCCCGTCCATGCGGTGCTGCTTGAGACCGTGGCTGGAGGCTTCCATGGCCAGATGCGTGACCCCCTCGCCGGCCAGGCGATCCAGCGCCGCCTGCAGGGCGACGGCGTCCGGCGTGGTGTAGCCCGTCACTTCGACATTGTCGCCACGGGTCACGCCGAGCGTGCCGAGACAGGCCGCCTCAAGCCCCGCTCCGGCCCAGATCTGACGCAGGAACTCGACCGTCGAGCTTTTGCCATTGGTGCCGGTGATGGCGACGATATGCCCGGGCTGGCGCGGATGGAAGCGCGCCGCCATGCGCGCCAGAAGGGCGGCCGGCTCGTCGACGACGATAACGGGCACCGGCGCCTCGACCGGCGCATCGGTAAGGATGACAGCCGCACCATTGGCCAGTGCCTTGGGGATGAAATCGCGCCCGTGCACCTTCACGCCGGGCAAGGCGGCAAACACGAAACCGGGCTCGACCTTGCGACTGTCCAGCGTCAACCCGCGCACGGTCAGGTCAGCGTCATCGATCGCCAGGCCTTCATCAAGCAGCAGGTCAGCAAGGGTCACGGGATCATCTCCGGCATCAGGGCAGCACGAACCAGGGCGGCGCGACCGACCGGATCTTCATTCGACCGTTCGACGCCAAGAATGGGGGCGATCCGCGCCACGATCTCGCCAACCGCCGGCGCCGCGACCCGGCCACCGGTCGGGCGCAGATAGGTCGGCTCGGGCATTTGCGGCTCGTCGAGCAGGACGAGGATTGCGTATTGCGGATCATTGGCCGGGAAAATGGCCGAGAATGAGGAGATCAGGCGGCTGGTGTCATAGCCGCCGCGCGACGGCTTGTCGGCGGTGCCGGTCTTGCCGGCAACCTGAAAGCCGATGGCCTCGGCATTGCCGCCGGTTCCACCGACCACGTTTTCGCGCATCAGGGCGAGCACGTCGCGGGCAACATCCGAGCGCATGACCCGTTCGCCGAGGATGGTCTCGTCGGCGGCGACAGGCAGCAGGGTCGGCGGCACATAGACACCGTCATTGGCGATCGCGGCGAAGGCGGCAATCGTCGCGATCGGACTGACCGCGATGCCGTGTCCATAGGAGATCGTCACGGTCTCGGTCGGACCCCAATTGCGCGGCAGCAGCGGGTCGGCGCTTTCGGCCAGCTCGATCGGCGCCCGCTCGAGCAGGCGCAGATCGCCCAGAAACCCGCGCTGGGCCTCGGCACCGACTTCCAGCGCCATGTGACCGGAGCCGATATTGGAGGAGTGGGTGAAGATCTCCGGCACGGTGAGCCAGCGCTCCTCGCCATGATAATCATTGATCTCGAAACCGCCGACGGCGAGCGGCGCGCGCGCGTCATAGCGGCTTTCCAGCGTCGCGGTCCGTTCTTCCAGCGCCACCGCGACGGTGAAGGCCTTGAAGGTCGAACCCATCTCGTAGACCGACTGGGCGGCACGGTTGAGACGCTCGCCCGGGCTGGCATCGGAGGGCCGGTTGGGATCGAAATCGGGCAATGACACCATGCCGAGGATTTCGCCGGTGCGCACATTCATGACGATACCGGTTGCGGCCAGCGCGCGGTACTCCGCCATCGCGGCGCGCAGCACCTCATCGATATGGAATTGCACGGCCATGTCGATCGACAGGGCGACCGGACGACCATCGCCGGACATCAGCGCGCTGTCGAAGGCACGCTCGGCGCCAGCCAGCCCGTCCATGTCACGATTGGTATAGCCAACCACGTGTGAGGCCAGCCGCCCACGCGGATAGACCCGATGCGGTTCGGAGCGAAACTCGAGACCGGGCAGACCGAGTGCGAAAACGGCCTGGCGCTGGCGGGGCGTGAGATTACGGCGCACCCAGACAAAGCGGCGACGCGAGTCCAGGGTTTCGGTCAGCGCCTCGACATCAATATCCGGCAGGACCGTCGCCAGCATTTCAGCGGTTTCGGCGGCATCCCAGACCAGGGCCGGGTCGGCATAGAGAGAGTGGGTTTCCAGCGTCGTGGCCAGGACCTGGCCGGTGCGATCGAACAGGTCGCCGCGGGTCTGGTTCGCCGCCACCTGGCGGGCTGGCGAAGCGGCATCAGCGGGACCGGTCACAGCCACTTCGACCGCACGCCCGGCCAGGATCGCGAAGCCGAGGGCCAGCGACAGCCCCATCACGCGCAGCCGTCCGCGCGAGGCTTCCATCGAGCGGGTCTCGTCGCTTTCGATCCGGAGCAGGCGGGACATGTCGGCGGGCGCCGCCTCGGCAAGGGGTGGCGGGGCCAGGGTGCGCGCCTCGGCCGATACCTGCTTGCGGAACGGCCACAGACGCATCAGTCCGGACCTCCCACCTGGGTCGGTTCGGCCATCGCGAGGGCGCCTTCATCCTGGCGAACAAGCTGGCCGTCCCGGCGCATGCCGGTCGGATCGGGACGGGTGTCGGCGAGCAACGGCAAATCGCTCAATGCGACCTCCCGCGAGGGATCCAGCGGCTCGAATCCGAGATAGCGCCGGGCCAGGGCGCGCAAGCGCTCCGGATCTTCCAGATGGGCAATCTCGACATTGAGCACATTGATCTGGCGGCGCTCCTCGGCGAGCTGGGACTGAATATCCTCAAGGCGTTCCTGCGAGCTCTTCGCCTCGGCCTTGGCGATATAAAGCGCGACCGCCAGGGCGACGGCGACAACGAACGCAATCGCATTAAGCGTGCGGATCATAGCGCGGCCTCCAGACGGGCAAGCGAAACAATACTCGTATGAAGCGCCGGACTGTCGGACCAGGCCGGAGCTTCGGTTCTGATGGCGGCGCGCAACTTGGCCGACCGGGAGCGCGGGTTCTCCGCCGCCTCGCCCGCGCTGGCCGCCACGGCGCGGCGGGTCAGCAGCGAGAAGCTCGGCGCCGGACCGGTCTCGAGAACCGGCTCGTGACGCGAACCACCACCCCCTGCGAGGCCGGCACGGCTGCGCAGGAAGGTCTTGACCATGCGATCTTCCAGTGAATGGAAGGTAACCACGACCAGCCGCCCCATCGGCGCCAGCAGTTGCTCGGCCGCCTCCAGCGCGCGGGCCAGCTCGCCGAGCTCGTCATTGACGAAAATGCGCAGCGCCTGGAAGACTTTTGTGGCCGGGTGAATCTTGGAATGTTTTCCGCCGGTTGCCCGGGTGACGATATCGGCCAGGCGATCTGTCGTCTCGATTTTCGCCTCGGCACGCGCCGTGCAGATGAATTTCGCGATGCGGCGCGAGCGGCGCTCTTCGCCATAGACATAAAATATGTCTGCCAGCTCGGCTTCCTTGAGGCGGTTCACGGCATCGGCCGCCGTCGGCCCGTCAGCCGCCATGCGCATGTCCAGCGGCCCCTTGCGCATGAAGGAGAAACCGCGCTCGGCCTGATCGATCTGCATCGAGGAGACACCGATATCGAGGACGATCCCGTCAACCTGGTCGATCCCGCGCGACGCCAGCACCTCGCCCATCGCCGAGAACGGCGCTTCGGCGAAAGCGAAACGGCCACCGGAGGCCTGGACGAGCTGGGTCGCGGCTGGCTGGACGGCCGGGTCTCGATCGATCCCGATCAGCTTGCAGTCCGCCGCCGACAGGATACCGCGCGAATAGCCGCCGGCGCCGAAGGTGCCGTCAATATACAAGGCCCCGCCGCGCGGCTCGAGCGCATGCAGGACCTCATCCAGCATCACCGGAATGTGTGGCGACGCGCTCATCACGCGCCTCCCGGGCGCGGCGGCAACTTGAGCGACTTCTTGTTGTCGCGGGCGAAATTGCGGGCATTGGCCTTGCGCTCAGCGAGCCGCTCCGGATCCCAGATCTCGAAACGGGCGCCCAGACCCACAAAGGCCGCCTTGCCGGTCAGGCCGGCATGCTCGATCAGGTCCTTCGGCAGGGTAACCCGGCCGGTGCCGTCAAAGCCGAGACCGCGGGTATCACCGAAGATCGTCTGCTCGAAAGCGGCCCGGGCGTCATCATAGGGATCCATCTCTTCCAGAAGCGCCAGATAGCGATCGAGCAGGGCCTGACCGCCGCCTTCCAGATAGCCGCCCTCGAAGGACGGCCAGACATAGATTTTTTCGTCGGGATCGTTCTTGACGACCGCGCGGAAGCCGGCGGGAACGGAAACCCGCCCCTTCGCATCCACGCCATTGATCGTCGTCGACAAAAACACGCCGGAAACCCCCAAGCCCACAAGACCCGTCTCTCATGGTTAATGATGGGATAACATGGGATTTGGTGGGAAACAATGACGAAAGACCCGTTTTTCATGGACTGACGGGCCTTTTGAAGTATTCGAATATGAGGAAAAGAAGAACAGGAAGGGAACATTAAGTTAATATCCACAGGCCCGAGACCGGTCGAACCACGCCTCCCGCGAAATCTGTCGAAAAATCGGGATTGTTTCCAAATCAGCACGAACGGTCGCTTCGCGAGACTGCAACGCCCTTGGCCGCATCCGGCCGCAGCCGACAGCGGACCGGCGCAAATGTCTTGGGAATGGGGAAAAGTGATCAGGCGGCCTGTAAGCCGGGTCCTGTCCCCCGGATCAGATCCGGAGCGACGGTCATTCATCTGCGATCGTGCTTGCGCACGACCTGGTGCGACCTACCCGGACAGCATGCGGAGGCGCATGTGCAGCCCGAAAGCTGCGGCCTGTCCCTATTCGGTCTTGCTCCAGGTGGGGCTTGCCTAGCCCCCTTCCTTGCGGTCGGGGCGGTGCGCTCTTACCGCACCGTTTCACCCTTACCCGCCGTCGCCGAAGCTCGGGCGGGCGGTCTATTCTCTGCTGCGCTTTCCCTGGGGTCACCCCCGCCGGACGTTATCCGGCACCTTGCCTCCGTGGAGCCCGGACTTTCCTCGACAACACCGTTTCCGGCCCAGTTGTCGCGACCGCCCAGCCACCTGATCGCGATCTAGATCGTCCAGACGAGGCGGGGCGTCAAGCGCTTCCAGCCTCTGCGTCGCCCCGGCAGGCAATGGCCGCGATCAGCGCACGGGTTTCCTCGTCGAGAACGCCATCGACCCGCGCCGGACGCCAGCGCCGCTGGAAAGCGGTGAGAACGGCGTCCATCCCCGCCTCGAGATCATAACCGATCCGCCCCAGCCCCTCGGCCGGGTCAATGTTCGACGGCGCCGGTTCCGGCATGGCCAGCGCACACCCGGCCGCCGCCAGCGTCTCCCAGGGGAAGTGCTCACCCGGGTCGTCCTTGCGTCCCGGCGCGACATCGGAATGGCCGATCACCTGATGCGCTGCCAAGCCATGCCGGGCCATCAGCTCGCGGACCAGGGCGATCACGCTGTCGATCTGCAGCGCCGGATAGGCCGGCAGACCATAGTCATGGCCGCCATTGACGATCTCGATCCCGATCGAGAGCGAGTTGATGTCACGCGCGCCCTGCCAGCTCGCGACCCCGGCATGCCAGGCCCGCTTGTCATCACCGACGAGCTGAAGGATGCGACCATCCTCCTCGACGACATAATGGCTGCTGACCTCGGCCCGCGGATCACGCAGCCGCGCGACGGCAGCGGCACCGCTTTCCATGCCGGTATAGTGCAGCAGGATGAGACTGATGGGCGCCCGGCGATCATTGAAATTGGGCGACGGCGCGGCAACCACGTCGAGGGTCACAGGGTCTTCTCCCGCGCCAGTGCGGCGGCCGGCAGCTTCTTGTTCTGGCGCAGCGCGATAATGCCGACACCGACGAGGGTCAGCCCGCCGCCGACAAACAGGCGCCAGCCCATCGGATCGCCGGTCAACAGGATGCCCGAGACCACACCGACCAGCGGTGCGAGGAGGGTAATCGGCGCGATCAGTGTCGCGTCATAGCGCTGCAAGAGATTGTAGAACACGCCATGGCCGAAAATATTGACCAGCACGACGGTGACCATGAGCGCCAGCCCGAAAGCCCAGCCGCCGGAGACGACGCCGGCCATCTGGTCATGCTCGAAGGTCAGCGAAAGCAGCAGGAGCGGCGGCCAGGAGATCAGGCCGATCCAGGCCTGCATGCGGATCGAGTCCATCGGCAGGCGCTTGACCAGGATCATCCCCAGCGAGGCGACAAAGGCCGCACCGATGCCGAGCAGCATGCCGAGCGACATGTCGGTCTCACCGGGATGGACGATCACCAGCATCACACCGGCAAAGGCCAGCGTCATGCCGAGGATGCGCGGCAGGCCGACGGTCTCCTTGAGGAAGATGACCGAGAGGATGGTGGCGAACGGCACGCCCATCTGCACGGCAATCGCCATGCCCGACGGCGTCGCCCAGCGCATCCCCATGAACAGCAGTACGTATTGCAGCGCG
Source organism: Maricaulis maris (assembly GCF_036322705.1). NCBI lineage: Bacteria > Pseudomonadati > Pseudomonadota > Alphaproteobacteria > Maricaulales > Maricaulaceae > Maricaulis > Maricaulis maris. Next base: position 2,205,400 of record NZ_AP027270.1, read on the forward strand.
CCCATGCACAGTGCGACCCCGATCATCGTCTTGATATCGGTCGGCCGCGGCCTCAGCCATGGCGCCAGGAAGGCGTAGAGCAGGGCAAAGCGCAGGAAGGCAAAGAAGATCGGCGGCACACCGTCAAAGCCGGGCACCCAGCCCGGTGAGCCGGTCACGGCGAATTTTGCGACGACGAAGTTGAAACCCCAGACAACGCAAACCGCTACGAGAAGGAGGAAATCCTTGAGACGCATGCGTCACTCTTGGACGCCTCGCACTCGGCTCGCAAGCCCTTATTCCGAATGGCCGAAATGCGCGTCGAGGAATTCGAGGAAGGCGTCCCAGTCGGACGGCTGCACGCCGTGCAGACCGCGCCGCATGAAAACCGCGATATCAGCCTCGGCGTCGAACCCGGCGAGCCGGGCCTGGCGCAAGCCTTGCGACCCGTAGAGCTGATAGACCGGATTGGCGCCCTGTGCGGCCCGGAAACTGCCCTGCGGGTCCGACCAGGCATCGCGCCAGCCACCACTGATCAGAAGCGGACGCGGCGCCATCAGGGCGATCAGCTGGTGTTGATCGAGCGGGATTTTGTCCTCGCGATCAGCGTAGCCGGCATAGGTTTCGTTGAACCAATAAGGATAGGCCCCGGTGATCTGGGCGACGCTCTCGCCGTCGAGGCTGCGGGTCAGCGTGGTTCCGCCGGTGCCGCCCTGGTGGGCCAGGACGAGATCAATCCGGGTATCGAATGCCGCCGCCACAAGGGCAGACTTGGCATTGCGCGAATGCCCCCACACCGCCATGCGGTCGCGATCAAAGCGGGGATCGCTCTCCAGCGCGTCGACGGCGCGGGCATAGCCCCAGGCCCAGGCGATAATCGCGCCGGTTCCGGTCGCAGTTGCTGTACCCGCTTCGCTATCCGGCATCAGCCTGTCGAGCGCGGGCGCGGCGCCGGCCGCATTGTCCGGCACGATATCGCCCGGATGAAGGAAGGCCAGCGCGTAGCCCCGATCGAGAATTTCGCCGATCGGCGGCTCGGCAATATAGCGTCCGAAGATCGCCGTCATCAGGTAACCCTGCCAGCCGGAGGTCTGGCCACATTCCCGGGCCGACGCATTGACCGGCGGTGACAGGTCTTCCCGGCCGCCCAGCGCGGTACGGGTACCGCAGAAGGTCTGCAGGATGATGACGGGCGCGGGGCCGTCGGCGTTTTCCGGCAGGATGACGACGAGATGGGCAAGCCCCCGACCGAGATCGAGATCCCATTCCTCCAGCCGGCCGCGGCCGTCAAAGGCCCCCTCTTCGATCACCCGGCGTTCGGTGACGGTGGCGGGATCGTCGCCCGGCCAGGCGCCATAGACCTGCTCTTCAAAGCGCGCGAGGAGATCGGCCCGTCCGGCTTCCCAGCTCTCGCGGCTCAGCCCTGTCGTCCCGATCGCCGGACGCGCCGGAGGGCCGGCGGTCTCGGTCGGCACGCGCGGCAGCACCATCGACACGCAGCCGACGAGCATCATCGGCAGGGTGATACCGATCAGGAAGAACGCCGCGCGGATCACGGGCAGGACACAGGGTCAGAGATCGTCATGCAGGCAGCTTATCGGGCACAGCCGCTTGTCCCAATCACATTTAGCTGAGCCAGCCGCCGAGACGGCCAGGTCGCAAGCCTTGCAAGGCGTCCGAGGTGCGGCAATGAGACCGTTGGTCCGGGGCTTCAGCGCGAAGACGGCCCGACGCCATCAACGGTCCAGCCTTCCGGTCCACGCGTCGCGACGAGGATTTCCGGCCCTTGCGCGTCACTATTGCGCGTCCGGGACGAGCGGGCCGAGGCGGTCGAGCCGCCACGAAGCTTGCGCCAGACCCAGAAGCCGGCGGCGGCGAGCACCGCGATACCGGCCACAACGAGGAAGGCGGCGGTCAGCATGGCCGCGAGGAAAATCACCAGTCCGACCACGGCCAGCGCGATCAGTGCCGCGAGCACATCGCGAACGACCCGGCTGGCGCGTCCGGAGAAACCAGATGAAAAAGTCTGTCGAGCGTCCGTCATGAACTACTTTCCGTCTTCGCCCCGCTGATGCGTATGTTGGCATCAATGCACCAAAGGTCAATTGGTGAGGGGTGCGACCAAACCTCGTTGGCTCAGGATTTCCCCGTAAGCCGCATTGATTGCTGCCATTTTCTCATCGGCAAGACGCTGGATCTCGAGCGGCGCGCCGCGCGCAATCAGTCGATCGGGGTGATTCTGCGAGGCGATCCGGCGATAGGCCTTGCGCAGATCCGCATCCGAGATCCCGGCATCAATGCCCAGAATGACGTAGGGGTCGCCATCCTCCGGCTCGACATGGCCGGCGAGGATGCGGCGAAACTCGGTCTCCGAGAAGCCGAAGATATCGGCGACCCGTTCCAGATAGCCCATCTCGTCCGGCGTGATCATGCCGTCCGCCTTGGCGACGTGGAAGAGCCCGTCGAGCACGTCTTCCAGAATGGCCGGATAGCCGCGAAAGCGGCGCGCCAGGCGGCGGGCATAGCCATCAAAGCCGAGCGTCGTCTGCATGGCGAGTTCGAAGGCGCGATCGAGGGCTTCACGCCCCTCGGGCGGTGGCTTGAAGACTTCGTAGAAGGCGCGGATCTCGCTGCGCGACACCTGGCCGTCAGCCCTGGCCATCTTGGCGCCCAACCCGATCAGCGCCATGGCGAAATCGGCGTCATTGACCCGGTGCGCCGCTGCACGGTCATCGCATCCTTCACAATCGAGGAAGTTGTCGCGGCCGCTGAGGCGGTCTGCCAGATTTCGCCAGAATCCCATTTGCGTCACCTTCCGGCCGTCCATGTAGGGGTCGCACACGCGGTGCGCGAGGGGGCCGGACCGATCTCCAACAGTTCACAACCAGCTTAAGCCGGTTGCACCCGGCCATGCCATGCTTAACCTCCGCAGCAACAGCAGACGGGGTCGCAGGCATGAGTGAGCGCGGACGCGAGGCGTGGGAATTCTGGATCGACCGGGGCGGCACTTTCACCGATATAATCGGCCGCCGCCCTGATGGTCGCCTGCAAGCCCTCAAACTGCTGTCGGAAAGCCCGGACTATCCCGACGCCGCCACCGAGGGCGTCCGCCGCCTGTCGGCCGGCGAACCGGTCAGCGCGGTCAAGATGGGCACCACGGTCGCAACCAATGCCCTGCTGGAACGCAAGGGCGCGCCGACCCTCTTCCTGGTGACGCGGGGCTTCGAGGACCTGCTGGTCATTGGCGACCAGACCCGTCCCGACATCTTTGCCCTCGACCTGGCCCGCCCGCGCCCGCTCTATGACCGGGTTGTCGGGGTCGAGGAACGGCTCGACGCGGAAGGCACCATCCTGCGACCGCTCGACGAGGTGGCCGCCCGGACCGCCCTTGCCGACGCCCGCAAGGCGGGTCTGACCACGGTCGCGATCGCCCTGATGCATGCCTATGGCAATGACGTTCACGAGGCCCGACTGGAGGCGCTCGCCCGCGAGGCCGGCTTTGAAACCGTGATCCGCTCGTCGGTCGCCTCGCCCCTGGTCAAGATCGGGCCACGCGCCTCGACCACCGTGCTCGATGCCTATCTCACCCCGGTCCTGCACGACTATGTCAGCCGCGTTGATCGCGGACTGGAGGGGACACCGCTCTTCTTCATGCAGTCCTCCGGCGGGCTCGCCCCGGCGGCCGCCTTCCACGCCCGCGACGCGGTGCTGTCCGGCCCGGCCGGCGGTGTTGTGGGCATGGCCAAGACGGCAAGGCAGGCCGGTCATGCCAAGGTGATCGGCTTCGACATGGGCGGCACCTCGACCGATGTCTCGCGCTATGATGGCGAGCAGTATGACCGCGTCCAGGAGACACTGGTCGCCGGACACCGGCTGCGCGCGCCGATGATGGCCGTGCACACCGTCGCCGCCGGGGGCGGTTCGATCCTCACCTTTGACGGCGAGCGCGCCCGTGTCGGACCGGACAGTGCCGGTGCGATGCCGGGTCCGGCCGGCTATGGCCGCGGCGGACCGGCGGCGGTGACCGACGCCAATATCGTCCTCGGCCGGGTCCAGCCCGACTGGTTCCCGCATGTCTTCGGCGAAAGCTCGGACCAGCCGCTGGATGTCGTCGCCTCGCGCGCCGCCCTGAGCGATCTCGCTGACGCCATGGGTCTGGACAGTGCCGAGGCTGCCGCCGAGGGCTTCCTCGCGGTTGCCATCGAGAGCATGGCGCAGGCAATCAAGCAGATCTCGATCGGCCAGGGCGTCAACCCGTCCGGCTATGCGCTGTCCGCCTTCGGCGGCGCCGGTGCCCAGCACGCCTGCCGCGTCGCCGATGCCCTTGGCATGACCACGGTGCTGATCCACCCTTATGGCGGGCTCCTGTCAGCCCTGGGGATCGGCCTCGCGGAGATTCGCGAGACCCGCATGGCGGCGGTCGAGGCCGCGTTCGAGCCTGGCTATGACACGGCCTGCAAGCTGGCCGAACGGCTGGCGCAGGAGGCGCGTGACGCCCTCGCCGACCAGGACCTGCCGCGCGAGGCGATCCGGGTCAGCCGCGAATGGCGACTGAAGGTCGCCGGCTCCGACACCTCGATCCCGGTGTCCGAGGGTACCTCCGCGCAGATGGAGGAAGCCTTCAGCGCCGCACATCGGCGCCTGTTCGGCTTCATGCCCGATGGCGGACTGATCATCGAATCGGTGACCGCCGAGGCCGAGTGCGCCCCGCCCGGCTCCGGCGACTGGAGCATCGAGATGCCGGCCCCGACCGCCGGCGCGCCGCGGCCGAGTGAGACCGCTGCAATGTTTGATGGCGGGCAATGGCACGACGTTCCGGTCTCGACCCTGGACCAGTTCGGTCCGGGTAGCCGGCAGGACGGACCGGCCCTGATCATGGATCCCAATGCAACCATCGTGGTTGATCGCGGCTGGGCGGCGAGCCGGCTGGATGACGGCACGCTGTGCCTGAAACGGGCCGTCGCCGCGGACGGCGCCGGCGGCGGCACCGAGCTCGACCCGATCCGGCTGGAACTCTTCAACAAGCGTTTCATGTCGGTCGCCGAGCAGATGGGCGTCGCCCTCGAGCGCACCGCCCACTCGGTCAATATCAAGGAGCGGCTCGACTTTTCCTGCGCCGTGTTTGACGCCGAAGGTGGCCTCGTCGCCAATGCACCGCACATGCCGGTCCATCTCGGCTCCATGTCAGCCTCGGTCCGCGCGGCCGCCGACGCCCATCCCGATCTCGGACCCGGCGACGCGGTGGCGGTCAACGCGCCCTATGACGGCGGCACCCACCTGCCCGACATCACCCTGGTGACACCGGTCCATGATCCGGACACCGGGACACGGATCTTCTACGTTGCGGCACGCGGCCACCATGCCGATGTCGGTGGAATCGCACCGGGTTCGATGCCGCCCTTCTCAACCTCGATCGAGGAGGAGGGCGTCCAGTTCCGCAATGTGAAAGTGATGGAGAAGGGCCGCTTCCTCGACGAGGTCGTCATCGGCGTGCTGACTTCGGGCACGCATCCGGCCCGCAAGCCATCACAGAATATCGCCGACATGAAGGCCCAGCTGGCCGCCTGCGCCAAGGGCGCGGACGAGCTGCACCGACTGGTCGCGGACAACGGGCTGGCGGTCGTGAAAGCCTATATGGGCCACGTCCAGGACAATGCCGAACGCGCCGTACGCCGGGTCATCGACGCCCTGTCGGACGGATCGCACACGGTGAAGCTGGATGACGGCGCCGAAATCTGCGTCGCCATCCGGGTCGATCGAGAGGCCCGCTCAGCGATTGTCGACTTCACCGGGACAGCGCCGCAGCGCGCCAGCAATTTCAACGCCCCGGCCTCGGTCGCCCGGGCGGCGGTGCTGTATGTCTTCCGCTGCCTGGTGGGCGATGCCATCCCGCTCAATGAGGGCTGTCTCAAACCGATAGAGCTGATCCTGCCGGAAGGCTGCCTGCTCAACCCGCAATCCCCCGCCGCCGTGGTCGCCGGCAATGTCGAGACCAGCCAGCTGGTCGTTGATGCGCTGTTCGGGGCGACCGGGCGGCTGGCGGCCAGCCAGGGCACGATGAACAATCTCACTTTCGGCAATGACCGGCATCAGTATTACGAGACCATCTGCGGCGGCTCCGGGGCCGGGATTGATGCCGACGGTGAGACCTTCGCCGGGACCAGCGCCATCCACACCCACATGACCAATTCACGGATGACTGATCCGGAAGTCCTCGAGCGGCGCTTCCCGGTTCGGGTCGAGCACCACCGGATCCGACCGGATTCCGGCGGCGCCGGCGCGGCGCGCGGCGGCGATGGCTCGATCCGGCGGATGACCTTCCTCGAAGGCATGGAGGTCGCCCTGCTCTCCTCGCGGCGCATCGAGCACCCGTTCGGACTGGCCGGTGGTGCCGAGGCGGCAAGCGGAGCGCAGCGCCACATCAAGTCGGACGGCACCGTCGAGGCCCTGCCCGGCCTGTTCCGGATCGATGTCGAACCCGGCGAGGCGGTCGAGATCGAGACACCGGGCGGTGGCGGCTACGGCAAGGCCTGACGTCAAGCCGGACGGCTCGACCTGACGCTGCACCATGACCCGGGAGGTCATGGTTTTGCCTACCGGGCCGTGGCAGGCTGTCGCCATGACCGATCCGATCCCGCTCCGACCGCGCGCCGCAACATCAGCCTCCGCCTTGGGAGCCCTGCTGCGCGACTGGCGTCAGCGCCGCCGCTACAGCCAGCTGGCCCTGTCGCTGACCGCCGATGTCTCGGCCCGCCATCTCAGCTTTCTGGAGAGCGGCCGGTCGCAGCCGAGCCGTGCCATGGTGCTGCAACTGGCCGAATGTCTCGACATGCCGTTCGAGGCCCGCAACGCCATGCTGACGGCGGCCGGCTTCGCCTCGCTCTATGAGCGCACGCCCCTCGGCGCCGAGCATCTGGAACCGATCCGCGATGCCCTGACCCGGATGATGCATGCCCACAGCCCGGCTCCGTCGCTGATCTTCGACACCTATTGGCGGGTCGTGGATGCCAATCCGGCCGGGGCGCTCTTGATGGGCGGGACCTGGGAGCCGGGCATGTGTCTGGTCGACCGGCTGGTGGACGACGCGGCGCTGCGGGCACCGATCCTGAACTGGCCGGATGTCGCGGCGGTGCTGATGAACCGGCTGCGCTCGGAGTCGCGGCAGGCGGGGGGAGACAACCAGCTCGAGGCCCTTGCCGACAAGCTGGCACCGCACGCCGCAGATCCGCTCGCGCTGAGCGCACACGGCCCGATCATGACGCTGCGCTATGCCACCGCGCACGGCGAGCTCGCACTGTTCACGACCGTGGCCGAACTCAGCTCGGCCCGGGACCTGACCCTGCGCGATCTCCGGCTCGAGATCTTCTTTCCGGCCGATGCCGAAAGCCGCGCGCTGTTGGGAAAACTGACGCCCGTCAAAGATTAAGCTTCGGAAAGATTTGATCCGAAACCGGACGGGTGCCGTACCCTCGTCTGTCACATGCATGAGACGACCTTTTCAGTGAGACGGCGGTGGCCACCGCCCGACCTCACCCCAAAACGAACAAGGGAGCGCACACATGCGTCTCGTCTCTATCGCTGCCCTGACGGCAGCCCTGATCTCTGCTCCGGCCCTCGCAACCGATGCGGCCAGCATGAAAATGGACCATCATGGTGGCGGACACAGCGCCATGGCCCAGGCCGACATCGTTGATACCGCTGTCGCCGCCGGCCAGTTCAACACACTGGTTGCCGCCGTCCAGGCTGCCGGCCTCGTCGACACGCTGAAGAGCGACGGCCCGTTCACGGTCTTCGCCCCGGTCGATGCCGCCTTTGAAGGCCTGCCGGCCGGCGAAGTCGAGCGCCTGCTGATGCCGGAAAACCGGGCCGAGCTGGCGGGTCTCCTGACCTACCATGTCGTCGCGGGTGCCATCACCTCGGACCAGCTGGCCGGTCAGATCCTGTCGGTTGAAACGGTTGAGGGTTCGACCGTCCTGATCGATGCGACCGACGGTGTGCGCGTCGGCAATGCCCAGGTCATCCAGGCCGACATCGAAACCTCGAACGGCATCATCCATGTCGTCGACCGGGTCATCATCCCGAACGGCTGATCCCGACACTGTTGATCGGGCAGGCCCTCGGGCCTGCCCGCATCACCATCCCGACATGGCCTAGATGATTTCATCTTCATCGAAGAGCGGATCATTGCTCAGCGCCTCGCCGAGCTGAACCATCGGCTCCTCGTTCCGGCGCTTGATGATCTCGGCAATATGCACGACGGCATCGCCCTCATTGACGATGGGCAAAACGGTCCGGCCGATGATCAAGCCGTCACACGGCGCGGTAATCTCGACTTCCGTCGTCCCCAGCGGATCGCTCAATGTGGCGATCAGCGTGCCCTCCTCGACATGCTCGCCGCAATCGCGGTGCATGCGCAGGACGCCGCCCATCGGCGCCCGTGCCCAGCTCGACTTGTTGCCGATCTCCGAACGCAATGTCGCCTTCAGGCGCTTGTCGGCGCGCAGCATGCCCAGCTTGCCGAGCACGCGCAGAATACCCTTCACCCCCATGCGCAGCGCCGTTTCGTCGAAGCGCAGCGCCTCGCCACTTTCATAGACAATCACCGGAATGCCGCGTTCCTGGGCGGCTTCGCGCAGTGAACCCTCGCGCAAGGATGAGTGCACGATCACCGGCGCTGCGAACTCCAGCGCCAGCTCGAGCGCCTGCGGCACTTTCGTGTCGACACGGATTTGCGGCAGATTGGTGCGGTTGACCGCGGCCGAGTGGAGGTCGATCCCGGCCTCACAGCGCTCGACCACCTCGGTCATGAAGATATCGGCCAGCCGCGCCGCCAGCGAGCCAGTCGGCGCGCCCGGGAAGGAGCGGTTGAGGTCGCGGCGATCGGGCAGATAGCGCGAATGCGTGATGAAGCCGTAGGTATTGACCACCGGCACACAGATCAGTGTCCCCGCGATCGACCGCATCTGCGGCGTCCGGATCACCCGGCGGATCATCTCCACGCCGATGATCTCATCGCCATGAATGGCCGCCGACAGAAAGACAACCGGTCCCGGGCGCTTGCCGTGCAGCACCTGTACCGACAGCGACATCGGCGTGTGATCCGACAGCACGGAGACCGGAATCTGGACGATCTTGGTCGTTCCGGGCGCGACCGTCTCGCCCGCTATTTCAAAAGCTTGTCGACTCATCCGGTGCCGCGGGTCTTCGTCTTGCCCATCACGGCATTCTTTTCCATGAAATCGATGATCTTGTCGGCGACATCGACGCCGGTGGCGTTCTCGATGCCTTCCAGGCCCGGCGAGGAATTCACTTCCATGATCAGGGGGCCGTGATTGCCGCGCAGCAGGTCGACGCCGGCCACATTGAGCCCCATCACCTTGGCTGCCCGAACCGCGGTGGAGCGCTCTTCCGGGGTCAGCTTGATCTTGGAGGCCGAGCCACCCCGGTGCAGGTTGGAACGGAAATCGCCCTCGGCACCCTGTCGCTTCATCGCCGCAACAACCTTGCCGCCAACCACGATGGTTCGGATATCGGCCCCGCCGGCTTCCTTGATGAATTCCTGGACCAGGATGTTCACCTTGGCGCCGCGGAAGGCCTCGATCACGGACTTGGCCGAGCGACGGGTCTCTGCCAGCACGACGCCGACGCCCTGGGTGCCCTCGAGCAGCTTGATCACGACCGGCTCACCACCAGCAATGTCGAGCACGTCATCGGTCATCGAGGTATCGTGGGCGAAAGCCGTCACCGGCAGGCCCAGACCGGCGCGCGAGAGCAGCTGCAAGGAGCGGAGCTTGTCACGGGAGCGGCCGATGGCCACGGACTCGTTGACGCCCCAGACGCCCATCATCTCGAACTGGCGCACCACGGCCATGCCGTAATTGGTGATCGAGGCCCCGATGCGCGGGATGATCGCGTCATAGCCGGTCAGGATACGGCCCTGATAGCGCACTTCCGGCCGGTGCGAGGTAATGTTCATGTACATCTTGAGCGTATCATAGATGTCGATCTCGTGACCGCGAGCCTCGGCCGCCTCGACCAACCTCTTGTGCGAGTAGAGGTTTGGATTACGGGCGAGCATGAGCATTTTCATCGAGGATCTCTCCGGTGTGACGGCTGTCGGGGGTTTGGGTAGCACGAAACGCGTCGCGGCCTAAGTCGCGGTCGGACACAGATAGGATTTGGACGGATTGACCAGGGCACCGGGCTTGAGCGCGGTCCGACCGACCAGCATCCGGAACCCCATCTCATCCCGCCGGGTCAGCGTCAATTCGATCGGCCAGACATGCGGCCCGATCTGCAGTGGCGTGCGAATGACATAGCGCCGCTGTTGCTGCCCGTTCGAACTCTTGATCAGGCGACTGTCGATGACCGGCGCCTCACAGGCGATCCGGGTCTTGTTGTCATCCTGGTTGGGATGGAGGTCGAAGCGGACCCAGTTTGCGCCGTCCTTTTCGAACGGCTGGACCTTCCAGGCGTGGATGGCAGAGGTCCGGGCGCCGGTATCGATCTTCGCCTTGACCCGGACGCCGCCCAGCGCCGGCAGGCTCACCCATTCGCGCCATCCGACGACGATGGAGGGCGCGCCGGCGGCGGCGGCAGATTTCGATTTCGTCTTTTGAACCATCAGACTGGCATTCCCGACCGGACCTTCGGGCCATGCAAGCACTGCGCGCGGCAAAAAGGCAAGCGGGACACATCAGCCGCCCGCCTGCCTGCTCGCGCGCCTGCTCGCCTGCCGACCAGCCTGCCAGGGATGTCAGTCGCCAATCCAGAAGGAGAAGCTGACCGGCTGGCTGTCGCCATTCAGTGTCGCCGTGCCGACCAGCAGCTCGGAGACGGCGTCGGCGCCGGACTGCCATTCGGCCAGAGCCCCGTCGACATAGTCGGCCTCGATCACCAGCGTGCCGAGATCGGCGTCAGACGCGGTGATCATTACCCCGTCCTCGGTGATGGCGGCGCTGTCGATGGTCATCGCATGGAGGCGGTAATACGGACCGTACTCGTTCTCGCCGAGCTGGTCGGACCGATCCTCGAGGGCGAGGCGGAGATAAGCGGGCTGGTCGCACTCGGGCAGGGCCGGCCAGACTTCGATGTTCTCGAGGCTGAAATCGCCAAAGCGGATCGGCGCATTGGCGATGAAATAGCCCGACATGGTGCCGGTGACCGAGTGAAGGATCGCGCTGTCGCCCTGAGCCGCGCCGGACGCGTGCGCGCCGTCATCGGCCAGTGGATCATCCGGAATGGTATCCACGACCGGCGCCGGATCGGGCGCATAGACGCCGCTGTCCGCGGCATCCGGAGACGCAGCCCCGGCGCCATCGAGCGTGCCCGAACCGCCCTGCGTGCCCAGATACGAGCCGACACCAATCGCGCCGAGAATGGCGATACTGATAAGGTTCAACGCTGTTTTCATGTCTGCCCCCTGCAAAACGGCGTTTACATTACACCCGTCACGCCTTGCGGAGAAGGTCTAATCGAGCGGAGCCGGGGTCGCGGGCTTGCGCCGGGCGATCCAGATTTTCATGGTCAGCTGGCCGGTCGGGTCGTCGGGATGGAGCGCGGTCTGGTGCGCCAGCTCGAGACCGGCATGACCGATCAGGTCCGCCATCTCCTCATCGGCAAAGCCGAGGCGACGATGAAAATGGTCCTCGCGCAGGGTTTCCAGCTGGTGCGGGGCAAAGTCGACAATGACCAGGTTTCCACCCGGCCTCAGCACGCGCGCGCACTCGTCGACGGCGAGCGCCGGATCCTCGAGATAATGCAGCACCTGGTGCACCGTCACCAGATCAGCCACCGCCGTATCAAACGGCAGGGCGCCGACATCGGCATGCCGGACCGAGCAGTGCTTCAGCCCGGCCGATTGCAGGTTGAGCCGCGCGACATTGAGCATGGAGTGGTTGATGTCGACGCCGATCCCGCGCGCCACGCGGTCCGAAAACAGCTCCAGCACCCGCCCGGTGCCGACACCGACATCGATCATCAGATCGAACGGGCCGGGCCCGACCAGTTCACGCATCGCGGCCTCGACCTTGTGGTCGGCCAGATGCAGCGAGCGGATCGTGTCCCAGTCTTCCGCGACGCTCTCGAAATAGGCCTGCGCGGCCTGGGCGCGGGCCTGTTTGATGGCTTCCAGCCGCGACACGTCACGGGTCAGGACGGCGTCATCCTCGGGCACCAGCTCATTGGCCATCTGGGCCAGCTTGCGGCCGCCCCCGGCATCGGTCAGCCGGTAGAAGACATAGGCGCCTTCGGGCAGGCGCTCGGCAAGACCGGCATCGGTGAGAAGCTTGAGATGGCGCGAGACACGCGGCTGGCTCTGGCCCAGAATCGAGACCAGCTCCGACACCGTCAGCTCCCCGCGCGACAGCAGGGTGACGATGCGCAGGCGCGTCGGCTCGGCGAGCGCTTTGAGCTGTGTGACGAGAGCGTCCATGAAATCCCGGTCAGAAGGTGCAGATAATGCCTTGCTTTTATCTGTATCCCCACGAAGTTCAAACCGGGCCGTTCAGGCCGCCCGGAGGGAGAGACAGTCGTGGCCAAGCAGAATGTGATCATTGTCGGTGCCGGTCTGGCCGGCGTGAGCGCCGCCCATGCCCTGCGCGAGCGCGGGCATGAGGTGCTCGTCCTCGACGCCCATGCCGGCCCGGCCCGCGAAACCAGCTTCGCCAATGCCGGCGCGCTGACCCCGTCCGAGCCGGAACCGTGGAATGCCCCCGGCGTGCACTGGCAATTGCTGGCCTCCCTCGCCGATCCGCATTCCGCGATGAAACTGCGTCTGGCGCCGTTGCCCGGCCTCATCCCATGGGGTCTGAAATTCCTCGCCAATTCGACCCGCAAGCGCTACGCGGCCGCCTGCCAGGCCAATTTCGCCCTGTCGCGCTACTCGCTGGCCCAGACCCAGGCCGTGCGCGACCGCCACAAGCTCGACTTCGCCAATCTCGCCCGCGGCACGATGAAGGTGTGCCGCGACCAGCAGGCGCTCGACCAGCGCCAGCAGACCGGCAAGGCGCTGACCGAGGCCGGGCTGCGCTACGAGATCCTCGATCGCGAGGCCACCCTCGCCCGCGAACCCCTGCTCGCCGATGTCGCCGACCAGCTGGCCGGGGCGATCTATTATCCCGACGACGAGAGCGGCGACGCGCATCTGTTCACCGCCGCCCTGTCCGAGGTCGCCCACGAGGCCGGCGCCCGCTTCGAATACAATTCGCCGGTCACCAGCCTGATCGACCGCGCCGGTCGGATCGTTGGCGTGCGCACCGCGACCGAGGAGATCGAGGCCGACCAGGTCGTGCTCGCCACCGGCCACACCTCACGCCGCCTGCTGGCACCGCTCGGCCTGCATATCCCGGTGCGACCGGTGAAGGGCTATTCGCTCAGCCTCGACATGTCACAGCTCAACCAGCGCCCCTCCCTGCCGGTGGTCGACGAGGCGCTGCACGCCATCGTCACACCGCTCGGCGACACGCTGCGGATTGCCGGCACGGCGGAGTTTGCCGGCGAGGACCGGAGACTGCGCGAGGAGCGGATCGACAATCTGCGCCTGCTCCTGACCCGGCTCTATCCCGACATTGCCGCCAAGCTCCTGCCCGGCGACCAGAAAGCCTGGTGCGGCTTCCGTCCGATGTCGGCCGATGGCCGCCCGGTGATCGGCGAAACCCGGGCGCCCGGCCTGTGGATCTCCACCGGTCACGGCCATCTCGGCTGGACCCAGGCGATGGGCTCGGCCGGTCTGCTGGCCGCCCTGATGGATGGCGACGAGGCGCCGGTCCCGGCGGAGGCCTTCTCGGCGAAACGGTTCTAGGGCGACCAGACCAGACCCAGCCCGATGCCCAGCGCATTATTGGTGATGTGGGCAGCAATGGCCGGCCACACCGAGCCGGTCCGCCAGTAGAGCCAGCACAGGATGAGCGCCATCAGCGCCGCTGAAATCGCTTGTGGTGGCAGGATATGGGCGGCGCCGAACATCACCGAGGAGATGATCGCCGCCAGCCAGACCGGCCGGTTGCCGGCCATCCAGCGGAACAGGAAGCCGCGAAAGAAGACCTCCTCGGCAAAGGGCGTCACCAGAACCGTCATCGCCAGGAAGCCGGCGCTTAGCCACAGCGAATGGCCGTCACCAAGCGCGAACGGCGTCGCCATGAAGGCCATCCAGTCCGGCATGGCGACCACCATCAGTTTCGCGAGGACGAGACGCAGGCCGAAGGCGACCGCGCCGACCAGAACGGCCAGACCGATCCAGCGCCACGACACACTGACCAGCCCGACCCAGCGCGGTCCGCGCCGATGCAGGAGCAGGGCACCGATCGCCACGGCTGCCAAAAGCGCGACGGCTTTGTTGAGCTGACCGATGATCAGTACGCCGGGCGGCAGGCGGGGGCCGTCGCCGAGATAAGCCTCCATGCCGACGCCCTGGCGCACGATTTCCATATGCGCCCAGCTGAGCAGGACATAGCCGGTCATGGCGCCGGCAAGGATGGCAATGCCGGGCCAGAAGCGCCACGGGCTTTCGAGTGACTTGACGGGACTGGACATGAAACCTCCCTGTTGGTTCAGGAAGGCTGGCCGGCCCCGGTGGCAGCGACCATCGACAGATGTTGGCAATCTGTCAGTCGACAGATGTCAGGCCGTCTCTTCAGCCCCGACTTCAGCCGCGACTTCAGCCGCGACCGTCAGCTTCGTCGAGCAGGCCGAAGCGCTCGGCCAGTTCCCGGACCTGGCCGCGGCGCGCGATGCCCAGCTTCAGGTAGAGCTCTGAATTATAGGTGCGCACCGTCGTCGGCGAGAGATTGAGCTGGCGCGCGATATCCTTGTCGGTCAGCCCGCGCGCGAGCAGGCGTATCAGTTGGCGGTCGCGGTCGGTCAGATCCCGGACGTGGGCAGGCAGGGCCTCCGGCCTCGCCGCTCGGACGACGGTTTCCGCCAGCGAAATCGACAGGATGGCGCGGCTCTCCGGCGCGAAGCGGACCTCATAGACGAGCCCCGGCGTGATCTGCTCGCGCCAGAACGGCGCAAGCGCAAAGCGCTCACCGCTGATATGCAGGATCTCATGCGTGGGCGCGATCAGACCGATCCCGCGCCGGCTGCGGACATCGGCATGTCCCCGCACCGAGCGGACCACACGTCCGGCCTCGTCCCGCCGGGCCTGTCGCCAGCGCAACGGGGCCCTGACCAGAAACATCGCCAGTCCGGCAAAGCCCAGAAGGGACAGACCGAGTGAACCCGCGAACAGCTGCGCGGGCTCGCGCACTGCAGAGAGGGCCATCGCCACCAGCCCCGGCAGGACCAGTGCCAACAGGACGAACATGAAGAAGGCCTGGCGTGATCGCCAGGCCCTCAGTTCACGACGTTCGTCTTCGCTCAGCATTCTACCGCGCGAATTTCTGGAACTTGATCTTCTTGGGCATGTCGGCGTCCGGACCGAGGCGACGCTTCTTGTCCTCGATATAGTCCTCGAAATTGCCCTCGAACCATTCGACATGGCTGTCGCCTTCAAAGGCGAGGATGTGCGTGGCCAGACGGTCGAGGAAGAAACGGTCGTGCGAGATCACCACGGCACAGCCCGGATAGGCTTCCAGCGCCTGCTCCAGCGCCGCCAGGGTTTCCACGTCCAGATCGTTGGTCGGCTCATCGAGCAGCAGCAGGTTGCCGCCGGTCTGCAGCATCTTGGCGAGGTGGACGCGGTTGCGCTCACCACCGGAGAGCAAGCCCACCTTTTTCTGCTGGTCGCCGCCCTTGAAGTTGAACGTGCCGACATAGGCGCGCGAGGGGACTTCCTTGCCGCCCAGCTCGATCATGTCATTGCCGCCGGAGATTTCCTGCCAGACGGTCTTGTTGGGGTCGAGCGTGTCGCGCGACTGGTCGACATAGCCCAGCTTGACCGTCTCGCCGAGACGGATCGAGCCCTCGTCCGGGGTCTCCTGGCCGGTGATCATCTTGAACAGGGTCGATTTACCCGCACCGTTCGGACCGATCACGCCGACCACGCCGCCCGGCGGCAGCTTGAAGGACAGGCCATCAATGAGCAGCTTGTCCTCGAAGCCCTTCTTGAGGTTCTCCACCTCGACCACGACACCGCCCAGGCGCGGCCCCGGCGGAATGGTGATCTGGGCCGTGGTGATCTCGGCGCGCTCGGCGGCATCGCGCAGGTCCTCATAGGACTTGATACGCGCCTTCGCCTTGGCCTGGCGGGCTTTCGGCGAGGAGCGGATCCATTCCAGTTCGCGCATCAGGGCGCGATCCTTGGCGCTCTTTTCGCGGTCTTCCTGGGCCAGGCGCTTGGACTTCTGTTCCAGCCAGGAGGAGTAGCCGCCCTCATAGGGCACACCGCGGCCGCGATCGAGTTCGAGCGTCCAGGTGGTGATCGAGTCGAGGAAGTAGCGGTCGTGGGTGACAACCAGCACGGCGCCCTTGAAGTCTTCCAGATAGTTCTGCAGCCACTGCACGCTTTCGGCGTCGAGGTGGTTGGTCGGCTCATCGAGCAGCAGCATGTGCGGGTCGGACAGCAAGAGGCGGCACAGGGCCACGCGGCGACGCTCACCACCGGACAGGTCGGTGACGGGCCAGTCGGCCGGCGGACAGCGCAGCGCCGTCATCGCCATCTCGATCTTCGAGTCGATGTCCCAGGCGTTCTCGTTGTCGATCTTCTCCTGGAGCTCGGTCATCTTCTCCATCAGCTCGTCGGTATAATCCTCCGCCAGCTGCATCGAGATGGCATTGAACTCCTCCAGGAGCTGCTTGGGCGCCGAGCCTTCGATCACATTTTCCCAGACCGTCTTGTCTTCATCGAGCTGCGGTTCCTGGGCGAGATAACCGACCTTCACGCCCTTCTCGGCCCAGGCTTCACCGGTGAATTCGGTGTCCATGCCGGCCATGATCTTCAGCAGAGTGGACTTACCGGCACCGTTGACGCCGACAACACCGATCTTGGCGTCGGGCAGGAAGTGCAGGGAAATACCGTCGAACACCGGCTTGGCAGCGCCCGGATAGGTCTTCGACAGCTTGTCCATGTGATAGACGAATTTGTATGCGGCCATGGGGGAGAGGCTCTCTTGTCTGGCAGGGAATCTTGAGCCGCACCCTGTAGCGGAGTGAGGCTGCAAGGGCAATGCGGGAAAGGCGTGGGAGATGACGGGGCATCCTTTCCTTCCCCCACCGTGGGGAAGTGTCCTGGCGCGTCGCGGCAAGACGGAGGGGTGACGCCAGAGGCGGCATGGGCGCCAGCACGCTCTTCGAAACACCCCACCCCTCCGTCATCCCACGGTGACCGCAAAGCGGGCATCCGGGGGACCTGTGCTTCCCCGTCGACGGCCTGGCTGAGGTCCCCCGGATCGCGACTGTGCCGCGACCGTGGGATGACGGTGGGGAATTGGGGTGATGGTGTTGGAGCGGACGCGGCGCACTCCCGGCAAGGGGTGAAGGGCGAAGCGGGCGCCGGCACGCTCTTCGCAACACCCAACCCCACCGTCATCCCACGGTGGCCGCGAAGCGGGCATCCGGGGGACCTGTGCTTCCCCGTCGACGGCCTGGCTGAGGTCCCCCGGATCGCGGCTTTGCCGCGACCGTGGGATGACGGTTGGGAAGTGGGGTGATGGTGTTGGAGCGGATATTGCGTCATCCCGGCAAGGGGTGAAGGGCGAAGCGGGCGCCAGCACGCTCTTCGCAACACCCCTCTACACCGTCATCCCACGGTGACCGCAAAGCGGGCATCCGGGGGACCTGTGCTTCCCCGTCGACGGCCGGGCTGAGGTCCCCCGGATCGCGGCCTTGCCGCGACCGTGGGATGACGGTGGGGAATTGGGGTGATGGTGTTGGAGCGGACGCGGCGCACTCCCGGCAAGGGGTGAAGGGCGAATCGGGCGCCAGCACGCTCTTCGAAACACCCCACCCCTCCGTCATCCCAAGGTGACCGCGAAGCGGGCGTCCGGGGGACCTGCGCTTCCCCGTCGACGGCCTGGCTGAGGTCCCCCGGATCGCGGCTTTGCCGCGACCGTGGGATGACGGTTGGGAAGTGGGGTGATGGTGTTGGAGCGGATATTGCGTCATCCCGGCAAGGGGTGAAGGGCGAAGCGGGCGCCAGCACGCTCTTCGCAACACCCCTCTACACCGTCATCCCACGGTGACCGCAAAGCGGGCATCCGGGGGACCTGTGCTTCCCCGTCGACGGCCGGGCTGAGGTCCCCCGGATCGCGGCCTTGCCGCGACCGTGGGATGACGGTGGGGAATTGGGGTGATGGTGTTGGAGCGGACGCGGCGCACTCCCGGCAAGGGGTGAAGGGCGAAGCGGGCGCCAGCACGCTCTTCGAAACACGCCACCCCTCCGTCATCCCACGGTGACCGCGAAGCGGGCGTCCGGGGGACCTGTGCTTCCCCGTTTGCAGATTGGCTGAGGTCCCCCGGACAAGCCGTGGGATGACGGTGGGTATGAAGCGATCAAAGGGATCGAAGTCGACCGACTTATCCCCCGCCACACCACCCTAACCCACTGCAAATCCGCACTTTCCCAAAAACCTTATCCGCCCCTCTTCCCGGATACCCCATACTTCTCCCGTTCCCGCGCCAACTCGAGGCTCGGACCGGTTATCCGGGGGTGCGGGGATTGCGGAGCTCGTCCGGTCTTGTGGATTTGACCACCACAAAACCCGGCGTGGCCATCGGCAGGACGGCGGCACAAAGCTCGACCGTTTGTTCCTGTCGGTTTCGAGACGGGGCCGGTAACGGCTCCGACCAAATCTCCGTGTGCGAGGTGCCCCCGGCGCCACCTACACAACTTCCATAGCAAGGCACCGGCAAGGCACCTCGCACCCCTCAACTGCTCACAACGCCAGGCGATCGCGCCGTGGCGCGGATGGGCGCGTCACCCTTTCCGTCAACAGATATGGGGTCATGCCATGTCAGCTCGCCGCCCTGCCCGCGTTTGGGGTTTTCCGTTCTGGCGCTCACGCGCCTTTCAATCCGGGCGGTGCGGTTGGGGTGTGGGGTTTCGTGCCAAACGACGGACATCCTTTCCTCCCCATTCCATGGCGAGGTGTCTTGGCGCGAAGCGGCAAAACGGAGGGGTGACGCCGAAGGCGGCATGGGCCACACCTCGCCCAGCCCCTCCTCGCCGCGCTCGGGCCCCTTCCCCACACGTGGGGAAGAAAACCGGCGTGGCTGCACCCGACAACCGCCCATGCGGTCAGGTCTGGCCAGCCAAAGCCGGCGCTCCTAAAACGGGCAACGAGATTATCCGGGGAGTTTTCATGACCGTTCGCCTTGCCAGCCTTCTTGCTGTCGCCACAGTCCTGACCGCCTGCCAGCCGGCCAGCGAAACGACCGTCCAAACAGTTGATGCCGAGCCCGCCCTCACGATCGAGCGGATCCATGCCAGCCCGTCGCTCAACGGGGCTGCGCCGCGGTCGCTGACCTTCTCGCCGGACGGCTCGCGTGTGACCTTTCTGCGCGCCAAGGACGAGGACGCCACCGTGCTCGACCTGTGGGCGATGGATATCGATGGTGGCGAGCCCTACCGGCTGGTCGACAGCCAGGTCCTGGCGCCGGACGAGCGCGCGCTGACCGAGGCCGAGCGTCAGCTGCGTGAGCGCGCCCGCATCTCCTCGACCGGGATTGTGCGCTATGACTGGGACAGCCAGGGCGAGGCCATCCTGGTGCCGCTCGATGGCGATGTCTTCTACGTCGATGTGGCGACCGGTGAGGCGCGCCGGCTGATGGAGACGCCGGAATACGAGACCGATGCCCGCATCTCCCCGCGCGGCAATTTCGCATCCTTCGTCCGCGAACAAAATCTCTACGTGATCGATCTGGAGAGTGGCGAGGAAACCGCCATCACCACGGATGGCGGCGATCTGGTCTCCTGGGGCATGGCCGAATTCGTCGCCCAGGAGGAGCTAGGCCGCCGCACCGGCTATTGGTGGTCACCGGACGAGCAATACATTGCCCTCGCCCGCGTCGATGAAAGCCCGGTCGACAATATCCAGCGCATGGAGATCGACGCCGACGGCTCGGCCCGGGTGGTCGACCAGCGCTATCCGCGTGCCGGCACCGACAATGCCCTGGTCGAGCTCTTCATTGCCGAGCGCGCGACCGGGACCCGCCGTCCGGTCGAGCTGGCCGACACCGATGACATCTATCTGGCCCGCGTGAACTGGTCTGCCGACAGCGCCACCGCCTATGTCCAGGTGCTCAACCGGATGCAGAACGAGCTGACCATTCTGGCCGCTGACCCGGCCAGCGGCGAGGCCGCGCCCTGGCTGGTCGAGACGACCGATATCTGGATCAATCTGACCAATGATTTCCGCGCCCTCGCCGACGGCAGCGTGATCTGGACCAGCGAGGACACGCCCGGCGGTTTCCGTCATATCCAGCACCGCGCCGCCGATGGCAGCCTGATCACACAGGTGACGTCCGGCGCCTGGGTCGTCGACGCGATCAATGCCGTCGACCAGGATAATGGCCTTGTCTATTTCACCGGCTGGATCGAGACCCCGCTGGAGCGCCACATCTATTCCGTGCCGCTCGACGGCTCGGCCGCTCCGACCCGCATCACCTCGGGTGAAGGGCGCTGGTCGGCGACCTTCGGCGGCGATGCCGCGACCTTTATCGGCACCTATTCCGACCCGTCGACGCCGGCCCAGACGGCGCTTTACACTGTCGATGGCAGCCGCATCCGCTGGATCGAGGAGAACGCCCTGGTCGAGGGCCATCCCTATTTCCCCTATCTCGACGATCACATCACACCGCAATACGGGACGCTGACAGCGGCTGATGGCAGCGAGCTGCACTACCAGATCTTCCTGCCCGCCGATTTCGACCCGAACCGGCAATATCCGGCCATCCAGTATCTCTACGGCGGGCCGCACAGCCAGCAGGTCCATCGCGGCTGGCAGTCGATGCGGGCGCAGATGTTTGCCCAGCGCGGCTATGTCTATTTCACGATCGATAATCGCGGCTCTTGGAATCGGGGGCGCGACTTCGAGGGTCAGCTGCAGCGCCGCATGGGCTCGGTCGAGGTCGAGGACCAGCTGGTCGGGCTGGACTATCTCAAGAGCCTCGACTTCGTTGACGCCGACCGGGTCGGGATCTGGGGCTGGTCCTATGGCGGCTACATGACGCTGATGTCGACCCTGCAGGCACCCGGCGCCTGGGCGGCCGGTGTCGCCGGCGCCCCGGTCACCGACTGGGCGCTCTATGACACCGCCTATACGGAGCGCTACATGGACCACCCGGATGCCAATTTCGAGGGTTACCGGGCCTCCTCCGTCTTTGCCCATCTGGACAATTACGAGACCCCGCTCCTCTTGATCCACGGCATGGCCGACGACAATGTCATCTTCGCCAATTCAGTCCGGCTCTACTCCGAACTCCAGCAGCAACGCGCCCAGTTCGAGATGATGACCTATCCCGGCCAGCGTCACGGCGTCCGCGGCGAGGACCGCCAGACCCAGATGTGGACGATGATCGTCGATTATTTCGATCGCAAGCTGAAGGATGAGGGTTAGAGGCTCCAAGCCCTAAAACACCACCCAGCGATCGGCCTCGTCGCGCATGCGCTGGCGGCGCGGTTTCCAGTCGGGCATCAGGCCTTCCACCACGCGCCAGTAGGCGGGGGAGTGATTGGCCTCGACCAGGTGGGCGGCCTCGTGGGCGCAGACATAGTCGACCAGCTCTTCGGGAAAGCCCATCAGTCGCCAGTTGAGGCGGATGGTGGCGTCCGAGGCGCACGAGCCCCAGCGCCGCTTCTGGTCACGCACAATGACCTTGCGCACCGGCTTGCCAAGCGCAGTGGCGTAGGCCTCGACCTTCGGCGCCATGAAGGCCTCGCCCTCGCGCTTGTAAAAGCGTTGCAGAGCCTGCGTGAGCGTTCGGGTCCGCAACTCGCCGGCGAGGTCGGGATCATGCTTGAGAATGAGGCGATCGCCTTCGCGCCGCACCGTGGTGCGCACGCCCCCGCCGCGCAGGTCGAGGGTCAGATCGCGACCGAGCCAGGGCAGGCTGGCTCCGGTTTCGAGGACAAGTTCAGGCGCTGCCGGGCGGGCCGCCCAGGCATCGAGCTTGGTCAGGATCCAGCCGGCCTTGGTGACGAGGGCGCGCCGGATGTCGCGCTCGCTGACACGGCGCGGGGCGGTGACGGCAAGACCGGCGCGGGAGATGGTGAAACCGATCGAGCGACGGCTGGAACGCCGCAGGGTGAAAGCGATCACCCGGCCCTCGAGCTCGATGGTCTGCTCGCTGGACCGATCCGCAGCAGAGCCCGACGCCGTCATCAGGCAATCGTCAGCAGATCGCCGCAGATCGCTTCCAGACCGGCCTGGTCCTCCGTGTCGAAGGCGCCGAATTCGGTGGAGTCGATATCCAGCACAGCGACCAGCTGCCCGCCGGCATCACGCACCGGCACGACGATTTCCGAATTGGAGCGGCTGTCACAGGCGATGTGGCCGGGGAAGGCGTGCACGTCTTCCACAAGCTGGGTCTCGCCGTTCGCCGCAGCCGCGCCGCAAACGCCCTTGCCGAAGGGAATGCGCAGACAGCCCATCGTGCCCTGATAGGGACCGACAACCAGCATGTCGGGCTGGTTCGGATCAACCTCGTAGAAGCCGGTCCAGAAGAAGCGTTCGCCGAACATCTCGCGCAGCAGGCAGCTGGCGGTTGCCAGGCGCGCGGTCCGGCTGGTCTCGCCGGCGATCACCGAGGCGATCTGCTTGCGGACATCTTCATAGAGCTCGGCCTTGGTGGTCATTGCGTCATCCCTTGCTGGCTGATCGCGAAGATCGGGGCGCGGCGGGCGTCGTTCAAGGGGGCGAGGCAGCGGCGGCAGCTAGAGACGCACATTGCCACGCAGCGACTGGCGGATGGCGCGCTCGATGGCCTGCTCGGCATCATCCCCCTTGCCCTCCTCGGGCCCGCCCTCGCCCTCCATGCGCCGCGCCTCGAATTCGAGCCGGGTATGGATCATGCGGATGCGGGCATCGACCAAGCCATAGATGAGATCGGGGATCTTGGTCGAGACGTTCATGCCCATCTCCTTGGCGTCCTTCGGCGTGATCGCCTGGCTGTGCGACAGCGTCCCGGCCGACAGCGTATCGGCGATATGGTGCTCGTCCCTGCCTTCGGCCTTGTGGACATCATTGACGATTTCGCGGGCCACCTTGCCGGCATAGCGGTCATATTTCTCGGCCTCATGGGCCAGCATGACCAGCACGTCCTGGGTCGCCAACGGGCCCTTCTGGGCGATCAGCTCCTTGTAGGCCTCGGTCGGGAAGCCGCCATAAATCGTGTCGATCGGCCCCAGCGAAGCGGTCGGATCCATCACGATCTTGTCGGCGGCGAGGGCGATCATGGTGCCGCCGGACATGGCGACATAGGGCACATAGGCCACGACCCGCGGCTCACGCTTGGGATTGTAATGCCCCTTGCCCTTGGACAGGTGATGCCTGATGGCCAGAGCGATCATGTGGGCCGGACGCGCATAGCCGCCCAGCGTATGCAGAACGATGACGATCCGGGCCCGCGGATTGGCCTGGCGGATCGAGGCGACAGCCTCGAAGGCCTCGTCAAAGGCGATCTGCTGCTGGGCGCTGTCGCGACCGACGAAATCATCGCCGAGATCGTGGATCAGATCGATCAGGACGGTATTCCCGCTCTCGATCTTCTTGCGGTATTTCTCGTAGTCCTTCTTGGCGTCCTCATAGCGCGCCGCCCGCTTGCGGCGCAGCTTGTAGACCTGGCGCTCGTCGGAGACGGCGCGCTGACGGTTCATCACCATGGAGATCGCGGTGACCGCGACGATCAGGACAAAAAGCCCCGCTCCGGCCACTCCGTAGAGGACCGTATTGTCCACACCCTCGATCACGCTCACCCCCGGCACACACCCCACTGGTCTGCGATGTTAACCAAAGGTTAACCACGGCAACAAGCAAAAGGCGTCGAGCGGGCAGGAAGGATGGCCGGCGTGGCCGACCGGCCACACATCCGGCAACGGCCTGGTTCGGGGCGCGGCTAGTTCAGGGCGCCGGATCCCGTCCCCGAACCGCTGCCCGACACCTGGCGCTCCTCGACCAGCTGGTTGAGGAGGCCGGCCAGGCGCACGCCGCCCTGCTTGAGACGCTGCAGGGAGACCGGCAGGTTACGGGCGTAATAAGCGTCACCCGGCTCGATCGGCTGGTCGGCGCGGGCCCAGTAGTAGGCAAAGCCGCGCGAGCGAACGATGTCATGGCTCTCCTGGGCCCAGTCGATCGGGGCCAGCGGCGTGTAGACGTCGACCCCGTTGAGCGGGATGTCGGCGGCAAGCTGCTCGACCAGGGGCAGCCAGCGGTCTTCCTCGGCCAGGTAGGGCCAGGTCTCGGCCATGTAGTCGGACAGGATTTCGCTGTCCCAGACCCGGTGTAGGTTGGTATGGCGTTCGCCGCGCCACAGCACCTCGATATCATTGCCGCCGCGGTCGCCCTCGATGGAGACATGCAGGGGCTGGTGGATGTCACCCATCCAGTGCGCGAGGAATTTCAGAGCCTCCAGGCGGTCGGCGTCGGAGCGGGAGCGGTCGGCAAAGACGCCGGCATGGAGATCAATGGCGGAGGTGATGCAGCCACCCTCGGCGCAATCCTCGGCATCGACATGCGGATCATCCCGCGCCTGGTTGATGTAGTGCCAG
The DNA here is from genome assembly GCF_036322705.1 of Maricaulis maris. NCBI lineage: Bacteria > Pseudomonadati > Pseudomonadota > Alphaproteobacteria > Maricaulales > Maricaulaceae > Maricaulis > Maricaulis maris. The sequence continues at coordinate 2,230,022 of NZ_AP027270.1, forward strand.
GGGGCGGTGTGGCGGTGGGTCGTACCGCGAACCTCATCGGCCCAGGAGCAGACATCGCGGAAGCTGACGAATTGCGGATCCTCGGCAACCAGACGATCCACCTCGCTGCGGGTCTCCTCGGACAGGTAGCGATAGGCCAGGTCACAGACGATCCGGTGCCCATCGCGCCCATAGGCCTCGGCCGGTGCCAGGGACAGGATGGTCGACAACAGGCCGGCAACGGCCAGAACGCGCAGAAGGAAGGACATCAGGCTCTCCGATTGGCGGCACCCGCCCGGTGCCTGCCCCGGTCTCTAGAAGAGCCTGCAGCCTGTCTCCACTAGTCAGGGCGCGCATCCCGCTTTGAACGCAACCCCCGGTCGAATAATCGGAAATTTTAATATTCCTCGCGCCGCCCTGGCTCCCCACTGCCAACATCTGGTTGGTGGAAAAGACCAGAGCTATACCGTCCGGACGGTATTGACTGTACCGTCTGGACGGTTTATGTGCAGCGCAGCATCATTCAGGATATCTGCGCATGCCGCCCAGCAAACCCTCGACCCGCGACACCATCCTCGATGCCGCCGAAACCGTGGTCGCGCGCGACGGATCCGGGCGCCTGACGATTGATGCCGTCGCTGCGGAAGCCGCCGTCTCGAAAGGCGGCGTGCTCTACCACTTCCCCAACAAGGTCGCCCTGCTGCAGGGCATGGTGACGCGGATGATGGCCGAGATCGGTGACGAGATCGCCGCCTCCGAAGTGCGCGCCAAGGCGACCGGTGAGCCGGTGCTCGCGCTGGTCTTCCAGGACATGTTCAACCGGACCGATGCGCATGACAGCGTCTCGATGGCCCTGCTCGCCGCCTCGGCCGAGCACCCCGAGCTGCTCGACCCGGCGCGCCAATTCCTGTCCTCGACCTTCCAGCGGCTGGCCGAGGAAACGCCGGACCCGATTGCCGCCCAAATTCTCCTGTTGGCCATGGACGGGCTCAAGCTCTCCGTCCTGCTCGGCTTCAACCATATTCCCGATCATCAGCTCCAGCCGATCCGTGATCGCCTGTTGAGCAAGGCCCGCGAGATCTACTCATGACCCGTTCCCCGCTCCTTGTCGCGCTCGGCGCCAGCCTGGTTCTTGCCGCGTGCTCGCAGGAAACGCCGCCCCCGCCGGCCGAAGCCCGACTGGTCCAGCTGGCCGAAGTGGTCGCCGAAACCGGCCAGACCCAACACGAATTCGTTGGCCGGATCGAAGCCCGCCTGAGTGTCGACATGGCGTTCCAGGTTGGTGGCCAGCTCGCCGAGCTGCCGCTCAATGAAGGCGTCCTGATCGAGCAGGGCACGCTCGTTGCCGCGCTTGACCGCGAGGACTTCCAGCGCGCCGAGCGCGAGGCGCGGGTGCAGCTGCAACAGGCCAATACCGAGCTGGAACGCCAGCGCACCCTGTTTGACCGTGGCATCGCCTCGCAGGCTGCGCTCGACAGCGCCCAGACCAATTACGACCTGCGCGAAGTTGCCCTGCAGACCGCCCGCCGCAATCTCGGCTATGCCACCCTGACCGCGCCCTTCGATGCCCTGGTCAGCCGTCGGCTGGTCGACAACTACACCATCGTGTCACCCGGCCAGCCGGTCGTGCGGCTGATGGATGTCTCCGAGATGCGGGTCTCGATCCCGATTTCCGAGAGCATGGTCGCCACCTTCGACCGGGCCAACCTGGTCTCGCTGGAGGCCGCCTTCTCCTTCCTGCCCGGCCAGACCTTCTCGCTGGAACCGCGTGAACTGGTGTCCGAGCCTGATGCCGCCTCGCGCACCTACCGCGCCATTGCCGCCCTGCCGGACGACATTCCGGCCAACATCCTGCCCGGCATGACCGCGACCGTCTTTGCCGAGTTCGACAATCCCGCCGGCGCTGTCAGCGGCCTGCGGGTTCCGCTCGCCGCGGTGTCCTCGGCGCCGGACGGATCGCAACGCGTTTGGGTCTATGACGACGCAGCCGGATCCGTCGTGCCACAGACCATCACCACGGCCGGTTTTGACGGCGACACGGTTGTCGTCACCACCGGCATCGAGGCCGGTGACCGGGTCGTCACAGCCGGTGTCTCCTCTCTGCATGAAGGCATGCGGGTCCGCCCGCTGTCCGACACTGCCCGCTTTGGAAGCCCGCAATGAGTGCCAGCGCGACCGCGTCGAGCCTGCTCGCCCGGGTCTCGATCGAAAAACCGGTCCTGACCTGGATCGTCATCCTGTTCTGCCTGATCGGCGGCCTGACCGGCTTCCTCAATGTCGGTCGGCTGGAAGACCCCGTCTTCACGATCAAGGAAGCGATCATTTTCACGCCCTATCCCGGGGCGACCGCGGAAGAGGTCGAACAGGAAGTCACGGAAGCGCTGGAAATCGCCATCCAGCAACTTGGCGAAGTCGACGAGATCCGCTCGGAATCCTCGCCCGGAATCTCCGAGATCCATGTTCGGATCGATCAAACCATCGACAGCGCCGATATGCCGGCCGTCTGGACCCGACTGCGGGCCAAGATCCGCGACACGATCGCCGCCCTGCCGCCGGGCGCAGGCGAGCCGATTGTCTATGATGATTTCGGTGACACTTACGGCATCTTCTATGCGGTCACGGCGGAGGGTTATTCCGACAGCCGTATCCGCGATATCGCCCGCACGCTGCGGCGCGAGCTCCTGACCGTCGAGAACGTCGCCAAGGTCGCCGTCGAGGGTGAGCCGGACGAGCGCATCTATATCGAGATTCCGCAGGAAAATCTGGCCCGTCTCGGACTCTCCTTTGCCGCCTTGCTGGAAGATCTCGAGCGCGAGAACGCGGTGGTCACGGCCGGCTCGGCACCGCTCGACGACCGGCTGGTCCGGGTCGACATCCCGCAGACGCTGGGTGGTGTGGACGCGATCTCCAACCTGCTGATCACGCCGCGCGACAGCGATCAGGCAATCCGCCTGTCCGACATCGCCGAGGTCCGCCGGGAAGCCGTCGAACGCCCGTCGCAATTCATCTATCACAACAATGCCCGCGCCTTCACGCTGGGCGTGGCCGGCCTGTCGACCGCCAATATCGTTGATGTCGGGCATGCCGTGGAGGCCCGCCTCGCCGAGATCGAGCGCGACCTGCCTCTGGGTGTCGAACTTCACCCGATCTACCAGCAACACCTGGTCGTCGACACGGCGATCAACAATTTCCTGATCAGCCTCGCCCTGTCGATCGCGATCGTGATCGGCGTGCTGTGCATCTTCATGGGCTGGCGGGCCGGCCTGACGGTCGGGGCCGTCCTGTTCCTGACCGTGTCGGGCACCCTCTTCTTCATGAACATGTTTTCCCTCGAGATGGAGCGCATCTCGCTCGGCGCCCTGATCATTGCCATGGGCATGCTGGTCGATAATGCCATCGTGGTGACGGAGGGCATGCTGACCGGGGTCATGCGCGGCAAGCCCCGCATGCAGGCCGCCGAGGAGGCCGTGGCCTCGACCCAGTGGCCGCTGCTTGGCGCCACCATTATCGGCATCCTCGCCTTCGCCGGCATCGGCCTCTCGCCTGACGCCACCGGCGAGTTCCTGTTCTCGCTGTTCGCCGTGATCGCGATCTCCCTGCTGTTGAGCTGGGTGATTGCTGTCACCGTGGTGCCGATGATCGGCTACCACCTGTTCGCCGCCCAGCGGCAAGCTGCCCAGGCCGCCTCCGCCGACGCGCTGGACGAGGACAGCCTGTACGCGGGCCGCCTGTTCAACGGCTATCGCGGCCTTCTGAACCTGGCATTGTCACGGCGCTGGGTCGTCCTGGCCCTGCTGATCGTCGTGACCGTGGTCTGCTATGCCGGCTTCGGATCGGTCCGCAATTCCTTCTTCCCGGCGACCAACACGCCGCTCTTCTACGTCAATGTCGAACTGCCCGAGGGCACCGACATCCTGACCACGGACTCGACCCTGCGCGAGATCGGGGCCTTCGTGTCGGAGCAGCCTGAAGTCGAGACGATCGACACATTCGTCGGGGCCGGGGCAACCCGCTTCATGCTGACCTATTCCTCCGAGCAGCCCAACACCGCCTACGGCCAGATCATCGTGCGCACCCATGAGCTCAATGCGATCCCGGCGCTGTCCGATCGCATCCTCGCGCATGTCCGGGAAACGGTTCCCGACGCAGAAGTCCGGGCCGACCGGATCATTTTCGGGCCGCCGTCCGGTGCCAAGCTGGAGGCGCGCTTTTCGGGGCCGGATGCCGATGTCCTGCGCGGGCTGGCCGAGCAGGCCATCATGGCCCTGAACAGCGATGGTGATGTCATCGATATCCGCACCGACTGGCGCAACCGGACCCCGGTCCTGCGTCCCGTCATCATCGAGGAACGCGCCCAGACCATCGGCGTGACCCGCGAGAACATCGCCAACGCGCTGCGCTTTGCCACGGTTGGCAGCCAGGTCGGCGTCTATCGCGAAGGCGAAACGCTGATCCCCATCCTGGCCCGGGCGCCGGAGAGCGAACGTGACGACCCGGCCTATCTCGACAACCGTCTGGTCTGGAGTCCGCAACAGGCTGCGTACGTACCGATCAACCAGGTCGTCTCGCAATTCGCGCTCGAATTCGAGGACGTGCTGATCCAGCGCCGCGACCGGACCCGGACCATCTCGGTGCGCGCCAACCCGCATCCCTGGGAAACCGCATCGCAGGGTTTTGCCCGCTTCGCCCCGGTGATCGAGGCGATCGAGCTGCCGCGGGGCTATTCATTGGAATGGGGCGGCGAGTATGAAGCCTCGGCGGAGGCGAACGCCTCGCTGGGCGGGCAATTGCCGCTGACCTTCGTGGCCATGCTGACGATTTCCTTCCTGCTGTTCGCCAAGGTCCGGCAGCCGCTGATCATCTGGGCTGTGGTACCGATGTCGGTGAATGGCGTCGTGATCGGTCTTCTGGCGACCAATGTCGCCTTCTCCTTCACAGCACTGCTGGGGCTGTTGTCCCTGTCCGGCATGCTGATCAAGAACGCGATCGTGCTGGTCGACGAGATCGATGTCCGCATCCGCAGCGGCGATGACCGGCTGGCGGCCGTGCGGGACGGCTCGATCAGTCGTCTGCGGCCGGTCCTGCTGGCGGCCAGCACCACCATCCTTGGCATGACCCCCTTGCTGGGCGACGCCTTTTTCCAGGGCATGGCGGTGACGATTATTGGCGGCCTGACCTTCGCCACGGTCCTCACCATGATCGCGGTCCCGGTGCTCTATGCGCTCTTCTTCGGCATTCGTCCCGAAGCGGGCGGGATCGAGGCCGGGCAGGCAGTCGAGGCTTGACGCCCGGACGGGATCGGCCAAGTTTCCTCGCATGACAGCGATTGAGCAGGCCCACAATATCGAGGCTTTGCGGGCCTTGGCCCGCAAGCGCCTGCCGCGCATGGTGTTCGACTATATCGACGGCGGATCGGACGACGAGATCACGCTGGGTCGCAATGACCGGCGTTATGGCGATTACGAGCTGAACTTCAAATCCCTGGTCGACATCTCCAGCATCAATCTCGAGACCCGTGTGATGGGTGCAAGGAGCCGGGCACCCATCATCGTCACGCCGACCGCCGCCCAGCGCCTGTTCAATCCGCGCGCCGGCGAGGCCGCCGTGGCCCGTGCAGCGAAGGCGAAGGGGCTGGTCTATTGCCTCTCCACCCTCGCCTCGACCAGGATCGAGGATATCGCCAAATACACCGACGGACCGAAATGGTTCCAGGTCTATGTCTGGAAGGACAGGGCGATCGTCGAGAAGGCCATGGAACGGGCCAGGGCGGCGGGTTTCACCGGTCTCATCCTGACCGTCGATGTCCCGGTCGCCGGCAATCGCGAGCGCGATCATCTCAACGCCTTCACCATTCCACCCAAGATCAACGCCAAGACGGTCAGCCAGGTGCTGGCGCGTCCCGGCTATCTCTGGGACATGGCCACCACACCGGAAATCCTGGCGGCCAACTGGGCCGACATGGATACCGGCGGCATGGGCATCATCCAGTTCCTCGACAGCCAGTTCGACCGCACGGTGACCTGGCAGGACGCAAAATGGATGAAGGAGGCCTGGGGCGGTCCGTTTGCGATCAAGGGCATTGCCCGACCCGATGACGCCCGCCGCTGCATCGATGTCGGGGCCGACGCGGTCTGGGTCTCCAATCATGGCGGCCGCCAGCTCGACACGGCCCCGGCCACGATCGACACCCTGCCCGATATTGTCGCGGCGGTGCGCGGCCAGGCCGAGATCATCCTCGATGGCGGCATCCGGCGCGGCACCGACATCATCAAGGCCCTGGCGCTGGGAGCCACAGCGGTTGCGGTCGGCCGCCCCTACCTGTTCGGACTGGGCGCCGGCGGCCAGGCCGGCGTCGAGCGGGCACTGGATATCCTCCTGACCGCACTGGAGCGCGACATGGCGCTGGTCGGCGCATCGAAACTGTCGGAATTGACGCCGGACTTTGTCCGCCTGCCGCGCTAGTTTCCTGCCAGACGGAACGAAGAACCAAAGAAACAAGTCAATCCAACGGACGGGGTCGAAGAATGTTTGCTGCAGAGAGTCTGGTCAGGACGCTGATCAATCAGGGCGTCGAGGTCTGTTTCACCAATCCGGGCACCTCGGAAATGCACATGGTCGCCGCGCTCGACCGGACCGAGGGCATGCAGTCCGTGCTGTGCCTGTTCGAGGGCGTCGCGACCGGAGCTGCCGACGGCTATGCCCGCATGGCCGACAAGCCGGCCTGCACCCTGCTCCATCTCGGCCCCGGCGCCGGCAACGGTCTTGCCAACCTGCACAATGCCCGCCGCGCCTACGCCCCCGTCGTCAACATTGTCGGCGATCATGCCCGCGACCACCTCACGCTCGACGCGCCCCTGACCTCGGACGCGGCCGGTGTCTGCCGGCCGATGTCGCGCTGGGTCGGCTGCGTCGGTGATGCCTCGGAAGTCTCCACCATGGCGGTGGAGGCCGTGCGCCAGTCCTTTGGCCCGGAACGCGGGGTCGCGTCCCTGATCCTGCCCGCCGACTGCGCCTGGTCAGACGCCGAGCCGGCCGTCCTTGAAGCGGCTCCGATGCCGGTCCAGATCGCAGTCGAAGCCGACCGGATCGACGCCATTGCCGCTGCCCTGCGCGCCGCCGAGAACCCGATCATCCTGCTGGGCAATGACGCTTGCCGCGAAGACGGGCTCGCCGCCGCCGGCCGGATTGCCGAAGCGACCGGAGCCCGGCTCTTCATGGACACATTCGTGCCGCGCATCGCCCGCGGACACGGCCGGGTCTCGCCCAAGCGGCTGGCCTATTTCGGTGAGCAGGCCATCGAGGAACTGAGCGGTGCCGACCTGCTCGTCATCGCCGGCTCAAAGCCGCCGGTCGCCTTTTTCGCCTATCCCGGACAACCGGGCGAGCTGACACCTGAGGGGACGAAAACAGAAACCCTGGCCGGCCCGTCCGAGGACGTCATCCAGGCCCTGCAGGGTGTCGCGGCCAGCCTCGAGGTCGCTGAGGCACCGCTTGAGCTGCCGGGCCTGTCGCAAGCCCCGAAGCTCTTCCCGGACGAGCCGCTCAATCCGGGCTATGTCGGGATCTCGCTGCTGCGTCACATGCCCGAGGACTCGATCATCTGCGACGATGCGACAACGTCCGGCATGGGCGTCTTCCCCTGGATCGAACATGGCCCGCGCCATGACTGGCTGTGCCTGACCGGTGGGGCGATCGGCTCCGGCATGCCGCAAGCCATCGGGGCCGCCCTCGCCTGCCCGGACAAGCAGGTCTTCGCCCTGTGCGGCGACGGCGCGGCGGCCTATACGCTACAGGCGCTGTGGACCCAGGCGCGCGAGAAGCAGAACGTGATCAATGTGGTGTTCGCCAACCACTCCTATCTGGTGCTCAATGTCGAGCTGGCCCGGGTCGGCGCCGGCAATCCCGGTCCCGCGGCCCAGCAAATGCTGTCGCTGGACAATCCCAAGATGGACTGGGTGAAGCTGGGTGAGGGTTTCGGCGTCCCCGGACAACGCGCCCGGACGGCCGGCGAGTTCGACGAGGCGCTCAAGCGGGCTCTTGCCGCCGGTGGTCCGCAGATGATCGTCGCCGAAATCTAGCCGCTAGCGACTTGCCAGACGGCCTTCCCCGGCCGTCTCGGCATCGCCCTCCGCCCGATCGGTCACCAGCGCCGTTTTCAGGACACGACGCAGTTCGGCGATTTCGACCGGCTTGGGCAGGTAGTCGGAGAAGCCGGCGGCCAGAAACTCGCGGCGGTGGTCGTCCGAGGCCAGAGCGGTGACCGCGACGATCCGGGCATCAGCCGACTTGCGGGTCTCGCGGATGCACTGCATCGCGCTCACCCCGTCCATCTCCGGCATCTGGATGTCCATCAGGACCACATCATAGGCCATCGAGGTTGCCTTGTTGACGGCCTCGCGACCGCCGGAGGCGCTGTCGACGATCAACTCGTCCGCCTTGACGATCTGCTGGACCATCGCTTTCAGAACCAGCTGGTTGGTCATGACATCATCGACGACCAGGATCCGGGCTGCGGCCTCGACCGGCTCCACGCTGGCCGGATCCCGCTTGGCGACGGGACGCTCGCGGCCCTCGACCCGCTCAAGCGGCAGATCGATGGTGAAGGTCGAGCCACGCCCCATCTTGCTGGACAGGGTGATCTTGCCATCCATCTTTGCGACCAGCCGGCGGCAGATCGCCAGTCCGAGGCCGGTACCGCCATAGCGCCGGGTGACCGACGCATCGACCTGGCTGAAGGGATCAAAGATCGCCTCCTGCTTGTTCCCCGGGATGCCGATGCCGGTGTCGCGAACGGCAAGGCGGACCCGCGTCACGCCCTCGCGCGGCTCACCGACACTGGCCAGCGAGACACTGATGCGTCCGCTATGGGTGAATTTCACGGCATTGCCGAGCAGATTGTTGATCACCTGGCGCAGGCGGATCGGGTCCCCGACCACGAAGGCCGGCTCGCCGAGCTGGTTGCTGACGGACAGCGCCACGCCCTTGGCTTCCGCCTGGGCGCGCCAGTGTTCGGTTGTGCTGCGGACCAGGGCCGAGAGATCGAACTCACGCGTTTCAAGCTCGAGGGCATCGGCGTCGATCTTCGACAGGTCGAGGATTTCATTGAGTAGTTCCAGCAGCGCCTTGCCGCTCTCGTCGATCAGGTCGAGATTGCGCCGGTGGTCTTCGCTGAGGGTCTGATCGGCCTGCATCACATTGGTCATGCCGATGACACCATTGAGCGGCGTCCGCACCTCATGGCTCATATTGGCGATGAATTCCGACTTCGCCCGATTGGCTTCCTGCGCCGAAATCAGCGCGGTTTCCAACTGCTTGTTCGCCTCGGTCAGGGCCAGCCTGGCATCGGTGGTGGCCGAGCGGAAACTCGAGCCGAACAGCACGATCCAGACGCAGGAGAAGGCCGCCGCGGCGACCAGCATGTTCACCAGCTCGGTCGAATTGAACGCCAGCCGGCCGAAGGTGTCGGGATTGGCGTTCGCCACGATCAGCCAGAAATACGCACCCAGGGGCGGGATTGCGACCAACACGGCGCGAGAGCCCCAGGCGATGTAGGCGCCCAGCACGATGCCCGGCAGGTAGAGCGTTGCCGGCGGAAAGGACCCTCGGTTGGCCCAGGCCGCGGCGAACATGACAATCGCGGCAAGCCCGATGATGACGCCCATGGTCGCATTGGGGCGCCGCAGGCGCAGACCGACAATCCCGATCGTGGCGGCGATCAGGCTCGAAATCAGACCAAGCTCGGCCATTCCGGGACGGCCGCCGAGGACAAAGGCGAGCAGGAAGGCATTGACCAGCCCCATCAGGGTGAAGATCGCTGTATAGGCCACGGCAATGCGGGATTTGATCGCATGATCGAAGTCGATCTGCGGATCAGCCCCTGTCCAGCGGTCGATCTGCCTCCACAGCATATCGGTATACCCCTCATCCACTCCGGGCCGAAGATAGCGCAACGGGGTTAATAAATCCGGTGTTCCCGCCGGGGTTTTATCGCAAAACCCAGCCGGACCGGGACCTTGGCCCCTCCCCGGGCCGGATCGACAAACGCGGCATGCCAACGCAAAACGCCGCACCCGTCAGGGCGCGGCGTTTCGTGTCGCGATGATCGCAGGGCCTAGAAGGCGGCCTGCACACCGAAGGTGATGACGTCCGTCGTGGCATCACGCTCGGACCAGCTCGCGCCGCCCGGCAGATTGCCACCGCTGACGAAGTTCAGCGGGGCCCAGCCATTCACATGGATGAACTCGCCGAACATGTTCACGCCAGGCGCGATGAAATAGCCGAGACCGGCCACATACTGGTCCTGACGCTCCCACGGTGCCCCGTCATCGCCAGCCCGGAAGCGGCTGAACTCGAAGGAGACATCCAGCGGGCTGTCCTGACCGATATCCATGGCATAGCGCCCCCCCAGAGCCCAGGAACTGGTTTCCTGTGCGGCAAAGACGCTGAGCGGATTGGTCGGATCCGGCACGGCCGAACCGGGCCAGACATCGGTCGTCTGCTGGAACTCGCCGATGAACTCGAACGCGCCGGTCTCGATGCGACCGTAGACGGCATAGGCCGGGTTGTTCTCGGCACAGGCCGTGAAGTGGAAGACCGGGTAGGGTTGGCAGTACGGGCTGGCATGCTCATAGCTGGCACCAACCATCACCGATCCGTCCTCGCCCATCGGCAGGGTGTAGTTCGCGTCGACGGCAAAGTTGTTCACGCGCGAGGGAACGGCTGTTCCCTGGACCGGCGCATTGGCCGCACGGAACTGGGCCCCGCCCTGAATCCCCATGGCGCGGATGTGCAGGCCGTTATTGTAGTAGCCAACCAGGCCGCCATAGGCGAGTCCGGCGAAGGAGTGCCAGGTCGTCGAATTGGTGAAGGGGCTGACCGTGTCATTCATGCCGAACGGCGTGTCCATCTTGCCGATCGCGGCATACCAGGGTGACTGGTCGAGATCACCGATCATCACCCAGGCCTTGCGGACCTGGACCTGGTTGCGGTTGAGGTCGGTGATGGTGCCGGAGCCGAAGCTCTGCTCCGGATTGTACAGCATCTCGACATAGCCGGTGATGGTGTCCGACATGCGCGCCGTCAGGGCGAACTGGGCCGAGTGAACCACCATTTCGGAGACTTCCTCACCGATCTGGTTGTTCGAGGTCGGGTGACGCATCAGCCAGCCGAACTTGGTGTCCGAGTTGGAGCGCTGGTAATTGGCCAGCACCGTGACACCACCGCTGAGCGTGACACGGTTTTCAAGCTCGCCATTCTGCATCGCCTGGAGCTGGATCAGCTGGCGACGATTGATGCCCTCGGCATGATCGAGCACGGCGAAGCTGTAATCCTGGCTCAGACCGACAAAGCCCTGTCCCATCGACTGCTGGTACGCGGCATGGTGTTCGGCGTGCGGAACCTGGACCGGCATGTCAGCATGGCCGGCCGGGGCATGACCCGCCCCGTGACCCGTCCCGTGACCGGAACCGTGACCGGAACCGTGATCGGCCCCGTGACCGGCGCCATGCGGCATGGCCGGTGCGGTCGCCGTCGCGCCCTGGGTTTCGAGGAATTCCAGCAGGCGCCGGTTGGTTTCTTCCAGCTGCACGATCCGCGCTTCGAGCGCTTCGATACGGGCATCTTCGGCCTCATCGGCAAACGCCGGAGAGCCCAGGGTTGCAAGCGCCAATGCGCTCACACCCAAAGCGAGATAATCACGATACATTTTGGTCCCTGTCCTTGGTCAGATTGGCGCCGAAACCCTTGGGGTTTGTCCCACAGCCGCCGTCAGTCAAATGATCGATCAAAAACACGGACTCGCCTCGTTGATCGATCCACACAAGAGTGCGTCGCGTTGTGTAATCGGACACGCCTTAAATTATTCTTGCGATCTTGCCGCGGCCTTCACGACCCGGGCAGCCCCCCCCCCGATCGATCCCGGAGCGATCCGCCTATCCCCCGTTCCAGTGCCCGTCCTTCTCCCGTGGGAGACGGTGCCCGGAAGGGGCGGATGAGGGGGATGCGTGCTGCTGTCACCGGGATTTACCCCTCACCCTGACCCTCTCCCCAGGGAGAGGGAAAGCACCGCGCCAACAAAAACTTTTCCGCACCCCCACGACCCCATGGGACACTGCCCTCGGTTTTCGGGACCGGAGACACTAAACGACCGACCCCATCTACCTGGCGTATTGGAAACGGGTTGGAGACAGCCCCGGAAAGCTCCGTGGGCGGGATGCCGAGGACACCACGGACACCGCAGACCCGCCAACCGGACACCCCCGGTGTCCACCGGCATCCCGCTCGCTCCCACCACTTCCGCGCCGGGCCGGCGGCCGGGCAAGTGCCCGTCCGGTCGACGACGACCGGAACAGGGATGTGACCCGGCCGCACCGCCAGGCGCAGGGCAATCCATAGATCGCTTGTCAGCCAGCGGGCCGCATCCGGGTCTTCAGCTCAAGGATGAAACCGCGAAGCGGCCGCGTTGCGGCCCTTGACCTGAAGACCCGGATGCGGCGGTCTCTCGGTAAGCGGTTTAGGGTGGGGTTTGCGCCACGGCGCGGGGGGTAGAGGTGGACTAATTGTGTCTGTCCCGGTTTCCCCGCGAGGTGGACTAATTGTGTCTGTCCCGGTTTCCCCGCGGTTCCCTCCCTGGACCCGTCTCGCTTCGAGGGGCGGAGGGTGAGTGTGTTGGTGGAAAACGGTACGTGTCGCCGTTTATTACATGAGCCATGTTCGCGGCGCACCGTTCCATCCCCAGACGCAAGGCAAGATCGAGCGCTGGCACCAGACCTTGAAGAACCGCATACTGTTGGAAAACTACTTCCTGCCCGGCGATCTCGAAACGCAGATCAAGGCGTTCGTCGAACATTACAACCACCAACGCTACCACGAGAGCCTGAACAATGTGACGCCTGCAGACGCCTACTTCGGAAGAGCACAAACCATCATCAAACAACGTGAAAGGATCAAACGACAGACCATCGAATATCGGCGCTTGCAACACCGAAAGCACGCCGCCTAATATCAACCAACCAGACGAGGCCGATGCTCCGATAATCTACGATGCCATCTGTGCCAAATGTTCTGACGACGGACAGCAGCCCTTGAGCAGCTCGTCCAGCAGTTCATTCGAAATCGTCATCGTCCTTGCTCCTTTCAGGAAGCATGGATCAGATCACAGATACACAAAAGCTCTGACATTATCTTTCTATTAATCGGCCTGACTTAGACCGCACAGGTTAAAAACCGTTTGGTGCGTTATGGTCGATATCTCTTCCTACGCCCCGTCCCTTGCAGCAGTTGGGGCGGCGCGTGCCTCAACAACTCAAGCCACTAAAGTCGCCACCAGCTATGGCGAGCGACCCACCTATCGTGATGATGCCGTCACTGCAGGTACAGTCATCAAAGCTATGAGCAGCAAGATCAGCCGGCTCAACGATGTGCGTTCACTTGAGCGCATTAATGGCTTACTGGATGTCACACTGGCCACAACAGATGCCATCGTCGACACCCTGACCGAAATGAAAACACTTGCAGCCCGCCTGCAGGACCAGAGCCTGTCAGACGACATGCGCGCGACGCTCACCAATGAGTACAACAAGCTCTTGCCACGCATCAATGAGCTGACCGAAATGGCCAACTTCGGCGGCCGCAATCTGATCAATCCCGGTGCAGCACAATTCTCAGGTGATCTGGAACTGCCAGATGGGCAAGTGATCGAGGCTAGGGACCTGCGCCTAAAGGATGCACCCACGCTTGCTCATGAAAGCTTGGCCTCGGCATATAACGGTATTTCGACCGTCGCGGGTACGCCTCCCTTACCCCGGCCAGCCACAACTGCAGACACGACACTTAGCGATGGATCCGTTGCCATGACAAGCAATGGCGCAAATAGGATCGTTTTTGGCAACGTCCCCGGTCACTTAAGCGGCTCTACGATCACATTGCGATTGGAGGCTGACAGCTATGCAAGTCAGGGGATTTTTGAATTACAGGCAACCGGCGAGTATTTCCGGACTTTTCTTGTAGGTTCTATCGATAGTCAAAATCGCCTGCTAGTGAAACAGACACGAGGCACGGACCCCGACGGTATGAACCGCCCCGGGTTTCCTGGAGGCTCCAACCTGTGAGAAGGAGGAGCCATCATGGAACGACATACGACACGATATCCGGCGGAGGTTCGCGAGCGGGCTGTCCGGCTGGTTCTGGATCATCAGAGCGATCATGCTTCGCAATGGGAAGCGATTGGCTCGGTGGCGGCGAAGATCGGATGCACGGCGGAGACGCTGCGCCGTTGGGTCCGGCAGGCTGAACGCGACAGCGGGGCTCGGCCCGGGGTGACGAGCGAGGATCGCGACAAGATCCGCGCGCTCGAGCGGGAGAACCGCGAGCTGCGTCAGGCCAACGAGATATTGCGCAAGGCCAGCGCTTATTTTGCCCAGGCGGAGCTCGACCGCCGGTTCAGGCCATGATCGCCTTCATCGACGATCATCGCGAGGTGCACGGCGTCGAGCCGATCTGCAAGGTATTGCCGATCGCCCCGTCCACCTATCGCGAGCACGTCGCCCGGCGGCGCGATCCGGACAGACGCCCGGCACGGGCCAGGCGCGACGCGGCCTTGAAAGTGGAGGTCCGGCGCGTGTTCGAGGAGAACTTCGCGGTGTACGGCGTGCGCAAGGTCTGGCGTCAGCTGCGGCGCGAAGGCTTCGACGTGGCGCGCTGCACGGTGGAGCGGCTGATGCGTGAGATGGGGTTGGCTGGCGCCATCCGCGGCAAGCCGGTAAAGACCACCAGGAGTGACAAGAGCGCGCCGTGCCCGCTTGACCGGGTGAACCGCCAGTTCCAGCCATCCGCGCCGAACCGGCTATGGGTATCGGACTTCACCTATGTCGCCACCTGGACCGGCTTTGTCTACGTGGCGTTTGTCATCGACGCCTACGCCCGGCGTATCGTGGGCTGGCGCGTCAGCCGCTCGGCCCATGCCGCCTTCGTTCTGGACGCCCTTGAGCAGGCGTTGCATCAGCGCCGCCCGATGTCCGGCGGCGGGCTCGTCCATCATTCCGATCGCGGCAGCCAGTACGTTTCGATCAAGTACACCGAACGGCTCGCCGAGGCTGGCGTCGAGCCTTCCGTGGGCAGCGTGGGCGACAGCTACGACAACGCCTTGGCCGAGACGATCAACGGGCTCTACAAGGCCGAGGTTATCCACCGAAGGGGCCCGTGGCGTTCGCTGGAAGCGGTCGAATACGCCACCCTGGAATGGGTCCACTGGTTCAATAACCGCCGCATACTCGAGCCGATCGGCAACATCCCGCCGGCCGAGGCCGAAGAGCGCTACTACGAAAACCTGGATCAAACCGGCATAGCCGCGTAACACTCAAACCAAACAGCCTCCGGGAAATCCGGGGCGGTTCAGTAACCCAGTTGGTGGGGCAAGAGGACTCGTAGGCCCAACTGTCGAGGACGGTTCAATCATCGAATGGACCGTCACGCTGGATGAATCCGGCCAGATAGACGGCTACCTCAATGGCGAAAAATATGGGACTGCTACCGGCCCGTATTACGGCGTCTATGGCCCCGGGAATAACATTAGAGTCAATATTGGAAGTCCGTCTGGATTTGCGGCCGCTCCATCAGTCAATTATCAAGGCAAAATTGGGCATTTCGCGCTTTTCGATGAAGCATTAAGCGAATCTGAAATTGCCGAGATGCATCAGAATACCAAAGGTGGCATTGGCGGTTGGGTTAAGGACTGGGATGGTGCCAGCGGATATTACGAATCCTACCTCGAAAACGTTTTAGCGGCACAGGCGTCGATTGGCCGCGCTGCCCGGACAATGGAGCTGAAAGCGCAGTTTCAGCAACGCATGGTGGATGCGATCGACACCGCTACAGCCCGACTGGTTAACAAAGATATTGATCGCCTTGGTGCGTTACGGGCTGCAGGTGAAGTGCGCGAGCAACTGGCTCAGGCGATGATGCAAACACAAACGAATACCCTGTTTGCGCAAATCAGCTTGTTCTCAAATGCCCTCGGTATGTTCGATGCTATCAATCTTGGTGGCTTCAAGCCCCAAGGGCTGAGCTTGGGTTAGGCAAGACTGATCGCCATCCCTTCAAAATTCCCTCTGACGTTGCTCATGTTTTCAATCTTCAACCACCTTTTCAGAAAGACACACCAGCCTGAAAGCAGGGCCAATAAGCGTCTGCAGGATGTGAAAGAAGGCAAGCGTGCTTGGATCAGCCTTGGAAAAACACAAGGCTATGAGATTAAGGTCCGACGGGACCAAGACGAGTAGTACGACTGACTGGTGTAAGCTCTTTCCAAATACCCGCTGGATGTGGTCTGCCCCATCGGAGGCGTCCGCGAAGCGGACTGCCGTGAGATCGAGAAAATGGTGGAGCCGAGAGCACTGAGTTCGAACCCGCAGGGTTCGCAAGCGCGACTGCGCGTCGGCCGGTCAGGCCGCCCCATCGGAGGCGTCCGCGAAGCGGACTGCCGTGAGATCGAGAAAATGGTGGAGCCGAGAGAACTGAGTTCGAACCCGCAGGGTTCGCAAGCGCGACTGCGCGTCGGCCGGTCAGGCCGCCCCATCGGAGGCGTCCGCGAAGCGGACTGCCGTGAGATCGAGAAAATGATGGAGCCGAGAGAACTGAGTTCGAACCCGCAGGGTTCGCAAGCGCGACTGCGCGTCGGCCGGTCAGGCCGCCCCATCGGAGGCGTCCGCGAAGCGGACTGCCGTGAGATCGAGAAAATGGTGGGCCCGGAGGGACTCGAACCCCCAACCAAGCGGTTATGAGCCGCCGGCTCTAACCAATTGAGCTACAGGCCCCGCTGTCAAAGCGTGCCTCATCGATACTGGCTCTTGGCGGTCACGCCAAGACGGGTTGGCAGGTCATGTTACAGCGCTGACATCATGATGGCAGAAATCGATCATACGCGTTCAGGCTGCTGTCAGCTCGAAACGTGATAGGGTGAGGGTCACTTGAAACGGTCGGACGGCGTGAGCCGCTGACCGGTTCGCAACCCCCGGAGTCTTCCCATGTTACGCGCCCTGATCACATCGACGGCCCTCGCCGCCACGCTTTGCGTCCCTGCCTTCGCCCAGACCGGCGAAAGCGAGCCGACCCTGTCCCTGTCCGAAAGCGCGACCGTACAGATCGCACCGGAGTATGCGATGGTCTCCTCTGGTGTGGTGAGCCGGGCCGATACCGCCCAGGCCGCGGTTCGCGCCAATGCGGAGGCGATGAGCACGGTGTTCACGGCGCTGCGCCGGGCCGGCGTCGCGGCCGACGACATGCAGACCGCCCAGCTCTCGGTCTCGCCGGTCTATTCCGACCGCCGCCAACCCAACCAGATCGAACTGACCATTATCGGCTATGAGGCCCGCAACCAGGTCTCCGCCAAGGTGCGCGACACTGATCGCGTTGGTCAGGTGATCGATGCCATGGTGTCGGCCGGGGCCAATAATATCGATGGCGTGACCTTTGGCGCCGAGGACACCGACGACGCTCTCAATGCGGCTCGCCGCAGCGCGATCGCCGCCCTACTGAGCAAGGCCAGCCTGTTTGCCGACGCGGCCGGGTTCGAACTGTGCGGGATCCGCCGCATGGGCGAGAGCAGCTATCGCCCGCAACCGGTCTATGAAGCGCGCATGATGAGCATGGATGACAGCGCCTCGACACCGATCGCCGCCGGCGAACTCACCCTGACCGCCACAGTCAGCGCCGACTTCTGCATCACCCAATAGGCCTGATCAGGCTGCCTTGGGCTTGGCAATGACCTGGTTGTGCTCGTCAAAGAGGACCACAGCCGGGTCATGCTGCTCGGCCTCGGCCGCCTCCATCTGGGCATAGGCGACCACGATGATGCGGTCGCCAACCTGGGCCAGACGGGCCGCTGCGCCATTGATGCCGAAGGTGCGGCTGCCGCGCGGCGCCTCGATGGCGTAGGTGGTGAAACGCTCGCCATTATTGATGTTGAGTACGTCGACCTGCTCATTGGGCAGAAGCCCGGCGGCCTCGAGAAAATCGCGGTCGATCGAGATCGAGCCCTCATAGTGAAGGTCGGCCTGGGTCACCACGGCCCGGTGCAGTTTGCATTTCATCATGGTGAGGCGCATCGCGCGGCTCCAACAACAACATCTTGCGCTGCACATACGAGCAGACGCGTCGGAATTCAACGCCTGCCCGCCGTATGGGGCGGTCACATCGGTGTTGGATGCTGGCGTCGTCTGGCCCGCGACGAACGGGGTCATGTTGCACTGCCTCATCGAAGGTTCATGCAGCGCGTGCAAAAACCGTGTATACGCTTTGCCCGTGGGGAGATGATGATGGCATCCCGATTGACCTTGATGGCACCGGTCGCAGCCATGCTGCTGGCCAGCGCGGCGTCCTCGGCGCAGCAGCCTCAACCTGTACCGCAACCCGCCGGCCAGCCCCTGCCGTCGCGGCTCGACACCGCCCGCTTGAACCAGCTTGTTGCCCAGCCTGCCCGGCCGGAACCGCGACCGGATGCACCGGTCGCAATGGCGATCAACTGGGGCCAGGTCGCGGAAGACATACAGCAACAGGCCCGCACCTTTCAGCGACCCTCGAGCCTGGCTCTTGTGAACCAGACCGCCCTGCCCTTTGTCCGCCCCGGCAATCCGGAAGCGGCCGACATCAGCTCCACCAACCTGCCGGTCCTGATCCCGGGCACCGCCGCGCTGGGCCTCGATGGCAATGCCCGCGTCCTGCTGTTCCCGCGGCCGGATTTCTACACCCTGTCAATCTCGGGGCCCGGCCTCACAATCGAGGTCTTCGGCACCCGGCTGGCCCATGCCCGCACGCCGGACCCGCTCAGCACCCGCCGCCTGAACGCGACCGGTGGTGACGGCTACCGCATCAGCGCCACCGAATACGGGCGCGAGCTGAGCTTCAATCGCTATGGCGCCGCCTACTCCATCACCGTGGAGTGCGACCGCCCGGAGGCCGATCCGCGTTGCGGCAATGACGCCTATGTCCGCAACCTTGCGGACTCTCTGATCATCGCGGCCGGCACGCCAGACACGGGAGGCCAGTGATGTCACGCGATGTCGAGCTGACCCTTGCGGCCGCCGTCGCGGTCGCCGGCATCGCCGCCATGATCTGGTGGCCCATGGACGCGCCGTCCGGGCTGCCCGATCAGCCGGCCGTGGACGAAGCGCTCGAGGACAGCCCCGATGAGCCGGCACCTGAAGAGGCCGAGCCAGAGACGCTTGAAGCCGATGCGGCTGAGCCAGAGGCGCTGCCACCCGCGGATCCGGTCGATGCGGCGGGGGACATCTTCAGCTACATGCCGCCCGGCGATCTGATCGAGGACTCCGGCACCGGCCAAACCGTCCAGATCAACTACGCACCAGGCCTTCGCTTCCCGATGGAGGCGGGCCAAGCCTATGCCAATAGCCAGGTCTACAATTATGGCGGCTATCTCGGGCCGGCGGGCGGGCAGTGCAATGCGGCCAATTACGCCTATGCCTGGCGTGACAATTTCTGTGAGACGCGCGGCTATGGCACGCCGATGTGCCCGGCCGGGGTCGGCCACCAGGGCCAGGACATCCGCCCGGCCAGCTGCCAGGACGATGTCCATTGGGCCGTCGCCGTCGACGATGGCACGATCACGTCGATCGGCACTTATTCGGTCCGGCTGATGACCGATGACGGCGTGCGCTACACCTATCTCCATCTCGACAAGGACACGCTGCTTGTCGAACCCGGCGACACGGTCTCGCGCGGTGAACGGATCGGCTATGTTTCGAATGAGTTCGGCGATACAGCGACGACCATCCATCTGCATTTCGAGATCAAGATGGCGATTGATACCGGCGCCGGCATCCAGAACACGCCGGTGCCGCCCTATGTCGCGCTGGTCGACAGCTATGAACGGCTGATCGGCGGCGAGGAAGCCGGATAGGATCCCTCGGCTCGCTCGCTGTCAGCCCGTCAGATGCAGGACAATTTCGCGACGATGCGGCCGCTTACGGTGTTCAAAGAGGTAGAGACCCTGCCAGGTTCCAAGTAATGGCTGGCCATGCGCGACCGGTATTCCGATCGAGGTCTGGGTCAGTGCTGCCTTGATATGCGCTGGCATGTCGTCCGGACCTTCCGCCGTGTGTAACAGCCACGACATTGACGGATCATCGCCATCTGGCACCAGCCGCCGGAAGAATTCATTGAGATCGCGCTGCACATCCGGATCGGCGTTTTCCTGGATGGTGAGCGAGCAGGATGTGTGGCGCACGAAGACGGTCAGGAGTGCATCGGCGGGGTTTTGTTCGGACACGAACTTTTTGACGTCGCGCGTGAAGTCGTAAAGGCCAGGGCCGGTGGTCTGGAGGGTTAGTGTGGTGAGGGGCATTATTGACCTCGATCCTCGCGGCTGTGCCAAAGGAGCAGGATGATGAGTTCGTCGCTCTCGTCGACGATCGCATAGCGTATCAAATACGCACCGGACCCGAATGGAACCAGCAACTCACGGGCACCATGCGCCTGGGACGGCGCGCCGCTGAGGAAAATCCAGAAGCGTCTCGGCCGCATAGATAATAGCTTCGGCGGCGCGGATCGAAGCATGAGGATTGTGATTGGCCAGAAAGACCCGCAGACGCTCAAAATCCCCAAGCGCCTCGGATGAAAGAACAAGCTTCAAATCTTCCTGACGGGGGGCGGCCCCTCATCGACCTTGCCCCAGCCTTCCAGCCAGGCCCGCGCTTCGTCCCATGGCACGCCGAGGCGATTTTCGCGGAACCCCGCAAGCCGTCTCTGATCCTCTTCCAGCACTTCGGGAGCCCACGCCCCGGTGCCGAGCGCGCGCTGGGCTGCGAGTTCGGTCGGCAGACCGGCCTCGTTGGCGGCCAGGTCGGCAAGGAGTTCGGCAACCGTCAGCTTGCGCGCCGCAGCCCGGGCCTTCAAAAGGTCCGCGGTTGCAGCGTCGACTTCGAGCGTACGGTATTTGGCATTCATGCCGGAAATCCTAGCCTCACGGCGTCCGCATGTCGACTGAACCGGACCTCCCAACGAAAAAGGCCGGACACGGGGCCCGGCCTTTTCGACAATCCCGGCCCGGAGCAAGTCCGGGACGACGGGCGACGTCAGTTGTCCAAAAAGCTCCGCAGCTTCCGCGACCGGCTCGGATGCTTCAGCTTGCGCAGGGCCTTGGCTTCGATCTGACGGATGCGTTCGCGGGTGACCGAGAACTGCTGACCGACTTCTTCCAGCGTGTGGTCGGTATTCATGCCGATGCCAAAGCGCATGCGCAGGACACGTTCCTCACGCGGGGTCAGGCTGGCGAGGACACGGGTCGTGGTCTCGCGCAGATTGGCCTGGATGGCGGCGTCGATCGGCAGGACGGCATTCTTGTCCTCGATGAAATCGCCCAGATGGCTGTCTTCCTCGTCGCCGATCGGCGTTTCCAGGGAGATTGGCTCCTTGGCGATCTTCATCACCTTGCGCACTTTTTCCAGCGGCATGGCGAGCTTCTCGGCCAGCTCTTCCGGGGTCGGCTCGCGGCCGATCTCGTGCAGCATCTGGCGGCTGGTGCGGACGATCTTGTTGATCGTCTCGATCATGTGCACCGGGATACGGATGGTCCGCGCCTGGTCGGCGATCGAGCGGGTGATCGCCTGCCGGATCCACCAGGTGGCATAGGTCGAGAACTTGTAGCCGCGGCGATATTCGAACTTATCGACGGCCTTCATCAGGCCGATATTGCCTTCCTGGATCAGATCCAGGAATTGCAGGCCGCGATTGGTGTATTTTTTGGCGATCGAGATGACGAGACGCAGGTTGGCCTCGACCATTTCCTTCTTCGCCACACGCGCCTCGCGCTCGCCCTTCTGGACGGTGCGGACGATACGGCGCAGATCCTCGATCGGCACGCCGGCGCGCTGGGTCAGATCGGCGAGGTCATCGCGGATCTTGCCGGCGTCGACCGCTTCACGGTCGATGAAGCGGGCCCAGGCCTTCGACGTTGACGCCATGGAAGACGGCCATTCCGGATTCAGTTCGTTACCGAAGTAACTATCCATGAACTGCGCCCGCGGCACGCCATGGGCGTCGGCCATGCGCAGCAGCTTGCCTTCCAGCGCCATGCGTTCCTTGTTGATGGCATAGAGCTGCTCGACGAGCGCCTCGATCCGCGCATTGTTCAGGTGCATCGTGTTGAGGTTGGTCACGATGGCGTTTTGCAGGCCTTCGTATTTCTCGCGGCTCTGCTTGGTCAGGTCCTTGCCGCCGATACGGGCCGAGACCAGCTTGTCCTGCAGCTTGCGGAAGGCCGCGAAGTCGGTGGCGATGGAGTCGAGTGTCTCCATCACGCCTTCGCGCAGCTCCGCTTCCATCGCCGACAGGGACAGCGACGCGCCGTCATCATCATCGTCGTCATCATCGTCGTCCGAAGACGTTTCACCGTCTTCGTCATCACCGGACTTCTCGGATTTCTCGTCGTCATCCTCGTCATCATCGGATTTCGGCTTGGCGGAGGCATCACCGGCCGGGGTCGGCGTCTCGCCTTCACCCGTACCTTCGCCGTCCTCATCCCCCTCTTCGGCGGCCTCGGCCTGCTGGCCGCCATAGGTCGCGTCGAGGTCGATGATGTCGCGCAGGAGGACTTCGCCTTCCTGCAGCTCGTCGCGCCAAACCATGATGGCTTCGAAGGTCAGCGGGCTTTCGCAGAGGCCGCGGATCATCGCATTGCGACCGGCCTCGATGCGTTTGGCGATGGCGATCTCGCCTTCGCGCGACAACAGCTCGACCGAGCCCATCTCGCGCAGATACATGCGGACCGGGTCGTCGGTGCGGTCGGCAGAGCTGGGAGTGTTGAGACCGGTAATGGCGGTCTTGGAGGCGCCGGCCACGGCACGGCTGTCGCTCTCCTCTTCCTCGTCATCCTCGTCATCATCATCGGATGACGCAGCGCCCTTGGCCGATTTCGGCGTCTCGGCAGCGTCGTCATCGACCTCGGCATCATTGTCGACAACATTGATACCCATTTCGGAAAGCTGGGCGAGCACGTCCTCGATCTGCTCGGACGAGAACTCCTCGCTCGGCAGCACCGCATTGAGCTCGTCATGGGTGACGTAACCGCGCTTCTTGGCGGTCTTCACCATATTCTTGACGGACTGGTCCGTCAGGTCCAGGAGCGGACCATCCGAGTTTTCTGCAGCGTCGTTGGCTTCAGCCGATTTGCTCATTTATTCGTCCCTTGTCGCGCCGCCCTGGGGCGCGCAATTCGAATTATACGCATCAGGAGGATTCGGAACGAGAGCTTTCGAACCGGTAGGCATCTACCACCTGCCGAAAGCGTTCCGAATCCGCCTGCTTGAGTTCTTCGTCCAGACGGGCCCGCGCCTCATCACGACGTGTCTGTGCATCGCTTCGTTCCATATAGGCATGAGCGAGCCGCTTCCAAGCTTCCGCCCTCACCTCTGGAGACGCCTCCATACCGCCCAGTTCCGCCCGCATGGGTCTGCGCTCACCGTCCAACCGCTTAATCTCTGCCGCATATCCGGCGTCGGCCAATTCGGCCCTTAGCGTGTCGGTCTGCACAAACTGCCCAGAAGAGCACGCGTCTAGAACGGCGTCGCGCAGAGTGTCAAGCGGTCCCAACCGCAAAAGCGCCAGCGTCTCGACCTGCGACGCGGCGATTTCAGGGTATTCGATGGCCGCCACGAGCAGGAGATGGCCCAGCCGGGAGGTCGGATCGGAGCGCCGTGACTGCTTGTTGCGGAGCTCAGCCGTCGCCCCCAGCGGCACACCCTTGCCCGGGCGCCACGGCCCACGCGATCCGCGCTGCCCGGACTGCGGACGGGCGCCAAAAAGCGCATCCATGCGCTGATCGAACTCGCGCTTGTACTCCTCGCGGATATCGCTGTCGGCAATCTGTGAGACCAGGGCCCGAATCCGGCGCCGGAAGCCGGCCCGGCGATCGGGATCGTCGAGCGGCTCGAGCAGAACCTCGCGCTCCCAGATCAGGTCGGCGAGCGAGCGGGTCTCGCGGAACACAGCGCGCAGGGCGTTGGCTCCCTCTTCGCGGAGGATGTCGTCCGGGTCCTTGCCGTCGGGCATGAAGGCAAAGCGCATGGTCTTGCCCGGCTGCAGCAGCGGCAGGGCACGGTCTGCGGCCTTGAAGGCAGCCGCCCGCCCGGCGCTGTCGCCGTCGAGGCACATGACCGGCTCACCGCCGGCCCGCCAGAGCAGCTGGATCTGCTCCTCGGTGACTGCAGTGCCGAGCGGCGCAACGCCGTGCTCCAGCCCGGCGCGGGCGAGCGCGATCGCGTCGAGATAGCCTTCGGTGACGATCAGGCCACGGATGTCCTGCTTGGGATCAGAGGCCGCCTTGCGCGCCTCGGGATAGCGATAGAGCAGCGAGCCCTTGTGGAAGATCGGGGTCTCCGGCGAATTGAGATATTTCGCCCGCGCCTCCTTCGACAAGGCCCGACCACCAAAGCCGACCAGGCGATTGCGCGGATCGTGGATCGGAAAGGTGATCCGGTCGCGGAAGCGGTCATAGGGTGAGCCATTGTCCGGCTCGATCAAGAGGCCGCACTCGACGAGATCGGCCACCGGCGCACCGGCGGTGACCAGTTCGTCCTTCAGCGCGGTCCGGCTTTCCGGCGCATAGCCGATGCCGAAGCGCACACAATCCTCGCCGGTCAGCCCGCGCGATTTGAGATAGCGACGAGCCTCCTCGGCGGCCGGTGAGCGCAGCGCCCTCAGGAAGAAAGTCTGGGCGCTCTCCATCCACTCAACGAGCGATTTGCGGTGCTGGGTCTTCTGCTGGCTCTCCGGATCGGGCTCGGGCAGGCGCAGACCGGCCTCGCCGGCCAGACGCTCGGCGGCTTCCATGAAGGAGAGCCCCTCCATCTCTTCCAGCCAGGTAAAGATGTCGCCATGCTTGCCGGAGGCGAAGCAATGATAGAAGCGTTTGTCATCATTGACGAAAAACGAGGGCGAGCGCTCTTTCTTGAAAGGCGACAGGCCAACGAATTCGCGGCCCTGGCGCTTCAGCGCGACGCTGCGGCCAATGAGGTCCGACGGGCGCACTCGCGCCTTGATCTCGTCGATGAAGTCCTCATTGAGACGCATGGAAAAGCACAACTCCGCCCGCAAAAACCCAAGCGGACATGATGCACCTTATTTGTCCGCTGGTCGATTTATTCGCTCAGGCACCGGCCCGCGCCGGCTCAATCCTTGCGCGGTCCGGGCGTGAAATTGACCCGGCCGATTTCCTCGACCCGTTTCTCTCCCAGAACACCCTCAACGATTTCATAGCCCAGCAGGGCCAGGATGCGGTCACGCAGGAAGATGGGACGGGCATTGCCATACCAGTCCGTGCAGGAGGCGACACAGTCGTCATCCAGCCCGGGACGGGCCCGCGCCTGCAAGCGACCGATTCGCGAGAAGCTGCCCTGCTCCCGCTGCAGGAAAACCATGTCCGCCTCGCGATCATCGCTACCGAGGAGCGGCAGGGCGGCCAGCCCGTCCCCGTCAGCGCCGCCGGGTCGGAAGAAGAAGGCATGGCTGCGGCTTTCCGACTCCGCGGTGTCTTCGAGCACGAACCGGTCCGCGATCATTGGCGCGTCGCCGTCCAGCGACACGGTGACAAAGCTCGTGTCCTCGCCCTGGGTGACAATCAGCCCGTCACGCCCGATCACCTCGATCCGCGACACCGGATCCTCGAGCCCCAAGCGGGTTGCCGCGCCGCCCTCAAGCGGCACAGCCAGCGCCAGATTCTGCGTTGCGCCGTCCACCCGCTCGTTCAGCCCCACCAGCAGGGTGTCACCAACATGGCGATTGCGGACGATCCGGGCGCGTTCGGCGACCGGAAGGAATTGATAGTCCGAGGGCGTCACCGCTTGGCTGCCATCCCCGAAGCGGGTGGTCGGCAGCCGCAGGAGCGCCGGACGACCGGTCGCGAACTCGGCCGCCCACATGCCGTCGCCATTGCCGTCCGGCAGGACGAGAATATCGAGGCGACTGGCCGCCTCATTGGCATGAAAGGAGAACTGGTCGAGCGGAGCCCCCTCGACCTGGGCGACGCTGGGTGCCGAGCCATCCAGCGGGATACGGTACAGATAGCTCTCCCCGTCGCGCTCGAACCAGCCCGGCGTGACCCAGACATAGGTCGCATTGCGGGAGACAAAGAAGCTGCGCCCCATCGGCCCGAGGACAACGGTCACCCCGCAATCGAGATCGTCGGAGGCGAGGTCGCAGCGGGTCACCACATGCATGCCGGAGACGGCCTGTGCCCCGCGCGCCTTCATTGGCGCCGGGATGTAGACATCGCTGGCCTGGGCGATGCGGTGAAAGGCCGGTTCTTCCTGGCCCGGTGCCCAGCGGCTGAGCGCCGGCAGACTGTCCAGCGGGTCGTCGCCCCAATAATCGTCAAACGCCAGAGGCGCATAGGTGATCAGCTGGTTGCCGATCAGTCGCGAGGCGTAATTGCGCGAGCTGTAATAGTCATCCGAGCGCATGTGGTGAGTGTCCAGATGCGAAAGCTGGCCGTCGGCCCCCAGTCGGAACCGACTGATTTCGGTGGCTTCGTATTGATAGCTGTATCCGATGATCACGATCAGATCGCCGGACACGATCATCTCGTCATACCAGCCGCCCGAGCCCTCCCCGCCGGGCGGGAAGGCGTCGATCTGATCAATCGCGGCCAGACCGTCATCGGCGGTCGAGATCGTGAACAGGCGCCCGCGGCGCAGCACGATCAGGTAATCACCGGCGACCTTGACGATCCCGCCCTCATCGACCCCGGCAACCTGCACATTGGTGATGTCAGGATTGTCGATCCGCGACGCGGTGACCGCGAGAACATCCGACGGACTGGCGGTTGGCGCCGGCATACTGGCTCCGCCAGGCGGTGGCGGAGGGGGCGGTGGGGGCGGCGGAGGCGGGGGCGGGTAGGCGCCGGAAACCAGCCAGTCCTCGACCTCGCCCGTCTCGTCGAGCTCGGCCAGAAAGGCGCGCAGCTCGTCATCATCGTCGAAACCGGGGAGAGGCTGCGCCCAGGCAGGAACAGCCAGCAAGGCTGCCAGGCCGATGCTCCCCGCGAACGACGAGACCCGGATTGCCCCGATCAGCTTTGATGCGAACATGTCCACTCCCCCTGCTTCGCAGAGCAAAGCAGAGGCCGAACGGGCCCGCAATCAAAGACTGGGTCAACAGGCCGGTTTGCGGCGTTGTCGGACGGGCGTCAGGCCGAAGCGAGCAGGTCTTTCACCTTGGCGCCGGCCTTGGCGAAGTCCATGCGGCCGGCATAGCGGGTTTTGAGCTCGCCCATGCAGCGCCCCATATCCTTCAGCCCGCTGGCGTCGAGCTCACTGACAACCGTCTGGGCGGCGGTTTCGATCTCGCCGTCATCCATGGGCTTGGGCAGGAATTCGCGCACAATCTCGGCTTCCGAGCGCTCGGCCTCGGCGAGATCAAGACGGCCGGCCTTCTCATAGGTCACGGCGCTTTCCTCGCGCTGCTTCACCAACTTGGTGAGCAGGGTCATGATTTCGGTATCCTCGCAGCCGGCGCAGCGGTCTTCCGCGCGAGCGGCAATATCACGGTCCTTGATGGCAGCCGAGATCAGGCGAAGCGTCGACAGACGCGCCTTGTCCTGGGCCTTCATGGCCGTTTTCATATCCGTGGTGATGCGTTCACGAAGCGACATTTTGACAACCAAACCTATCCGGGCGCCGTCAGCGGCGAATCCTGAAGAGATCTCCGGTGTGAAGAACTTTTCCTGTGCACGCAATGACGTGCCAATTGTTTCGAACAATGCGGGGCCTTTTGTTTGTGGCAACTCACGCTTGAGACTTGCGCCTCCGAAACGAGGGAGCGGGAATTATTCCGTCGGCGGCAAAGAATCAAGCCCGAATATGGACGACTGGCGATGACCGGGTTTGCAAATTCGCCGCACCACCCCTGTCATCATTTGCACGCCGGGTCCATTTCTGTCGCGAATCCCCAGACTTGCGCCGAGACGCCCGGCGAAAGGCAGTCGGTGCCCCCCTTGGAATCGGGACCGTTCGGGCGCCGCTTGCCGGACTGCGGGCGGGAGGCTCGCAGCACTCGCGGAAGCCGCCCGGCCTCACCGCTGTCCTATTGACCCGATCCCGGTTAGAGACTAGCAGAGCGCCCGTTTACCCGCGCCTCGTGAGTGACCGATTCCGGTTGCACCGTCGGCGCCCCGCCAGACCTCGGAGATGAAGCCATGACGTCCACGCCGACCCTCACACCGACCGGCGCGCTGGCGCTTGCCGACGGCACCGTCTTTCTCGGCCACGGCACGGGCGCATCCGGCATGGCGCTGGGCGAGGTCTGCTTCAACACCGCGATGACCGGTCACCAAGAAGTCCTGGCTGATCCCTCCTATGCCGGACAGGTCGTCTGCTTCACCTTCCCGCATGTCGGCAATGTCGGCGCCAATGCCGAGGACGAGGAAGCCGCCTCGGCACCGGCCCGCAAGGCCGCGGTCGGCATGATCAGCCGCGCCCGTATCACGCCGCCGGCCAGCTGGCGCGCCGAGCAGACCTTCGAGGAATGGCTGCGCACTCGCGGGATTGTCGCCCTCACCGGCATCGATACCCGTGCCCTCACCCGCAAGATCCGCGAGCACGGCATGCAGATGTGCGCCATCGCGCATGACCCGGCCGGCAATCTCGACATCGACGCCCTCAAGGCCGCGGCCGCGGCAGCGCCGACCATGGAAGGTCGCGAGCTGGCGGCCGATGTCTCGCGGACCACGACCGATGAATGGCATGAAGGCAACTGGACGCTGGGCAAAGGCTATGCTGTCGGGCCGGAAACCGGTCCGCGCGTGGTCGTGCTCGACTATGGCGTGAAGGCCAACATCCTGCGCCTGCTGACGGGCGCGGGAGCGCGCGTCGCCGTGCTGCCGGGCAAGGCGTCGATCGACGAGATCAGGGCGCTGAACCCGGACGGCGTCGTCGTCTCGAACGGCCCGGGCGATCCGGCCGAGACCGGCAAATACGCCCTGCCGACCATCAAGGCCGTCATCGAGGCCGGCATCCCGACACTGGGCATCTGCCTCGGTCACCAGATGCTCGCCCTCGCCATCGGTGCCAAGACGGCGAAGATGGCCCAGGGCCATCACGGCGCCAATCACCCGGTCAAGAATCACGAGACCGGCCAGGTCGAAATCGTGTCGATGAATCACGGCTTTGCTGTCGATGGCGCGACCCTGCCCGCGAATGCCGTCGAGACCCATGTCTCGCTGTTCGACGGCTCCAACTCCGGCTTCAAGCTGACCGACAAGCCGGTCTGGGCGGTCCAGCACCACCCCGAAGCCAGCCCCGGTCCGCAGGACAGCTTCGGCGTGTTCGACCGCTTTGTGGGTGCGCTGAAGGGGCAGGTTGAGGCGTAAGAGACCTCAACGCCGCGATACCCGTCTCAGTGAACGGCTGGCGCAAAGCGCAAGATCGCCCATACATCACTTGATGGCAAATGGCCTATGGCGGGGTCTGCGCCGCGCGCCGCTTTTCGAAGTAACACTCGCACTTTTGCTGGACACAACCGCCACAAATCACGCCATCATGGCGGCATGTTGAACCGACGCACCCTGCTCGCCGCCTCTGCCGCCACAACGCTCACTGCCTGTGGGCGGTCCGGCCCGCCAGCCGGTCTCCTGCGCGTGGCGACGACCGGCCTGCCGGACAGTCTCGATCCGGCGCGCGGCGAGTTCGCGGCGGCGGCGCTCATCTACAAGCAGATCCATGCCGGACTGACTGAGTACGGACCCGATGGCGCACTCGCGCCCGGCCTCGCCGAGCACTGGTCGGTGGACGAACGCGGCCTGGTCTGGACCTTCCGCCTGCGCGAGGGCCTCACCTGGTCGGACGGTCATCCCCTGACGGCGGAGGATGTCGCCTGGTCGGCGCGGCGCATCGTCGACCCGTCCCAGAGTTTTGCCGTGCTGGGCGATTTTTATGCGGTCACCAATGCCCGCGCCATCCATGCCGGTGAGATGTCGCCGGATCAGCTGGGCGTGACCGCGCTCGATGACCGCACGGTGGAATTCCGGCTGGAAACCCCGCTGGGCCTCTTCCCGACCCTGATGCGCGAATCCTACCCCTTCCCGCGCCATGTCATCGCGCGCGTCGGCCTGGACTGGATCCGGCCCGAGAACATCGTGACGGCAGGGGCTTACACGGTCGGCGCGGAAAGCCAGATGAGCCTCGACCTGGTCCGGAACCCGAATTATTACAACGCCGCCCGGGTCGCCATTCCCGCCATCCGCGTCGACAGCGTCCGCGAGGACGCCACCCGGATGCGCCTGTTCCGGGCCGGCGATTACGACCTTGCCGATCGTCCGCCCGCGAACCAGATCGGCTTCTGGCGCGAGCGATTGGGGGAGCAATTCCAGAGTTTCGACGCGCCGATCCTGCGCTATCTCAAGGTCAATCATGCGCGTGAACCGCTTGGCCGCGTGGCCGTCCGACGCCGTCTGTCGCAGGCCATAGACCGGTCCTTCCTGGCGCATGAATTCTACGCCGATACCGCCATGGCGGCTTTCTCGGTCCTGCCCGGGCGAGCGGGGACCGAGCCGGCGGCGACACCCCTGGACGACCGGATCGACCGCCCGCTGCAAATCCGCACCACAACCGGGGAAGGCGAACGGCTCGCCGTGGCCATAGCTGACGACTGGGCCTGGATCGGCATTGAGAGCGAGCTGCTCGTCAGCTATCCCACCGATCTCTACCAGGCCGTCGATGCCGGCGATTTCGACATCGCCATTGCCAGCTTCAACCGGGGCCTGAAATCTGATCCGTTTTTCATGCTCGACCCGTTCGCGCCCGACGGGTTTGCCGCCAATTTCAACTGGGACGACACCAGCTTCGCCGATCTGATGGCCGCCGCCCGGCGCCAGAATGACCCGGCCGCGCGGGCGCAGCTCTACCTGGCGGCCATGCAGCGGCTACACGACCAGATGGCCGTCATCCCCCTCCTCCACGAACGCGCCCATTGGCTGGTTGGAGATCGGGTGACGGGCACACGGGCGGATATCCAGCCGATGCTGTGGCGTGATCTGGAGCTGATTGATGCCTGATCTTGCTCGCGCGCTACATGAGCGCTGGAACGCGCAAACGAAAGAACTCGGCTGGAAGCCGGGCGACACCGAAATCGCCGGCATACTGTCCGCCTACAGCGAACCCCATCGCCGCTATCATGGCCTGTCGCATCTGATCTATATCTTCGACCGGCTCGACAAGCTGCACGACATGCTGACCGAGCCGGCCCGGGTGTGGATGGCCGCCTGGTATCACGACATCCTCTACGACACGCATCGCAAGGATAATGAAGCCAGGAGTGCAGACCGGGCGAGCATGGAATTGCCCGGGCTTGGAGCCGCTCCTGACCTGGTCGGACGGGTCGATGCGCTGATCCGGGCTACGGCCAGCCATCAGGATGGCGGGCAGGACGAAGATGATGCGCTATTTCTCGACGTCGACTATTCGATCCTTGGTGCCCCGAGCGATGTCTATGACCGATATGCCACTGGCGTTCGGAAGGAATATGGCTGGGCACCCGGGCTGCTCTACCGACAGGGCCGCCGCGCCTTTCTGAAGGACGCGCAGGCGGCGGACCGTACTTTTCTGACAGACCGGTTCGAGACGGAACTCGGCGACAAGGCCCGCGCCAACATGCGGCGAGAATTCGCGGCTCTGGGTGGAAAACTCTAGTCCGGCAACCGCCTGAATTCGAACAGGTCCCCGGGCTGACACGCCAGCGCGTCACAGATCGCGATCAGGGTGGAAAAGCGGATGCCCTTGATCTTGCCGGTCTTGATCATGGACAGCGCCTGTTCCGACAGGCCGATCCGGTCCGCCAGGTCCTTCGAGCGAACCTTGCGCTGCGCCAGCATCACGTCGAGATGGACGATGATCTCGCCCGCGACGTCCGCACCAGCGCTCACAGGATCAACTCCAGCTCTTCATGCCGTTTGCGGCCCTCGGCCAGGATGAAGGCAATCAGGAAGAACAACAGCGCCGCACCAATGGCTTCGATGTCCGGAGAGCCCAACGATATCTCGACCGCATTGGGAACATTGGGATTGCTCACCGAGAGGTAGACGCCCATCACGGTATGCTCCATCGGCGACCAGATGGCCCCGACAAAACTGGCCAGCGCGAACTGGCGAAAGCCGACCACCGCCGCGGCGGAGAAATAGGCGCCACGTGCGGCCTCCTGAAAAAGCGTCCGCAGGTTCCAGAAGCCGTAAACCGTGATCGCCAGCCCGATCGAGGCGATGCCAACCGCGCCCAGCCGCAGCGGCCAGACAAACCAGGACAGATCACCACCGCCGAAGCCATTGCCGGGCGCCGGATCCCTTGTTGTCCCGAGCGTTTCGGGAAACAGCCAGAGCGCCCAGACCAGTACCGGCAGGAGAATGGCGAGAAAGCTGATTGCCCAGGCCAGCGCCCGGCTCAAACTTCGGATATGTCGGTCGGAACTCGGAATTTCGGCATCGCTTTGCGGCATGGCCCACCTGTTGTGAATTAAAGTTTAACTTGAATTTATCGTCACAATAGTTGAATCGTTCCGGGTCGGCAATCGGACGCGTCACCGTGATCAACCCAACCCCAGCCGTCGCGGAAACAGGCGTTTGGCACGATCGCTTGCCCCACCCTCACGCGGGGCGGGCGCGCGCGCCCGGTCCGGTTGTCGGCACCGCGCCGTCGGATGGTGGTCCCGGGCGGCCGCTCGGCCCGGGTGAATTGTAAGGTCATGATTGCCCCGTGATTTCAGGATATTGCCTGGAAAACACCAATTCACACAGTTTACCCCTCGCCATCGTGCCGATTCCGCGATACCTACCCGCTTCAGCACCAAAACTGATCGCTCGCACGACACTCCGTCCCCGGAAGGTCGCTTCGAGCGCGCGCGCGCAATCAGCCCGCGGATGGAAAAGAAGGCCACGCCCATGCCCAAACGCACAGACATCCAGTCCATCCTGATCATCGGCGCCGGCCCCATCGTCATCGGACAGGCCTGCGAGTTCGATTATTCGGGTGTACAGGCGGTCAAGGCGCTGAAGGCGGAAGGCTACCGGGTCATCCTGGTCAATTCCAACCCGGCCACGATCATGACCGATCCGGAACTGGCGGACGCGACTTATATCGAGCCGATCACGCCGGAAATGGTCGCCAAGGTGATCGAGAAGGAGCGCCCGGACGCCCTGCTGCCGACCATGGGCGGCCAGACCGCGCTGAACTGCGCCCTCGAGCTCGACAAGCGCGGCGTGCTCGACCTGTTCGGGGTCGAGATGATCGGCGCCAAGGCCGACGTCATCGACAAGGCCGAGAACCGCGAGCGCTTCCGCGATGCGATGGACAAGATCGGTCTGGAGAGCCCGCGCTCGCGGACGGTCCACTCGATGGCTGAAGCCGAAACCGTGATGAGCGAGATCGGCCTGCCAGCAATCATCCGCCCCTCCTTCACGCTCGGCGGCACCGGCGGCGGCATCGCCTACAATGTCGAGGAATACCGCCACATTTGCGGCACCGGCCTCGACGCCTCCCCGGTCGATGAAATCCTGGTCGAGGAATCGATTGTCGGCTGGAAGGAATTCGAGATGGAGGTCGTCCGCGACAAGGCGGACAATTGCATCATCGTGTGCTCGATCGAGAATGTGGACCCGATGGGCGTGCATACGGGCGACTCGATCACCGTCGCTCCCGCCCTCACCCTGACCGACAAGGAATACCAGATCATGCGGACGGCCTCGATCGCCGTTCTGCGCGAGATCGGCGTCGAGACGGGCGGCTCCAACGTCCAGTTTGCGGTCAATCCGGCGGACGGGCGGATGGTCGTCATCGAGATGAACCCGCGCGTGTCGCGCTCGTCAGCGCTGGCCTCCAAGGCGACCGGCTTCCCGATCGCCAAGGTCGCTGCGAAACTGGCCGTCGGTTACACCCTCGACGAGATCGCCAATGACATCACCGATGGCGCCACGCCGGCCGCCTTCGAACCGACGATCGACTACGTCGTCACCAAGATCCCGCGTTTTGCCTTCGAGAAATATCCGGGTGCCGAAGCCAAGCTCTCGACCTCGATGAAGTCGGTCGGCGAGGCCATGGCGATCGGCCGCACTTTCCAGGAAAGCATGCAGAAAGCCCTGCGCTCGATGGAGACCGGTCTGACCGGGTTCGACGAAATCGAGATTCCGGGTGTCGATGACGCGGTTGACCTGGAAGCCCGCAAACAGGCCGTCCGAGCCGCGCTGGCCCTGGCGACGCCGGATCGCCTGCGCGTGATCGCCCAAGCCTTCCGGGAAGGTCTCACGGTCGAGGAAGTCGAGCGCGCCTCGCTCTACGAACCGTGGTTCCTGCGCCAGATCGAAGAACTGATCACCACCGAGGACGACATCTCGACCCTCGGCCTGCCGGACACCGCGGAGGCGTTCCGCGACCTCAAGGCCAAGGGCTTCTCGGATGCCCGCCTCGCCAAGCTGATCAAGGTTGAAGAGGCCGCCGTGCGCAAGGCACGCCGGGCGCTCGGCGTGCGCCCGGTCTTCAAGCGTGTCGATACCTGTGCCGCCGAATTCTTCGCCGCGACACCCTACATGTACTCGACCTACGAGCTGCCGGCCTTTGGCGGACAGACCGATTGCGAGAGCGACCCCACATCGGCGCAGAAAGCCATCATCCTCGGTGGCGGACCGAACCGGATCGGTCAGGGCATCGAGTTCGATTACTGCTGCTGCCATGCCGCCTTCGCCTTCGGCGAGATGGGCATCGAGTCGATCATGGTGAACTGCAACCCGGAAACCGTCTCGACCGATTACGACACCGCCGACCGTCTTTACTTCGAACCCCTGACCATCGAGGACACGCTTGAGCTGATCGAGACCGAGCGCGAGAACGGCACGCTGCTGGGCGTGGTCGTCCAGTATGGCGGCCAGACCCCGCTGAAGCTGGCCAGCGAGCTGGAGGCCGAAGGCGTGCCGATCCTCGGCACCGCGCCCGACGCGATCGACCTCGCAGAAGACCGCAAGCGCTTCAAGGAATTGCTCGAGAAACTCGATCTCAAGCAACCGCCGAACGCAATTGCCTCGTCGGACGAGGAAGCCCGCTCGGCAGCCGAAGCGCTCGGCTTCCCGCTGGTCCTGCGCCCGTCCTATGTCCTGGGCGGCCGGGCCATGGAAATCATCCGGGAGATGGACAGCTTCGAACGCTATATCCGCGAGGCTGTCCACGTTTCCGGCAAATCCCCGCTCCTGCTCGACCGCTACCTCACCGACGCCGACGAGATTGATGTCGACGCCATATGCGACGGGACCGATGTCTGGGTAGCCGGCGTCATGCAGCATATCGAGGAGGCGGGCGTCCACTCCGGCGACAGCGCCTGCTCCCTGCCGCCCTACAACCTGTCTGACGCGATGATCGCCGAGCTGAAAGCCGAGACCGTGGCGATGGCCAAGGCGATCGGCGTCAAGGGTCTGATGAACGTCCAGTTCGCGGTCAAGGACGGCGAGATCTACGTGCTCGAAGTCAATCCGCGCGCCTCGCGGACCGTGCCCTTCGTGGCCAAGGCGATCGGCCAGCCGGTTGCCAAGATCGCCGCCAAGGTCATGGCCGGGACCCCGCTCAAGGAATTCGGCCTGAAGGATCCGGCACCGAAACATATCTCGGTCAAGGAAGCCGTGATGCCGTGGGCTCGCTTCCCGGGCGTTGATCCGGTCCTGGGACCGGAAATGCGCTCGACCGGCGAAGTCATGGGGATCGACACGACATTCGAGGCCGCGTTTGCGAAGGCGGAACTGGGGGCCGGCATTGCCCTGCCGCGCAAGGGCGCCGTCTTCATCTCGCTGCGCGAGGGCGACAAGGCCGCCATGGTCGAACCGGTGCGCGTGCTCAAAATGCTCGGCTTCACCATCCTCGCGACCGGCGGAACGGCCAAGACCTTCGAGGCGGCCGGCATCCCGGTTACGCGCGTGAACAAGGTTTTCGAGGGGCGCCCGCACATTGTCGACGCCATGAAGAATGGCGAAGTCCAGTTGATCTTCAATACAACGGAAGGCCGCCAGTCGCATCTGGACAGCTATTCGATTCGCCGCTCTGCCCTTGAAGCACGCATCCCCTGCTACACCACCGCTTCGGCTGCACGTGCGGCAATTGCCTCGCTGCGAAGAATTGATGAGGGCGCGCTTGAACCGCAGGCGCTGCAGACCTACTCTTGATGGCCCTTCAAGTGGAGGCTAGCGTGTCTCCTCTTTCCCGAACTCAAGTGGTCGCATGAACAAGATCCCGATGACCGTCGCCGGGCAGATTGCCCTCGACGAAGAGCTGAAACGTCTGAAGACCATCGAACGTCCCGCAGTTATTGCGGCGATTTCGGAGGCGCGTGAACATGGCGATCTGTCAGAGAATGCCGAGTATCATGCCGCCAAGGAGCGCCAGGGCTGGATCGAAGGTCGCGTGCAGGAGCTGGAAGACAAGCTCGCGCGGGCCCAGGTCATCGATATCACCAAGATGTCGGGCGATACGGTCAAGTTCGGCGCCACGGTGACCGTGCTCGACGAGGATACCGAGCAGGAGGCCACCTACCAGATCGTGGGTGAGGACGAGGCCGACGTGAAAGCGGGCAAGATCTCGATCTCCTCCCCGATCGCACGCTCGATGATCAACAAGGAAGTCGGTGACGTCGCCGAGGTCAACGCGCCGGGCGGTCTCAAGAGCTATGAGATCATGTCGGTCAGCTGGACCAGCTAGCCGGTCCACACTTGCCGAACACAAAGACGGCCGGAGCCCCGCTCCGGCCGTCTTGTTTTTGGCCCGAGGCGAACGCCTAGCCCTCCAGCTTGAACGTCAGACCAGCGAATTTCTGCAGGCGGTCGATCAGGGCGTCGCCGAGGGCGGGGGCGGTGGTGTAGACCCCGCCGGGTGTGACGTCGCGGTCAACGTCGAAGGCGAGACACAGACCGGCCTCGGCGATCATCCGCGAGGTCGAGCCATAGCCGGGGTCACGCTGGCCGGAGACGCTGGAGGTCATCCGCTCGCCATCCCTCGTCAGGCCCGTGAACATGACATCATAGAAGCCGGTCTCGCGCTCTTCCTGGCTCGGCCCTTCGCCCGGCTTGGGCGGGTTGTCCTGCATGGAGCGATCGCCGGCAATCATCTTGGCGAAGCCCTCGCCTTTCTCGCCCGGGCCGGTCAGGAACATCTCGTCATACACGAAGTCCTCGCCATAACGATGACCCAGCAGGGCATTCGAGCGGTGGATGTTCTTGGTGTTGATCGTGGCCATGACGAAAGGCGCGGACCAGGAATCGAGATCGTCCTCGAAGATGATCTTGGCGCCGCTCGGCTGCGCCGGTCCCTCAAAGCCCGGTGCGAGCGAGAACGGGTCCTTCAGCCACTCGATGATCTCGGGCTGCTTGCCGGCCCGCTTCATGGTCTCGGCAAAGCTGGCCGCCGTCCCGCCCGAGAAGGTCCCCTTCATCTTGCGCACGCGTCCCTTGACGCGGGTGATCGGCGCGCCGGTCTTCTTGATGGCGGCCTGCTGCAGATAGAAGACACCGAGATCGAAGGGAATGGAGTCGAAGCCACAGGACAGGACGATTCGGGCACCGTTTTCGCGCGCCGCCGCGTCATAGTCGCCGATAATGTCATGCATCCAGGCCGGCTCACCACACAGGTCGACATAGTCCGTACCGGCTTTGACACAGGCTGCGACCAGGGGTTCGCCATAGAGCTGATAGGGGCCGACCGTGGTGATCACGGCGCTGGTGCGGGCCGCCATGGCGTCAAGAGAGGCCGGGTCGGAACTGTCAGCGACGATCAGCGGCGTGTCGGCGGGCGCACCGATGAGGTCGCGCACCTCGGCGAGCTTCGCCTCGGACCGGCCCGCCATGGCCCATTTCACATCGGTATGGGTCTCGGCGAGATACTCCGCGACGAGGCGACCGGTAAAGCCGGTCGCTCCGAACACGACCACATCATATTCACGTTCTGCCATTTTCATCCCCGATCCTTGATGGAATTCAAAACCTGTGTTTCTGGAACGATGATGGGATGACCACCCCCATACCGGCAAGTCGAAACTCCACACCAGGCCTGAATGGCGGGCATGAAAAAGGCGGCTGTTGAAGCCGCCTCTTCCCACGCCCTGACGCCGAATGGGCCGGGGTCAGCGCTGACCGGTCAGCCGGGTAGCCGGGTCCACGCGCTCGCCCTCGTGACGCAGCTCGACATGAACATGCGGACCGGTCGAGGCGCCGGTGGTGCCGATCGTGCCGATCTGGCTACCGGCCAAGAGGGTATCCCCAACCGCGACATCGATCCGGTCGAGATGGGCATACACGGTCTGCCAGCCGTCGGCATGCTGGATCACGACCGTATTGCCCCAGCGATCGGAGCCGTTGAATCCCATCTGCGCATGGACAACCGCGCCATCGTCCGGGGCCCAGACCGCCGTGCCGGTGGGCGCGGCGATGTCCATGCCGCCATGGAAGACCGGGGCTCCGGCCGGTCGCGCGGGCCGGTTGCCATAGGATGACGTGGTACGGCCTTGCGTGACCGGATGGGGGAAGGCGAGCGGGGCCGGCTCGGAGAGGCGGCGGAGGCTGCGGGGAAAGTCCGCCGGCTTCGTCTCCGGATCGACAAGGTCGGGCAGCCGGGCCGGTGCAGCCGGTGCGACGGGTGCAGCCGGTGCCGCCGGTGCCGCCGCGCGCGGCAGGATTTCATTGCCGTCGGCATCCAGCCACACACCTTCCGGCGCCTCGTTCAAGCGCGTGATATCGCCGTCCTCATCGATAAAGACGAAACGCTGGGACTCAGCGTCCGCCTCGCCGAGAAAGACGATGTTCGCGCCCCCCTCATCGTCGAAAAAAATTGCATTGGCACCGGTTTCACCGTCCGCCGGGTCGAAATGGAAGTCGTGCCCCTCATCGTCCCGGAACACCATGTGACCATCGACGCCGTCATGTTCATGCGGATCACCCTCGGACCCGTCCGGGGCGAAATGAAGCTCGACATCGACATCCGGATCAACATGAAGCGCGTGCTCCATGTGCAGATCGCGGTCAGCACCGTCGACGGAAAAGAAACGGACGACGTGATTGTCGCCGGGATTGTTGAGGTCCACAGCGAGCTGGGTCCGCTCGGTCAGACTGGCCTGGGCACAGGCCACTGGCAGCACGGATATGCCGGCCAGCATGACCGCCAGAAAGCGGGAGGATGGGCGCGCCGGACGGCCCGAAAGGATGGCTTTGATACGCATTTCTCGATGTCTCCTGTCATCGGGACCGAAGGCCGATACCAGCTGGGCCGGACTTCGCATCATGGTGATAAGCGTCGCCGCATAGGGCTTGCGCTCTGCGCCCCCCAGCGCCTCCAGACTTTCCGCATCGCAATCGATCTCGCGGGCTTCATGCAGTTCATGTTCAATCCGGCGCAGCGGCCAGTGGAACCACAGCAGCGCCAGCAGCGCCGCGCCGATAAGACGGTCCTGCTCATCGCCGCGCCGGTAGTGGACCAGTTCATGGGTCAGCGCATAGCGGCTGGCCGAGGTGTCATCGAGCAGCGCAGGCGAGGCGAGAATGACCGGTGTCCACCCGGTCAGCAGGGGCGAGGCAAGCCCGTCCCGCAGGCGGAAGTCCGGCGTCTCGACACCCACGCGTGCGGCCAGGATCGAGAGGTAGTCCTGGGCCATTCCGGGAGCCTCGCGGCTGTCCGCCAGCAAGAGCTTGCGGCGGACATGGCGCATGAAAGATCGGCCGAGGGCGACCAGCAGGCCTGCGAGATAGAGCACCGCAAGCACCAGACGCCAGTCGGTCGCCAGCAATCCGGCCAGCGGATCCGCCGCCGGCAGCGCCGCAGCCGCCAATCCGGGCGAGACGCCGGGTCCCATGGGCAGCGGGGCGTGCATCGGCTG
This sequence comes from Maricaulis maris, assembly GCF_036322705.1. NCBI lineage: Bacteria > Pseudomonadati > Pseudomonadota > Alphaproteobacteria > Maricaulales > Maricaulaceae > Maricaulis > Maricaulis maris. Next base: position 2,269,886 of record NZ_AP027270.1, read on the forward strand.
GGTCGACATCTCGGGTATAGCGTAGATGACCGGCGCCAGCAGGAGCGGCGCGACAGCCGCCCAGCGTCCGGCCCGCCACAAGCCGGTCCCGCCATGGCCTCGACGCATGTGCCAGCCGGCAAAGACCAGCGCCAGGAGGCCGGACACAACCGACAATGCCGCGCCGACAAGGATGGCATCCAGCAAACCGGTCATTGCCCCTCTCCCTTGCCGGTCTCGTCAGACATTTCGAGCAGGGCAGTGAGCGCCTGCGCCTCCTCTTCGGAAAACAGGCGGCTTCCGGCGAAGGTGGTGGCCGGCAGGGGCCCGTCCATATCCAGGACATTGGCCGCGAAGTCGCGGATCAGCCGCCCCATCAGGGTGACTTTCTCGACCCGGGCCTCGAACACGGACAGCCCGTGCACATCCTGTCGTGCGACCAGGCCTTTCTCGGTCATCCGGGCCAGCAGGGTCCGCGTCGTCGAGTAGGACCAGCCGGTCGCGGCCGCGATGCCGTCCTGGACTTCGCGCGCCGACTGCGGGCCCGCGGTCCATAAATGCTTGAGAACGGCCAGTTCGGCCTGGGATGGGGCAATCGCGGTCATACGGTCTCTCCCGTCGGCAATATCGACGTCTGGATCTCGCGTCGCAGCGCAAATGCTACAACTGTCACATAACGCTACACGCGTAACACGCGCTGTCAAGCGGCCGCGATGCTTGACGGGTCCGGACCGGCGCATTCTAACTGTGGGCATGTCTGATCCAGCACGCACCGACACGACAATCTGGGTGGTCTCCGACGGTCGCCGCGGGATCGAGAACCAGGCGCTCGGCCTCGCCGAGGCGGCGCAGCGTGCGTTGCCGCACAGCACCCGCGTCGAGCGGGTGGTCGCGCGCAAGGACGGCTTCGTCACGCTTCCGGCGCTGTCCCGGCCGGACATCTGGATCGGCTGCGGCCGCGCCGCCGTCCCGCTGGCCCGCCGGCACAAGCGGATCTTCCCGGACTGCGTCTTTGCCTATGTCCAGGACCCGCGCACCCGGCACGATGATTTCGACCTGATCGCCGCGCCCGCGCATGACCGCCTGACGCGACCCAACGCCGTCACCATGATCGGGTCTCCCAATCGCATCACCGACGAGGCGCTGATCGCCGCGCGCGATGCGTTCACGGCACAACTCGATCCGCTGCCCGGAAAGCGGGCCGCCATCCTGATTGGCGGCCATTCAAAGCGCTTCAAACTGGACGGCGCAAGCCTGCGCTATCTGATCGCCCGGCTCGACAGTCTGGAAGCGCAGGACGTGTCGCTGATGATCACGGTCTCCCGACGGACCCCGCCCGCCGCCCGCAAGCGACTGCGCGAGCACTTCGCGGGCCGCGACAGGGTCTGGTATTTCGACGGTGAGGGCGAGAACCCCTATTTCGCCTTCCTCGCGGCGGCAGACTGGATTTTCGTCACGGAAGAATCCACCAACATGCTGGTCGAGGCCTGCGCGACCGGTACGCCGGTCTACGTCCTGCCGCTGTCCGGCACGCCGGGAAAGTTTGCCCGCCTGCACGCCGACCTTGAGGCGTACGGCGCCGTACGCCCCTATCTCGGACGGCTTGAAACCTGGCAATACCCGCCCTTGCAGGAAACCCGCCGGATCGCGGACATCCTGCTCGACCGGTTCCGGCAGACCCGGCTCGCGCTTCGCCGGGAGGCCGCCTGATGTCGGCACCGCTCGCTTGTCTCAGCCTTTCCTCGGAGTGATCATGACCCTGCAGGACGACGCCGCCATTGTGGCGCGCCATGAAAATGTCTGGCTGGCCAGCCAGCCAAGCCCGAGTGATGTCGAGGCCTGGGCCGACGCCGGCGCGCGGACAGTCATCAACTCACGGACACCGGAAGAGACAGCCAGCCTGCCTTTCGATCTGGCGGCCGCGGTCGAGGCGCGCGGCATGCGCTATGTCGAAATGCCGATCGGCGGACCCTATGGCGCAGACCCGTCACTGACCTCGGCCCTCGCCGGGATACTCGCCAGCAGCGAAGGCCCGGTGGTCATGCACTGCCGGTCCGGGACACGGTCGGCCCATCTCTATGCCGCGCATCTGATCGCGACCGATCAGGCCGGTGATGACCCGTTTGACACCATGAACTGGCCGGGTGGCCGCGACGCCAGCATGGTCAGGGCCCTGCTGCCGCCACCCGGCGAATAGCCGGGCTGCAAGGACGGCTGCAAAGGCTGGCAGGAAATCTCCGGGCAATTGCCTATATAGACACCACACCCCGACTCGGGGGCACTGCCCCCTCGCATCACTTTGAGGTTCGACCATGTCCGAGACGCGTCACAAGCGCCTGATCATCATTGGCTCCGGCGCAGCCGGCTACACCGCCGCCATCTATGCCGCGCGGGCCATGCTGGAGCCGACCCTGATCGCCGGCCTGCAGCCGGGCGGCCAGCTGACCATCACCACCGATGTCGAGAATTACCCCGGTTTCGCGGACGTCATCCAGGGCCCCTGGCTGATGGACCAGATGCGCGAACAGGCCGAGAAAGTCGGCACGGAAATGATCTCCGACATCATCGTCGAAGCCGACCTCAAGAGCCGCCCCTTCGTGCTCAAGGGCGATAGCGGCACGGTCTACACCGCCGACAGTGTGATCATCGCCACCGGCGCCCAGGCCAAGTGGCTGGGCCTCGAGAGCGAGCAGAAATTCCAGGGCTTTGGCGTCTCGGCCTGCGCCACCTGCGACGGTTTCTTCTACCGCGGCAAGGACGTCGTTGTCGTCGGCGGCGGCAATACCGCCGTCGAGGAAGCGCTCTTCCTGACCAATTTTGCCTCCAAGGTCACGCTGGTTCACCGCCGCGACAGCCTGCGCGCCGAGAAGGTGATGCAGGACCGTCTGTTCAAGCACCCGAAGATCGAGGTGGTCTGGGACAGCGAAGTCGAGGAAGTCCTGGGCGACAGTGACCCCGCCGGCGTGACCGGTGTGCGGGTCAAGAACGTCAAGACCGGCGCCACGACCGACATCCCGGCACACGGCTTCTTCGTCGCCATCGGCCACGCCCCCGCGACCGAGCTCTTCCTTGAGCAGCTGGAAACCAAGGATGGTGGTTATCTGGTCGTCGAGCCGGGCACGCCCAAGACCTCCATCCCCGGCGTGTTCGCCGCCGGCGATGTCACCGACGATGTCTACCGGCAGGCTGTCACGGCTGCCGGCATGGGCTGCATGGCGGCGCTTGAAGCGGAACGCTACCTGGCATCCCAGGAATAGGACAGTCTACCCCCCCTGACGGGAGATCCCCATGCTGACACGCGAAATCGGACAGAGCGGCATTGCCGTCAATGCCATCGGGCTGGGCTGCATGGGTCTGTCGGAGTTCTATGGACCGGCCATAGAGACCAAGGCCGGCGTGGCGCTCCTGCACGCGGCCATTGAGGCCGGGGTCAATCATTTCGACACGGCGCAGCTCTACGGCATGGGCGCCAATGAACGGCTGCTCGGGGACGCCTTTCACGACCGCCGCGACAAGGTCGTCATCGCGACCAAGTTCGGTCCCGTCCGTGACAAGACGACCGGCGCCTTCCTTGATGTCGACGGGTCAGAGACGAATATGCGCTCGGCAATCGAGGACTCCCTGCGTTTCCTCAGGACCGACCATGTCGACCTGTATTACCTGCACCGGGTCGACCTGAAGACCCCGATCGAGGAGACCGTCGGCGCGATGGCCAAGCTGGTCGAAGAGGGCAAGGTGCGCGCGCTCGGCCTGTCCGAAGCCTCGGCCGAGACCCTGCGGCGGGCTCATGCGGTCCATCCCATCGCCGCGCTGCAGTCGGAATACTCCATCTTCTCGCGCGATATCGAGGATGGATCCCTCAAGGCGGTCGACGAGATCGGGGCATCCCTGGTGGCTTATTCTCCGCTCGGCCGCGGTCTGTTGACGGGCCGCTTCACGCCTGACTACACGCCCGGGAAGGGTGATTTCCGGGCTGGCGCCAGCCAGCCACGCTTCGAGGCAGAAGCCCTCAAGGCCAATCTCGAACTGGTCGAAGAGGTCAAGGCGATTGCTGCGGCGCGCGAGACCAATCCGGCCCAGATCGCCATCGCCTGGGTGCTGGGACGGGCAGACAATATCCTCACCATTCCGGGCACGACCAAGCTCGCCAATCTGCAATCAAACCTCGCCGGAGCACAGATCGCGCTGACGAACGACGAAACGGCGCGGCTCAACGCGCTCGCGGATCATGTGAAAGGCGCCCGTTATCCGGCAAGCCGTGCGAGCAATATCAACGCCTGATAGACGCGTCCAACCGGCACAGAGGTGGAATTTATTTAACGCGCATCCCCCTTGTCTTGGCATTTTACGCCGCTAGTTTCGCCGCCATCAAAACGCGCCTCTGGCGCCCGTGCTTTGAGTGGAGCAACCGCATGCGTCGTATTTTCCTGGCTGGCATCGCCCTGATGGCCTTCACGGTCACCCCCGCAAGCCTCGCCCAGGTCCAGGTTGCGCCGGATCTGAGCGTGTTTGCTGAATATAACGACGACTCCAACATGGTCATCGACCATGAGGGCTGGAGCGTGATCCTGCGCGGTATCGTGCTCAATGTCCCGCCGATGGATCGCGATCCGGAACGCACCCGCCCGGTCCAGACCGGCACGCGGATCAATACGGCGAACACGACCCGCTATCGCCATGAGAGCAATCGCATCGTTTATCACGTGATGAATGATGAATACCGCGAAGGCATCACCTTCCTGCGCGAGGACCTTGAGGCCCTGCCGTCGCAGATCGGCGGTCTCGATCGTCTCAATCGCGATGAGCAACTGGCCTACTGGTTCAACCTCTACAACGTCACGATCATCGAGCAGACCATGCTGAATTATCCGGTTCGCTGGATCAATCGCATGGAAGCCTACGGGACCGACGAGAATGTCTTCGACGCCAAGATCCTCGAGGTCGAGGGCCAGCGTCTCAGCCTCAACGATATCCGCCACGGCATTGTCTACGCCAACTGGGACGACCCGCGCGTGATGTATGGCTTCTTCAACGGCTCCGTCGGCAGCCCGGAGCTGCGCCGCTCGGCCTATACCGGTGCCGGTATCTGGCAACAGCTCGACGCGACCGCGCGCGAATTCGTCAACGCCCTGCGCGGTGTCGAAGTCAGTCAGCGCGAGCTGCGGGTGTCCGAGGCCTATGACGAGGCCCGTGTGCTGTTTCCCGACTTCGAAACCGATCTTCGCGCCCACCTTCTGCGCTTTGCCAATGAGGAGACCGCCGAGCAATTGCGTGACGACCGCCCGGTCGCGGCCACCGTCTCCGACTGGCAGGTTGCCGACATGATCAATGGCTCGCGGCGCTGTACCGGCGTGGCCGGTCCATCGACCATGGCCTCCTACGCCTTTGGCAGCGACCCGCAGAGCCAGCCGACCGGTGTCGTCGCCAATTGCGCGACCATGCCGACCAATGCCGCAATCCTGATGTCGGCGGTTCGCGAGCGCCGGATCGAGCTGCTCAATGAAGGCCGCTATGGTGAAGTCTTCACCATTGATCTGCCGACGCTGGACACCGGTAGCTCGACCGACGCGGACGCGTCCGAAACCGCGGACGAGGACGGCACCGAGTAGTACGCTCGCGATTTGCGGCTTTCCGGATAGACTGCCCCAAACCGATTCCGTACGGGGAGATGCCGGGGCATGGACTGGGACAAGCTGAAAACCTTTCACGCGGCCGCACAGGCCGGGTCCCTGACCAAGGCGGCCGACATGCTCGGCCTGTCGCAATCGGCTGTCAGCCGGCAGATTGCCGCGCTTGAGGATGATCTGGGCGTGACGCTGTTTCACCGTCACGCCCGGGGCCTCATCCCTACGGAACCGGGCAATCTGCTTTACAGCGCCGCCCATGAAATCGCCTCGAAGGTGGCCATCGCCGAAGCGCATGTCCACGACGCGCGCGATGAACCCTCCGGCGAACTCAAGGTCACGGCGCCGACCGCGCTCGGCGCCATCTGGCTGGCACCACGCCTCGCCGAGTTCCACGACGAATACCCCAATATCCGGATCCGGCTGATGCTGGACGATCATGAGCTGGACCTGGCAGGTCTCGAGGCCGAGGTCGGCATCCGGCCCTGGCCATCGACCCAGAATGACCTCGTCCAGCGCAAGCTCCTGTCGGTGCGCCAGCACCTCTATGCCAGCCACGCCTATATCGAGCGCCACGGCTCGCCCAGCACCCCGGCCGAGCTGGATGATCATGCCATCATCTATTACGGCCCGCCGCAGCTGGCACCGATCCCGGGACTGGACTGGGCGGCGAAGGCCGGCCGCGAAGACGGCGCCGCGCCGCGTCCCGCGGTGATCGAGGTCAATACGATCTATGGCGTGATGAAAGCCGTTGAGGCGGGCATGGGCATCGCAGCCCTGCCGGACTATGTCGCGCGCGAGAACCAGAAGCTCACGCGGGTCCTGCCCGAGCTCGATGGTCCGGATTTCGAGGTCTACTTCGTCTATCCCAGCGAACTGCGCGGTTCACGCCGCATCGTCGCCTTCCGGGATTTCCTCATCGAACAGGCGCGTCGCTGGCAGAGCTAGCCACATTTCCGCCATGCACCACGCCGGAAATCAGGGACTTGGACCGGGCAGGATGGGCGTCCGCGTCCATGCATGGCAACAATGTGGCAACGCGTCCTTTTTGCATATCTGACATGAAGCGATAGCGCTTCCGCCGATCCGGATAATCGCACATATATCCCCCCGACGCGGCGAGTACGCCGCTGCTCAGATCTCCCCATCTGAGTATTGCGCGCCCCTCCTCCCCATTTGGGCGCGCAGCATCGCGCCGGGTCCCTCTCCTCCCCTTTAGGACCCGGCGCCATATTCTTCGGGCTACCCCGGCCCAACAAACAATGACTGCCCCGGCTCCCCCAAGCCGGGGCATTTTTTGTTCCGCGCAAGAAAAAGCCCCGGTGCGAGGCACCGGGGCATTTCTCGGCGATCCGGGCCGAACAGCTAGCCGACCGTGGAGCGCAGCATCCAGGCGGATTTCTCATGCTCGGTCAGACGCGGCGTCAGGATATCGGCCGTGGCCTCGTCACCATGCTCGGCCGCCAGCGCAAGCGCCTTGCGGATCGTGGCCACCACAGTCTCATGCCCCTTGAGCAGATCCCGCAGCATGTCATTGGCCTCCGTCGCCTCGCCACCGGACTTGATGGCAGCAGCCTCGGTCATTTCCGCATAGGAGCGCGGTGCCGCGACGTCGAGTGCGCGGATCCGTTCCGCGATCACGTCGGTTGCCATCCACAATTCATTGTACTGCGTCTCGAACAGGATGTGCAGGTCGTGAAAGCGCGGACCGGTGATGTTCCAGTGATAGACATGCGTCTTGAAATAGAGCGCATACGTGTCCGCCAGCACAGCGGTCACGGCTTTCGCCATGGCTTCACGTTGCGCGTCGGACAGACCCATATTGATGCTCATATCATTCTCCTTATCTGGTTCGCGTGCGGCTCAGCCGCGGCGTCCACCCTCATGTAGGAGGTCCAATCCCATAATTCAAATCAGGATTTATTGGGACTGGTATTGATAGACTCTATAGCTACCGCAGCGAGGCACAGAAGCGCTGGATGCGTTTGCCCGCCTCGACCAGGGCCTCGTCCGATGTGGCATAGGAGATCCGGAAGCCCGGCTCCAGACCAAAGGCAATACCGGGAACGGCGGCGACCGCCTCGGCCTCGAGAAGGGCCGCACAGAAATCCGTGTCGGTCTTGATCACGGTCCCGTCCGGAGCCGATTTGCCGATCGCACCGGAGCAATCCGCAAAGACATAGAAGGCGCCCTCGGGCGTAGGTGCGACAAGGCCCTCGGCTCCGTTGATGGCTTCGAGAACAAGATCACGGCGGCGCAGGAATGCGGCATTGCGGGCCTTCAGGAACTCGTGATCGCCGTTGAGCGCCTCGACCGAGGCCCATTGCGAGATCGAGCACGGGTTGGACGTGGTCTGCGACGCGACCTTGGCCATTTCCTTGATCAAGGGCGACGGACCGCCGGCATAGCCGATCCGCCAGCCCGTCATCGCATAGGCCTTGGACACGCCATTCATGGTCAGGGTGCGGTCATAGAGTTTCGGCTCGACCTCGGCGATCGTGGCGAATTCAAAACCGTCATAGACAATGTGCTCATACATGTCGTCGGTCATGACCCAGACATGCGGATGCGCCAGCAGCACATCCGCCAGAGCCCGCAACTCGTCGCGGGTATAGCCCATGCCGGTCGGATTGGAGGGCGAGTTCAGGATCAGCCAGCGCGTCTTCGGCGTGATCGCAGCGGCCAGCTGGTCCGGACTGATCTTGAAGCGCGTCTCGATCCCGGCCTTGACGATGACCGGTGTACCGCCGACCAAGCTGACCATTTCCGGATAGCTGACCCAGTAGGGCGCCGGAATGATCACTTCGTCGCCATCATTCAAACTGGCCAGAAGCGCGTTGTAGATGACCGGCTTGCCACCGGTGGAGACATGGATCTGGTTGGCCACGTAGTCGAGATTATTGTCGCGGCGGAATTTCTTGATGATGGCATCCTTCAATTCCGGGATGCCGTCGACCGCCGTATACTTGGTCTCGCCGCGCCGGATGGCAGCAATCGCGGCCTCCTTGATGGGATCGGGCGTGTCGAAATCCGGCTCTCCGGCCCCCAGCGAAATGACATCGATCCCCTTGGCCTTGAGGTCGCGCGCTTTCTGGGTGACGGCAAGCGTGGCGGACGGCTTGACGCGCTGGAGCGCGTCGGACGGCGTGAAGGTCATGATCATGTCCCGGCAGAGGTCGGCAGAAGGCGAAAACCCTAGTCCCGCTCGCCCGGCCCGCCAATCCCCAGCGACGCAAGATGATGCAGGCTGTGCAGTAGACCCGGTCGGCTCACTGGCGTGCCATCCGGACACGGCTTGCCCAGACATCGCCCCAATTTTCCCCGCAATCGCCGCATTCCCGCCCCGAGGCCTTCTCGATCCGGAGCGAGCGTGACCGCGGACAGGGAGGCCGGTCGCGCTGCACGTACCCTCGCACAGCGGGGCGACCGGTCCTTAAAGGGGGAGGTTCGCATGGCGACCACACGCACAGGAAAGTCAACCCGCTCGCAGGCCTGGCTGGGGCTCATGCTGGCCCTATCGGTTCTGGTCGTGGTTCTGTTTCTCTGGTCCGGGGCCGCCGCTGCGCAATCGGGCGCCTCGCTGCCGGTTCGCCCCATCGCCCATCCTCAGCTCGCCACCGATATCACACAGGCTCGCCCCGCGGTTGAACGCACGACGCTGGAGCGGGCCGGCGCTCGCGCTCACGCCGCCGGTCGCGCTGCGCTTCCTGCAGCCAGCAGCGTCACGCTCGAGTCTCCGACAAGGCATGAGGAATACCGTGGCGGCGCCCCCTTCCGCGCGACGTCTTCGCAGCCCCTGATGACCATGGGTGGCCTGATGTTGATCCTGGCCCTGGTCTGGCTTCTGACGCGGCGCGAGGAACGGCTGTGGTGATCGACTGATCGGCTCGCGATTCCGACCGTTCCGGATCGGGTTGAAACAGGGTTTCACGCCGGCAATGCGTGAAAACGGTATTGCGCAGGTCCTGCTCGCACAGACATGGGCCCGTGCAATCGACGGAGAGTCCGCGTCCACACCATGGCCCTGGGCCGGTTTCCGGCCCGTGGCGCGGCTCTCCGTCCTGGCGCCCCGAGAAGGTGAGCGCGGTGGCATGCTCTCAGGCAGCGCGTTTTTGATCCCCGCTCTGGCGTCGCGCCACGCACTGGTCTAATCAGGATGCGTGACGGCGGGGGCCGAGTTAGAGGATGGGCTGGGCGTGGCGTTTTCACTGCCCCTTTCCGGAACCTTGCGCCGTCGTCTGATTGCCGGCGCGACTGCGCTTGCCGCAAACCTCCTGATCTTTCTCGGGCTGATCTTCATGCCCCATCGTCCGGTCACGGCGACCGAGCCGGCGTCGCTGGACATCGTCTTCGTGACGCTTCCGGCGCCCGTCCCGCAGCCGGAACCTGCAGCCGACCCCGAACCGGAGACCGCCGCCGAGCCGCTCGAGCCGGAGGCCGGGCCAGCGCCGGATCAAGCCCCGGAACAGGTGCCGGTTATGCCAGAGGCCTTACCCGATACCGGCACACCCGATACCGTCACACCCGATACCGGCACGGCTGACGCCACCGATGCTGACGCCGCCGAAACCGGCGCTGGCGTCGAGGCCCCCAATATCCTCTTCGACACCAATCCCTTCAATGATGACCGTGTCGCCATGCCTTTCCCGGGCGGCAATGGCAGCACGGAGTATGCGGTGAGGTCCCTGTTCTGCCTGTCCACGTCCGAGGCCAATCGGACGGCGCTGGCCTGTCCCCTCTCCGATGGTAGCGAAGGCCTGCCCCTTCTGCGCTTTGCCAGCGACGAGAACATCGCGCGGGCGCAGGCGGCGATGGCACAAATGCGGGCCGACCAGATCCAGGCCCTGTTCGCCCGCGGCGGCTTTCCGGGGCGTGACCTTGGCGGCCAGGCGACCCTGGCAGACCCGTCCATGCGGCCGACCTCGTCCGCCGACCAGATGCGCGACACCCTGCCACCGCTGGTTCCCGATCCCGCCTTTGGCGATTGACGGCGGCACGCTTCGTCTGTCCATTGCCGCCATGAATTTCCTGTCTGACACCACCGCCCCCGCCCATCCCTCGCTGATCGAGGCCATCGCCGCCGCCAACCGCGACTTCGCACCGTCCTACGGGGCCGATGCGCTGTCGGCCAAAGTCGAGGCGCGGCTGAAGGAGATTTTCGAGACCGAGCTGAAAGTCCTGTTCGCGGTTTCGGGAACGGCATCGAACGCTCTGGCCTTGTCGGTCCTGTGTCCGTCCCACGGGGCAATCCTGTGTCATGACGAAGCCCATATTCACCGCGATGAGCGCGGCGCGCCGGAATTCTTCACGGGTGGCGGCAAGCTGATCACGCTGCGCGGCGATCATGCCCGCATCGATCTTGCCGACCTGGACCGGGTGCTGAACGAGATCCCCGAAGGCTTTGTGCACACCAGCCCGGTCCGCGTTCTGTCGCTGTCCAATCTCACCGAGAGCGGAACAGCCTACACGCCAGCCGACGTGGCCGACCGGGCCGGGCGGCTCGCGGATCGGCCCGCCTTTGTCCATATGGATGGTGCCCGCTTCGCCAATGCCCTGGTTTCCCTGGGCTGCTCGCCGGCGGAGCTGACCTGGAAAGCCGGGGTCGACGCCCTGTGCTTCGGAGCCACCAAGAACGGTGCCCTCGGCGCTGAAGCCGTGGTGCTTTTCCCGAGCGTGATGGACCGTTTCGAGGAACTTCAGGCGCGCCAGAAACGGTCGGGCCACATGGCGCCCAAAATGCGTTTCCTGGCGGCCCAGTTTGATGCCTGGCTGGACAATGATCTCTGGCTCGACCTCGCGCGGACGGCCAATACCCGCGCGCGGGCACTCGCCGCAGGGTTTGAGGCCATGGACGACGCTGCAGTCCTGCACCCTGTCGACGGCAATGAGATCTTCGTCCGCCTGTCCGATCCGCTGGCCGCCCGTCTGCGCAACGCCGGCGCCCAGTTCTACCAGTGGCCCGACGGATCGGCGCGCTTCGTCGCCAGCTGGTGCACGACCGAGGCGGAGATTGCGGACACGCTGAAGGCGGGCTGAGGCTTACCATCTCTCATCACCCCTTGAACGGGTGGAACAAAACGTGTACATCCTGAATGTGTCGCGAGGAGAGAGACATGCCGACCGAGTGGGGAATTCTCTTTCATCTGGATGATGTGCGCTTTGACGCCTATGGCCGTGCGCTGATAGCGGACCAGGCTGCGGCCCGGCGCATGCGGGGCCTCCTGAACCAGGTCGACGCGATCGCCTGCCGATCCGGCTGCGGGGCGCCTTTGAGCTGTGACAGCGCCCTGATCCTTGCCGAGGAACTGACCGGAATCGGACCGGACCTGCTCGTCAACAATGCTGATTTCGCGACCATTATCCGCAAGCGCAAGGCGGTCGGCGCGCTGGAAGCGGTGATCGTGTTTTCGGTCTATCGAAAGGTGGAACTGGACAGCGCGGCCTGACAGCGCGCGGTGATGGCCGGCTCGAGGCGGCGGACGCGCTCAGCTTCCCGAGCTGTTCTCGTCGTCGCCTTCGCGGCGCCAGGGGCCGGCATAGCGCGGGTCCTGGCGACGGCGACGATCCGGCCCGAAATAGGTCGGCGCCTTGATGAAGCGACGCGGGCGCTCGATCAGGGCCGAGATCCGGTGAAACAGGTCGACCGGTCGGACTGGCTTGGCCAGGTACTCGTTCACACCGGCATTGATCGCCTCGATCACCTTGGAGCGATCCGTGTGCCCGGTGACCATGACAATCGGGAGGTATTTGTTGGCACTGTCCGACGCCGTGCGAACGAGGCGAGTGAATTCGAGCCCGTTCAGATCGCCCAGCATGTAGTCGACGAGGGCAAAGTCCGGATTGACGTCGCGCATGGTCTCGAAAGCGTCGGCGGCATCGCGCACCTCGACGATCGTGCGCACGCCAAACCCCTGCAGGATGGTGCGCAGGATGGTCGACATGTGCGCATTGTCCTCGACGATCAGGACGCGGATGCGGTCGAAGCTGCCGGACATGAAATCTCGCAGTGGCGAAAGGGAATCAATGGTCACGCTGATTGTGACCGCGCGGTCTTAACCAAGTCTTGACCGTGCTGGCGCGGCTTGCGCCCGGACAGCTACCGATACCGGCCGGGACCGAGAAATCGGACCATCCCGGCCCGGACTGTGATAGGGTGAGGGCGTTGCGTCGCGTTGATTAGGACAAGCTTGAAAGGGCAAGGTCATGAACATCGCAGAGAAAATGGTGCGCACCCTGATTGACCGGGCCCGCGCCTATGACAGCAAGGAACAGATCGAGGACTACGAGCCGGATCCCGACAGCCACGAGACTGATGCCGTCGACAGCCTGCTCACCGGCGATACCGACCCGATCCGGACCGAGATCGAGGACTGGCTGAGCGCCCTCGACGAGGAAGCCCAGGCCGAACTGGTGGCCCTTTACTGGATCGGTCGCGGCGATTTTGACGGTCCGGACTTCCCGCGCGCCGTCCGCGAGGCGCGCAGCCGGCGCAGCGGCCCGACAGAGGACTACCTGCTCGGCGCCCCCATGCTGGGCGATTATATCGAGATCGGGCTCGACTCCGTGATCGAGGCCAATGTCTATGACGACGCTTGAACGCGGTCTGGAAGGCGAAGCCACCGATGGCCGGACCAACCGGGCCGGCAGACGGCTTGATCGGCACGGCATCCGGGCCATTTTCCCGACCTGACAACAGGCCGGAATATCGGCGCCTCCCGTAATCGGCCGACCACCCGGTCACAGCCCGTCGAGAACCCGCTACGCCCCACCAAGCGACCGCCGGCAAACGGTCGTCAAACACTCAGCCCTGCGACCGCCGACAGGCGGTCGTCCACCAACAAAAAGGACCATGCCCGTGCACCTGAAGACATCGCTTCTCATCCCGCTGGTCGCGGCGACCGCCCTTGCCGGCTGCATGGCCCCACCGCGCGACCGCCTCGCCGGCGACCAGCCGCCGACAACGGTCGAGGCCGTCGATCTGGACCGCTATCTGGGGCGCTGGTTCGAGATCGCGCGGGCCGATCACGGCTTCGAGCGCGGCTGCGACGGGGTGATCGCGGAATATGCCCGCCGGGCTGACGGGATGATCCGCGTCCTCAATTCGTGCTGGAAGGCGGGTCTGGAGGGTCCGGTCAATGTCGCCGAGGGCCGCGCCCGCATCGCCGACCCGCAAAGCAATGCCAAGCTGGAGGTCAGCTTTTTCGGCCCCTTCTTCGGCGATTACTGGATCATCGACCTGGCCGAGGACTATAGCTGGGTCGTCGTGTCCGAACCGGAAGGTCGGTATCTTTGGATCCTCGCCCGCGATCCGCAGCCGGGCGAGCGCTTCATCGAGACCCGCCTCGCTGCGCTTCAGGCCCGCGGTTTCGACACCACCGCGCTGATCTATCCGGAGCAATGGCCGAGCGCCGATGCGGTCCCCGCGGACATGGCCGACTGACGGCGAGGCCAGCTGTCGACAATCCGGATCAGTCTCGCCAGGGCACCTCGCTGGAGCGCTTTGGTGTACCCAGCCTGACCTGCCGGGTACGGATCGCCTCGATAATGCGTTGGCCGAGCCGGTCCGGCATGACGGGTTTCACCAGATAGGCATCAATATCCGCCTGGCGCGCGGCCTGAACGATCCGCATTTCATCATGGGCGGTCAAAAGGATGATCGGCACATCGGTGTTGACTTGGTCTTCCTGCAGCCGCAGCCGCAGGGCTATCGAAATCCCATCATCGCCTTGCAGCCCATAATCGAGCAGGACGACATCGAAGGCAGTTCTCTCGAGATGTTGCCAGGCGGTTTCGCTATCGGCGGCCTCCAGCACATCGGCACAGCCAAGCCGCTCGAGCAGCTTCACGACCAGGCTGCGGATCGCGGCAACGTCCTCGACCACAAGGATGGACAGACCTTCAAGCGATGCACCCGGCATTGATCAGCTCCGTGACGCGCACCTATCTGGCGCTCTGGTCAGCGTTGGAAATATGGCAGAAGGCGTCACTTGGCAACGGGCCAGCCCGGCCATCAGTGTGCCGGGGCTGACCGGCTTGGGCAGGACCGCCGTGATGCCGGCCGCCGCCGCATCGCGGACCAGATGGCCAAATCCGTCGGCGGCGAGCAGGAAGAGCGGCAGCCCGGCCCGGTCGCACTGGCGCGGATCGCTCAGCCGGCGGGCGAGGTCGAGACCGGTCTCCAGCCCGAGGTCATAATCAATCAGGCAAAGGTCCGGACGGCAGGTCCGCGTCATGACGAGGGCCTCCTGACCGTCGGCGGCCTCGAAGACGCGCCCGAAACCCAAGCCGGTGAGCAGGGTCCGGATCACCGTGCGAACCGGGCGGCTGTCATCGACCAGCAGCACCGTCAGGCGGTCGAGCGTAAGCGTTTGGCAAGCCGACATGGCGTTCTCCTCACGGTCACATTAACCCTGTTGTCCTGAACACCCGGCTAACATCCGTTCATACGGTATGCAGGCTCCTGACAGGACGCTGGCAGGGAGGTGGCCCCGTCCCGCCGACGATCACAGCCACCCCACTGGCCCTCGCCCGTCCGGCAGCACATATTCCCCCCATGGCCAAACTGACCCTCGACGACACCCTCACCGCCCCGGAAGATTTCGTGCTCGACACGCTGACCAGAGTTTCGAAGGCGAGTGACTGGACGCCCCACCGTCCCGACCGGCCGGCCAAGTCCGAGGGCGGGCAACGCTTCCAGTGCGTCTCGGAATACTCCCCAACCGGCGACCAGCCGGCCGCGATCAAGGAGCTGGTCGAGGGGCTCAACAGCGAGGAGCGCGACCAGGTCCTGCTCGGCGCGACCGGCACCGGCAAGACCTTCACCATGGCCAAGATCATCGAGGCGGTGCAGCGCCCGGCCCTGATCCTGGCCCCGAACAAGACGCTCGCCGCCCAGCTCTATGGCGAGTTCAAAAGCTTCTTTCCGAACAATGCGGTGGAGTATTTCGTCTCCTATTACGACTACTACATGCCGGAAGCCTATGTGCCGCGCACCGACACCTATATCGAGAAGGAATCGTCGATCAACGAGGCCATCGACCGGATGCGCCACGCCGCCACGCGCTCCATCCTCGAGCGCGATGACGTCATCATCGTCGCCTCGGTCTCCTGCATTTACGGCATCGGCTCGGTCGAGACCTATACGGCGATGACCTTCGAGCTGAAGCCCGGCGATATCGCCGATCCGCGCGCCGTGATGCGCCAGCTGGTCGACCTGCAATACACCCGCAATGACGCCGCCTTCATCCGCGGCACCTTCCGCATTCGCGGCGATAATCTGGAAGTTTTCCCGGCCCACTATGACGACCGCGCCTGGCGGATCGGCTTTTTCGGCGACGAGGTCGAGCAGATCACCGAATTCGATCCGCTGACCGGCAAGACCATGACCGAGCTCAAATCGGTGAAATTCTACGCCAATTCGCACTATGTGACGCCTCGCCCGACGCTCAACCAGGCCATCGTCAAGATCAAGGCCGAGCTCAAGGAACGCCTCGCCTGGATGGAAAGCCAGGGCCAGCTGCTGGAAGCCCAGCGCCTGCAGCAGCGTACCGAGTTCGACCTGGAAATGCTCGGCGCCACCGGCTCCTGCGCCGGCATCGAGAATTATTCCCGCTACCTGACCGGCCGCAAGCCGGGCGAGCCGCCGCCCACACTCTTTGAGTACATACCGGAAGACGCCCTCGTCTTCGCCGATGAGAGCCATGTCTCGATCCCGCAGCTCGGCGCCATGTACAAGGGCGATTACAGCCGCAAAAAGACGCTGGCCGATCACGGTTTCCGCCTGCCGAGCTGTCTCGACAACCGCCCGCTCAAATTCGAGGAGTGGGACGCCATGCGGCCGCAGACCATCTCGGTCTCGGCGACGCCGGGCCAGTGGGAGCTCAACCAGACCGGCGGCGTCTTCACCGAGCAGGTGATCCGCCCGACCGGGCTGATCGACCCGCCGGTCGAGATCCGCCCGGTCTCCACCGATGGCGCGTCGCAGGTCGACGACGTCATCGACGAGGCCCGCGCCACCACGGAGAAGGGTTTCCGCACCCTGGTCACCACCCTGACCAAGCGCATGGCCGAGGACCTGTCCGAATACATGCACGAGCAGGGTCTCAAGGTCCGCTACATGCACTCGGACGTCGACACCGTCGAACGCATCGAGCTGATCCGCGACCTCCGCCTGGGCGTCTATGACGTGCTGATCGGCATCAACCTCTTGCGGGAAGGTCTGGACATTCCCGAGTGCGGCCTCGTCGCCATCCTCGACGCCGACAAGGAAGGCTTTCTGCGGTCAGAGACCAGCCTGGTCCAGACCATCGGCCGCGCCGCCAGAAACGCCGACTCGAAAGTCATCCTCTACGCCGACCGCATCACCGGCTCGATGCAACGCGCCATGGACGAAACCAACCGCCGCCGCACCAAACAGATCGCCCACAACGAGGAACACGGCATCACCCCGAAAACGATCGTCCGCGGCATCAGCGACATCCTGGAAGAAGTCATGGAGTCGCAGGCCAAAGGTCGCGGCGTCGCCGCCAAGGGCCGCAAGAAGGGTGATGGGAAGCCAAAAGGTCTGCGCGAGGCCGATCAGGCAGCCTTCGTGGCCGGGGACAACATGGTCGCGACGATTGCGGACCTGGAGAAGCGGATGCGCGAGGCGGCGGCGGATCTGGAGTTTGAGACGGCGGCGAAGCTGCGGGATGAAATTTTGGCGTTGAAGGGGGAGTAGAGTCTCCCCGGACTTGATCCGGGGCGGTTTCATCCTCCGTTGCCCGCAGGGCGAACGGGGATGAGACAAATTTTGGCGACACACACCCTTCTCCGGTTTGAGCATACCCAATCAGCGGAATCCCACCTCTGACATAACACCACACCCAAACTCTTCGCGCTTCATCGGTGAGGTGGATCGCCGGCTAGGGCCAGACGGAGTGGGTGATGGGCGGTGCATGACGAAACGCTGATGCGTTTCACCCCTTCCAAGCCGTCACTTTGCGCCGGGCCACCTTCCCCATCAAGGGGAAGGACCGGGTGGCGGCCGGCCATCTCCCTACCTCGCCCCTGCCCTCCGTCATCCCACGGTGACCGCGCAGCGGACATCCGGGGGACCTCGGCTTTCCGGTTGATCGCTCGAGCGAGGCGGCGGAGGCAGAACGATCGGCAGGGTGGGTGAGGTCCCCCGGATCGCGGCTTAGCCGCGACCGTGGGATGACGGTGGGAAGCGGGATGGGTCCTCGCCCTCGACAACCGAGGTGGATCGCCCGACCGGGCCAGACGGAGTGGGTGATGGGCGGTGGATGACGAAACGCTGATGCGTTTCACCCCTTCCAAGCCGTCACTTTGCGCCGGGCCACCTTCCCCATCAAGGGGAAGGACCGGGTGGCGGCCGGCCATCTCCCTACCTCGCCCCTGCCCTCCGTCATCCCACGGTGACCGCGCAGCGGACATCCGGGGGACCTCGGCTTTCCGGTTGATCGCTCGAGCGAGGCGGCGGAGGCAGAACGATCGGCAGGGTGGGTGAGGTCCCCCGGATCGCGGCTTTGCCGCGACCGTGGAATGACGGTGCGAAGCGGGATGGGTCCTCGCCCTCGATAACCGAGGTGGATCGCCCGACCGGGCCAGACGGAGTGGGTGATGGGCGGTGGATGACGAAACGCTGGCGCATCTCACCCCTTCCGTCTCAGCGCTTTGCGCTGGCCCACCTTCCCCACCAAGGGGAAGGACCGGGTGGCGGCATGCCCGCTCCTCGCTCCCACACCCTCAATCTCCGTCATCCCACGGTGACCGCGCAGCGGGCAGCCGGGGGACCTCAGCTCTCCGGGTTGATCATCGGGGCGCGCTGGCGGAGGCAGAACGATCGGCAGGGTGGATGAGGTCCCCCGGATCGCGGCTTTGCCGCGACCGTGGGATGACGGTGGGAGATGGAGCGGGGTCTTGTCCGGGCAAGGCGTGGCATCGCCTTTCCTCCCCACAGCATGGGGAGGTGGATCGCCCGGCAGGGCGAGACGGTGGGGTGGCGCCGCAGGTGGCATCGTCCCCGCCTGGCGGGGACGAAAAACTAGCCCGGGAACAGCCACACCCCGATTTCCCGCACGCCCTCACCCTCGCGCACCAGACACATGGCGCTTTCCATGCCCTGGACGTAGCAGGCCATGTCGCGGGCCTCGGCGCGCAGGGTGTCGATGTCGGCGTCGGTGAGGCCGTCGGCGGCGTAGAAGGGGAATTCGACGTCGGCGCCGGGGATGTGGGCGGTGTTGTCGAGATCGGTAAAGGCGCCGAGCCAGTCGGTCAGGGCTTCGTCCATCTGGCCGGGTTCGGCCCAGGCGAGCAGCATCACCTCGTCGGTGGGGAAGATCCCCTGATAGCGTGTCTCGCCGTCCGCATCGACCAGGCTGAGCGTGGCCCTTGTGCGTCCATCCTCGCCGCAGATCGTGACCGCCTCGGCCACCAGTCCGCTGTCCGGATCACCGCCCCAGGGCGCCGACGCGACGAGATCGCAGTCGGCCGAGGCGGCCGGCGCCGCGCCTTTCTGGAGCGCTGCGGCCGGTGCGGCGATGAGGGCCAGGGCGGTGAGGCTGATGGCAAATGTCTGGCTGAGCGTACTGGTCACGGTGATTCCCCTGATTGTTCCGGCACAGGTTAGCGCAGCGAAGATGAGCGGGAAATGAGCGGACCCCGGGAATTCCGCAAAACCGCCGCCCTGCCCGGTGTGATCCGCACAGGCCTGGCCCGGCAGCCGGCGGCAGGGCGTGCGATCTGGTCCAGGGACACTCAACGACCGCCCCTCACGACCTGGCGCATTGGAATCGGGGTGGAGACAGCCCGGGAAAACCCCGCGAGCGGAATGTCGGCGATGTCACGTTATCAAATCAACCGGTTATCGGCATTGGCCGACATCCCGTTCGCCTCCCATGCGGCCGGCGCCTCGCGCGTGCGGCGCCAAACGCCTGCGCGCTGCCGGCTGGCCTCGGCGTCGCGGCGGGCCTAGACTGGCACCAAAGCAGGCCCGTTCGGGGCCGGGAGGCTCACATGGAAAACTTCACACCGGTTTCGGCCCTGATCGGCGGCACGCTGATCGGCTTGTCGGCCGTGATCCTGATGGCATTCAATGGCCGGATTGCCGGGATCAGCGGCCTGTTGGGCTCGGCCCTGTTCGGGGCGACCGGCGACCGCGCCTGGCGGCTCGCCTTCCTGGTCGGCCTGGTCGCCGCGCCGCTGGTCATGCTGGCCCTGCCCGGCAGCGCCCGTCCCGACATGAGCGTCGACATCACCACCAGCTGGCCGCTGCTGGTCGGTGCCGGACTGCTGGTCGGCTTCGGCACCCGGCTCGGCTCGGGCTGCACCAGTGGACACGGCGTGTGCGGCCTGTCGCGCCTGTCGGCCCGCTCGCTGATCTCGGTGCTGGTCTTCATGCTGGTCGGCATGGTCACGGTGACGCTGATGCGCGGCAGCCTGTCCGGCCTGTTTGCGGGAGCGGGCTCATGATGCGCAATCTGGCCGCCGGCCTCGCCGGCCTGATCTTCGGTTTCGGCCTGATCATCGCGCAGATGATCAACCCGGCCAAAGTCCTCGCCTTCCTCGATATTTTTGGCGCCTGGGACCCGTCCCTGGCGCTGGTGATGGGGGCCGGCCTCGTGGTCACGGCGATTGGCTACCGCCTGGTCTGGCGGCGCTCGGGCCCGGTCCTTGGCGGTGAATTCGCCCTGCCCTCGGCGAGCGAGATCGATGGCCGCCTGGCCGGTGGCGCGGTGCTGTTCGGCGCCGGCTGGGGCCTGGTCGGCCTGTGCCCGGGCCCGGCCCTCGCCGTTCTGGCCATCGGTGGACCGCCAGTGTGGATCTTCGGCGCCTCGATGCTGGCCGGCATGGCGCTGTTCCGCCTGGTCCCGGCGCCCGTCGCCAAGGCCGCCTGAGCGGGGCTAGCGTCGGCTAGCTCGTGGTCACCGAGGTGGTGGCGATCATGGTACTGCTCATGATGGCCACCATGACCGCCGTCTGGGCCGCGATCACCGCCGCCATGGCGGAGATGTCGGCACCGGGAACGCCCGGACGTCCGGCGGTCAGGATCTGATGCGCCAGACGGGTGCGCGGCGAGCCGGCACTGCTCCACTTGCGGGGCAGTCGGTCACTGATCGCCGCCATCGCGCGGATGTCGTCCGGGCCAAGCCCCTCGACCGCCCAACTCACCAGCATCGACTTGTCATAGCCATGACGCAGGGCCTTGTGCGCCTTGACCGCCTCGCGCAGCGGCTCGAAGGCGGTGATCGCCTGGTGCGGACTGCGGTGAAGCAGGACGCTGAGCCGTGTCGCCTCGTGGCGATAGGACTTGAAGACGCGATCGGCCTTGAACACCGCCCTCGCCTGCTCGCGCCGCCCGGCCACATCGGTCGGGCTGGCCCCCTCGGCAGCATGAGCGGCGGCGAAGGTGTCGGTGACCGAGACATCGGCCCGCCACCAGGGCGGACGGATGGCCTGCTTGATCGCAAAGAAGCGGGCGATCAGCGTCTCGACCGGCTCGTCTGACAGGGACAGGATCAGGGCCGCGCGGGAACCGCCGCCGAACAGGTGACCGGTGCCACTGGCCTTGCGCGCCGCCTGCAGGGCGTCGCGCAGCTGGAGGAAGCGCTCGAGATCGAGGTTCTGGGCCACCATCATCGCCGCATAGACCCAGCGCAGCGGGCCGGTCGGCGCCTTGTACTGACCGAGACGCTGTTTCAGCGCCTCATGCATCTGGCGGGTCCGCTCGGCGAGTGCGCCCGGGTCGGCCTCAGTGTCGATCGCGCGCAGCAGGGCCGAGGCCGTGAAGGGCAGCGAGTCGGTATCCGGCTTGGGCTTGGCCCCGGCCAGCGCCTCGTTGAGGGCGATATAACGCTTCAGCGCAGCATCAGTCATGCGGCAGTCTCCTCATTCAATCCAGACCCTAACACGCGGCCGGACGACAGGCTGGCGGGACTGGCTGCGCCATCGTCCCCCACACAAAGACACCGCGCGGACCCGAGGAGACGCGGCAGGAAACCGGCACAGTTTCAGACAAATTCGCGGCAAAATCGTCTCAAAACACAAGCCCTGGCTTAGACCTCGCGCAAGACATGCCTGCTTTGATGGAGCGCTAGGAGGTCGCCCGTGTGCGACCGCTCGGGAGAGGGAGCATCATGGCAGGCAAGGCTCAGGTCGTGGTATTCGCGTCGCAGAAAGGCGGGTCCGGCAAGACCACCGTCTCGGCCCATATGGCAGTGCAGGCGGAATTGTCCGGCGCCGGGCCAGTGGCGCTGGTCGACACCGATCCGCAGGGCTCGATGGCGAAATGGTGGAATGCGCGGTCCAGCGCGGTCCCCGCCTTCGCCCGAATCTCGGTTCCCGATCTCGGGCGCGACATCAAGCTGCTCGAGGACGCCGGCTACCGGCTGATCATCATCGACACGCCACCGGCGGTGACCTCGACCATTGCCGAGGTCATTACCCATGCCGACCTGGTCGTCCTGCCGACCCGGCCCAGCCCGCACGACCTGCGCGCTGTCGGTCCGACCGTCGATATCGTCCAGATGCAGAACAAGCCGCTGGTCTTCGTCATCAACTCGGCGACCGCCCGGGCCCGGATCACCGGCGAGACCGCCGTCGCCTTGTCGCAGCACGGCACCGTGGCACCGGTCACCTTGCACCACCGCGTCGATTTCGCCGCCTCGATGATTGACGGCCGAACCGTGGGTGAAGTGTCCGAGACCAGCCGCTCGGCGAGCGAGGTCGCCAATCTCTGGGCCTATCTCGATGACCGGTTGATGCGGATGCGGGCCAGCGACCCGCGCGACCTGCTCGATCGACCGCCCCGGTCGACCTTCGAGGCCGACATCCTGTCACCGGCCACTGCCGGCATGTCCGGGCAAGAGCTCGATGAGGACGAGGACGCGCTGGAGAGCCAGCCCGGCTATGCCCTGGCCGGAACGGCCCCGCCCGCACCACCGCCCGCAGCCTCCGCCAACTCGAACTGGGACGGAATAGACCGGCGTCAGGCCGACACCGGTCCGCCGCCCGGCAAGCCGGACCGCCGGCGCCTCGCCCACCAGCCCTTCGGCCGTCGTTTCACCGCCTGAGCCCCGACAGGAAGGACATCTCCATGAGCGCAAAATATGCCAGCCTTCATGCCGGTCTTCTGGCCCGCAAGGGTGAGGCGTCGCCCGCCATCCCCTCGCCGCTCGGCGGGGTCTCCTATATCGACCAGCCGCAGCGTCGAGATGTGGATCCGCCCCGACTTGAAACGCCCCGCGATGACAGGCGGCGCCAGGACGCCTCCCTGATTGCCCGCAAGGCCGGCCCGTCTGGCCCTGAACCGTCCGGCAGCGAGACCCTGAAAACACCCGCATCCGCCTCGCCGCCGAGCGGGTGTTGCAGCGGGGCGGCGGCCCCCCATTCGCCGCCCCCGCTGCCCCGGCCGGACGCGCCTCTGGACTTCCGCGCCAGCGTCCGCCTGACCGCCGAACAGAAACGCCGGCTGGGCACGGTCTCGGTCCAGATGAACTGGTCGCAGCAGCGAATCCTCGCCATCGCACTGGACGAATGGCTCGACCGCCTGTGCACGACCCAGATGCGCCATTGCGCATGCCTGAAGGCTCGCAACCCGTCGTGAAGGAAAAAACAGCCACCCTTGCCCGACAATCGAGAAAACCCGGACCTTTCACCTATGGTTTTGGATTAAAATTAGCCGAGTCGCCATATTCTGGGCACGATTGTCGCGATAACGGCCCCTTTCGCGGTTAAAGGGAGAGCGCGTGGCTCAGGCTTACTCCATGGAAGGCTTTGAAATTCGCATTGACGGCGGCGTGCTGGAGATGCGGACCGAAGGCACGCGCAAGCCCGAAATGGGTAGCGATCCCGGGCGCTCGTTCGAGTCCTTCCTGGCCAATAGCGACATTTCAGGCGTGCTGTTTGACGTCCGTGGTGCGCAGTATGAGTTCAGCGATCTGGAGTGGGAAGAAAGAGCACGGACGATCTCCCGGGTCTGCCAGTCTTTTCCGACCGCGATTGTCAGCCGGCCAGACCAGGATGCCGCTACCAGACGGGTATTGGACCTGCTCGAGCTTCGCGGCGGGACCGGCCTTTCCTGTCGCTCCCGGCAGGTGGCGCGGGACTGGCTGCAAGAGATGACCGCGCCGTCCGTTCCGGGCTAGCCTCGCCTGAAGGTCCATGCGCCCAGCGATAGAGGCAGCGCACCGCATGACATCAAGTTACTCAATGGAAGGGATGGATCTGCGCCTCAAGGACGGCGTGATCGAGCTCCGGACCCAGGGAGTTCGTGTGGCCGGCGCCGAGAAGACACCGGCACATATCTTCTCGCGGATTGCGAGCGAGATTGATTCGAGCCTGATCCTCTACGATCTGCGCGATGCGACCTATGACCTCTCCGAGCTGGAGCTCGAGGAACGCTACCGGTTCGTTGCTCGGATCTTCAAAGGGTATCGCGTCGCCTACGTCATCCACAAGGATCAGACCGCTCTGGCGCAAAAGGCCTGCGAGGCCCATGCCCGCCTTGGCGACGCGGCATCCCACTTTACTTCCCTGGGCGCAGCACGCCGCTGGCTGAAGCGCTAAGCGAAGCGCCTCTCCCGCGCTCGGATGTCAGGCCTACTGCATTGATCCGTCTGCACCGCCGGCGATCCTGACGGCGAGGAGGTCCTGCATCAGATCCAGCCGGGCGACCGGATCGGCAGCTTCCAACAGGGCCTGCCGCTCGTCAGCCGGGAAAGGGGCGGACATGGAAAGCTGGTCGATCAGGGTCGCAAGCGGCGCATCGCGCAGCGTGCTCCAGTCCGCCGCCAGATGCTCCGCCTTGAACCAGGCCTGCAGCAATTGCAGAAGCCTGTTCCGGTCACACTCCGGCTCTCGCCGCGGCAGAAGGTCAGCGGCGTAGGGCGTGTAATCCGGCTCGGCGACCCGATAAGGCGTTGGCGTATCCAGTTCGCGCTTGAGGCGGAAACGGCTGACCCCGACCAGCGTGATCAGATAGCGACCATCGTCGGTTTCCTGGAACTGCTGGAGCCGGCCGGCGCCGCCGATCCGGGCGAGATTCGGGCGCGTCGCGTCCGAGCCGGTGCGCGACTGGATGATGCCGATATGGCCGCCCTCACGCTGGACGTCATCCAGCATGTTCAGATAGCGCGGCTCGAACACGTTGAGCGGCAGCAGCTCGCCGGGCAGGAGGATGGCACCGCCCAGGGGGAAGAGCGGCAGGCGATCGGGCAGGTCAGGGTATTGGCTCATGAGAGCGACATAGGGCTGCGGGGTCGGCCTGCCAAGGTCACGGCCGCGCTTCGAAGGCATCACAGGGTTCATTCAGCTGTCGATGGCAGCCGGCCTCCACCCAGGGCTTCAATCGCCCGTCGATAAAATGGAGCCAGACCGAACGGACCGCACCGGCGACCTCGGCGTCCACCTCCCCGGCCATCCGCAGATCAACGGTAAAACGGGTCGCGCTGCCGGTCTCGGTCTGCGTTTCCGCGAGCGTCCAGCTGGTTACCATGTCAAACGCCCGGCCCGACAGGCCAAGCGGTCCATGCAGGCGGAGCTGGTTGGGTGCCTGCACGAAGATCACCCGGGCATGCAGCATGCCATCGTCGGATCCCGGTTCGAAGCGCTCGTAAAAGCGGCCATCGAAGCGGGGTTCGATCACCATCTCGGCCGGGTCCGGCCAGTAGCTGTGGTCCCACCATCCGGTCACATCACCGGTCGCGGCGTCAAAGACCTCGCTGACCGGGGCATCGATCTCGACGGTGAAACGGGTGGAAAAGCCCTGCGGCTCAAAGGGTTCAATGACGGGCTCAGCCTGTTGCAGGCTGGCCGTCAACACGATCGCGGCAAGAATGGACATGCGACACTCCCCGATTATCGGGAAAGGCTAGCGCCGCATGTCCGATAGCGCTAGCGGCTCATGCCCATCATGTCGGCCTTGCCCAGCGGCGCACCGAGTTGACGCAGGATATTGTAGGCCGTCGAGGCGTGGAACAGCGCGTTGGCAATCACGAAGTTCTGGAGATAGGCCTGACGCGGCAGGGTCATCTCGCGATCACGGCCGGCCGGGAAGGTAATGCTCGCCTCGGGATCGGCATCGATGACGCCGGTATCAAGGGCCCAGACCGCCTCACGTGCCTTGGCGATCCGCGCCCGCAGATCGGCAAAACTGGTCTCTTCGTCCGGCAGGGAGACCGGATCGACACCGGCAAGCCGCGACATGCCGCGCACGGTAAAATCGGAAACCAGCTGGACCTGGCGCGCCAGGGAGAACATGTCCGGCGACAGCCGCCAGTTCAGCCAGACACTGTCCTCAACGCCCTTCTCTTTTGCGTAGGCCTCGCCCTTGGCGAGTATGCCGTCGAGCGCGCGATAGACTTGGTCGAGCTGTGTCATTGCAACGGATGACAAGGTGATGGTCATGATGCTTGGTCTCCCCACTGATTGGTGTCGCACAAGTGGGGAGCCGGCACCGGATCGGCAAGATGCGCCGCCTGTGACGCGCCGCCGACACGCATCCGGAACGCACAAACCGGGAGCCGCAGGGCGGCATCCCGGTCATGCTGGTCGATTGCGGTCGAGGGACAGGATCACCGGATCCGTCGCCGGTATCAGGCGCGCTCGCCCCAGCGGCAGAGCAATTCGCCCTGCGCACTCCAGGTCGAGAGGCTGGCGTTGAAATCGGTCTCCATGTCGAGGGTCACATCGGACAGGATGATGGCCCGTTCACCGAAGGGTTCGATATCGCCGGCCTGGCGGATGTCGAAGGAACCGCCACCGGTCCGCTGTGTGATCACCATGTCCCAGGTGGAGCCGGCCTCAGGCCCGCTCCAGGCCGTGATCACGAGACCATCAGCCGTCTCGGTCAGGTCGATGCCGCAGGCGGCGCCGGTATCAAGCTCGGCGAGACGTGCCTCGGCTGGGGCGCCGTCCACTTCGACCGCGAACCAGATGCTGGCCAGTGCCGCCAGCGAACTCAGGGAAATCAATTTCATACCCATGTCAGCCTCCTTGGCTGGGGCGGCCCGGTCGGCGCAGCGGCGAGAGGCCGCTGCGCCCGGCGGGGTCGTCCTAGTGGTCGCCCTGGATGACCAGGGTCACATTACCGGAACCGGTCTGGCGAACGTGGGCCGACTGGCCATTGCCAACCTGGATCACGCCGGCGGCATTGTTGTTGCCGTACTGGTCGGTGGTCGCCGTGTTGTTGCGGCCCATCTGGGACACACCAACGATGTTGCGGCTGCCGGTCTGAACGCTCGAAGCGTAGTTGTTGCGGCCTTGCTGACCGAGAACCGCGTCATTGTGGCGGCCATACTGGTCAACATGCGCTTCGTTGTAGCGGCCATTCTGGCCAACCGTGGTGCCGTTGTGGGCGCCGTCCTGGATGACCGTGACGTACTGGCGCTCACCACGCTGGTTGATCACCATGCGCTGACGGTAGCCCGTCTGGCGGCCGGCGATTTCGTTCTGATAGCCCTGCTGGGCGATCGAGACGCGGTTGCGCGACTGAGCGTCGGCAGCACCGACCGTCCCGAGGATGGAAACTGCCGCAAGGGCGCTGGCGATGAGAAAGCGGGTCTTCATGATGAATACTCCATTTGTGCTGGCCGACGCCCGATGCATCGAAGCCTGACCTCTGTTTTAAAGAGGGGTGGATGAGTGAATGCTGAGGGAAGCATTCATAGTCAGAACAGGTAGATGAACGGACCGGGGCATTCTGTTCATGTGTCTGATCGACATAAGAAAAAGGCCCGCCACTGCGAACAGGGCGGGCCAGTTTGGGGTCGGAGAGAAAAGTCGGATCAGTCGTAGCGGCACTGGGCCGGACGGGCCGCGCGAAGGCGGGCACATTGGGCGGCGGTCAGCCGGCGCGGAGCCGAGGCATCCGACTCCCGCGCAGCCGTCACGGCGGCCAGGCGGTCCCGGGCCTGCTGGGCCGGCGTGGGGCCAGTGACCGGAACATGGACAGAGCGTGCACGGACTGCCGGGCGCACACCGTCCAGCAAGGCCATCGGCATGATGTTCACTTCATGGGTCGAACAGGTCAGTCGCCCGGCATTGTCATAAACCGCCAGCGACCCTTCCAGCATGGCATCCTGGCCGAGCTCGGCATCACGCAATTCATCCATGCCGCGATAGCCCCCGGCCACGACATAGCCGAGTGCGAAATGGTTGCGGGCCAGGGCGGTGTCGCGTGTTCCGTTACCGGAGAAGCGGCCGCTCAGGCGCAGGTCGAGATCACTCGTCGGAATGGCCTGGTAGAGGTGGAAGACATAGGAGCCGCTCAGGCGCGCATCAGCCTTGGGCACGGCGACACCGCCGGAATTGGACAGGTAGACCTGGATGCCGCAATCGCGACCCGGCCGCAGATCAATGCCACCGCGGCTTTGCGCCTCAGCGCCGGACGGCAGGGCGGAGATCAGGGCAGCGCCGATGGCCACCGCGCTGGCAAAGGATTTGAAACAGGTCATGGGCAGCTCCCTTCCGGATTGAGGTCCGTTCTGGAGCTGACACTAGGGCCAACAAGATGAGGCAAGGCTGAGCGGCGGGTTCAGCCCGCGTTCATGCACGCGGCGAGGCTCAGCGCGCCATCGCCGCTTCGACCGGCTGCGGCAAGAGCACCGACGCTTCCACCGTATTGCCGATGCCAAGATAGTTGATCTGCCCGAAGCCCATCGACTTGGCCAGCTTGATCCCCTTGCCGCGATAGCCGGCCCGGGAGGGGTCTGCCATTTCCGCGGTCTCGGCATCGATTCCCTCGCCATCATCCTGGATCAGGAAGGACAGGATACGCCCACCACGCTGAAAGCGGAGACTGACCCGACGCCCGGCAAACTCTCGTTCGGCCATGCGCTTGACCAGCTTGCGATCCCAATTGCCCTCGGCCAGACCCTTGGCCTTTTCGGTCGCATCGAAGCCGAGATTGCCGTGCTCGATGGCATTGGCGAGGAGGACGTACAAGCCGACCGACGTCGCGCAAGGGCGCGGCGTGGCGCGGCCCAGCAGGATGGCAACATCAGCGGCCTGCTCACGGGTCTGGATCGAGAACTCGCCCATTGCCAGCGACTGCGTGGCACCGAGGCCGATGCCGGCTTCGGCGGGAATGGCCAGCTCGTGGGAGCGAAAGGCGCGCAGACCGTCGATCGCATTGGCCAGCGTGCCGGCGTCGGCGTCATGATCGAGGAAAATGTCGGCCCCGGCCCGGCGTGTCCCGGCGGTCACCAGCAGGGAGCGCTGCTTCGGCGCCGCATTCTTGCGCGCTTCGGCGATCCGGGCGGCGTGGGCGTCGTCAGCGACGATGATCGCGACCGGCCCTTCGTCATCCATGGTCGGACCCATATAGACCGTCATGCCCAGCCCCTTGGCCAGCGCCCGTGAGAGCACGCGCGTCCGGTTGCTGTCGCTCATGCACAGCCAGAGGCGGTCAGGGGTATTGTGGGTATGGGCGATCGCCATGCGTGCGGTCTCCGCGGAACGTTCAAAGGCACTCGGTCAGAACGCACACACTAGAAACAAGACATTAACAATGAATTTGGCGCGACGGGGTTGGTTCAGAGCGCCGGAGAGCGGCGCGGCAGGGTTAGCCTAGGCGTCGCGTTCGCGGACAATGCCGGCCGCGCGCTCACGGCGTGTGGGGAAGCGGTAGAAGACATGCGTCCCGATCCGGCGCGTCCGCACCAGATTGTCATTCCAGTACGGATCAACAGCGACGGTGTGATAATGCGTGGCGCGACGCGTCACATCGCGGCCAAAGCCCATATAGGCGTGCTGGGCGACCAGCTGGGAGCGGCGCCAGGCACGGCCACGGGCTTCGCGGACCATGGATCCGTCGCAGGTAAAGGTGAACTGGCAGCCGGTCGTGCGCTCGGAGCCTTCATAGACCACGCCACAGATGGTGTCGGGATAATGCTGGCTGTCGACGCGGTTCAGGATCACCTGGGCAACCGCGAGCTGACCGACAAAGCCTTCACTGCGGGCTTCGTAATAGATCGCCTGGGCCAGGCAATCGACCTGGGCGCTGATCCCGGCCGCATTCTGGAAATGCGAGCTGTCAAAGGTGCGCAGGTCATCGAGCGGGCGAGCGATGAGAACCGCACCGGCCTCGCTGTCGGCTTCCAGCATCAGGGAGGCAACGCGAAGCTGTTCCGGCGCGTGCCAGCCGGCATCGACATCACCGGCATGCAGATAGCGCGAGGCCATGGCTTGCCAGATCAGGGTCTCGTCCTGGGCACGGGCCCGGGCGGAGGCCAGGTTCAGGAGCAGGACCGTCAGCGCGCACAGCGTCAGGGTCGCCAGCATATGAAATACTGTCGCTACCTGCTTTTGCTGGCTGCGTGCCGCATCGAGGTCCATCCGGTCTCCGTATTTCCTGTCCAGCGTCAAATGCGACCTTTCACGAATCGTGCCGTCTTGCGACGAGATTACCATGAAGCGCCGTATCTGAATCCTTCGTGAAACGAGCGCGCCTCTCTATGGGAGGGGATGATAGCGGTCAAGCCGGGCACCGGGTTACAAATAAGAAAATACTCGCCTCCCGCAAGGGAGGCGAGTTTTTCGTACGCGATTCCAGTTGGATACTATTGTCGGCGCAAGCGGGCCTGGGCCGCCGCGAGGCGCGCAATTGGCACGCGGTATGGCGAACAGGACACATAATCGAGCCCGGTTTCCTCGCAGAAATCGATCGAGGACGGGTCCCCGCCATGCTCGCCGCAAATGCCCAGCTTGAGCTCCGGACGGGTGGCCCGGCCGCGCTCGACGGCGATTCGCACCAGATCCCCGACGCCGTCGCGATCGATCGTGACGAAGGGATCCTTCTCGAGAATACCGGCCTCGATATACTCGCTCAGGAACTTGCCGGCATCGTCACGCGACAGGCCGAACGTGGTCTGGGTGAGGTCATTGGTGCCGAAGGAGAAGAATTCGGCATCCTCGGCGATCTTGCCCGCCATCAGCGCCGCGCGCGGCAGCTCGATCATGGTGCCGATCAGGTATTTCGGCTTGCCACCGGTCTCCTCGGCGACCGCCTTGGCGACCCCGGCGACGCGCGCCTTGAGGATGGCCAGCTCGGCCGGTGCCGCGACCAGCGGGATCATCACTTCGGCGAGCGGCTGGAAGCCGGTCTCCTTCTCGACCGCAACCTGGGCCTCGAAAATGGCCCGCGCCTGCATCTCGTAGATTTCCGGATAGGTGATGCCGAGCCGGCAGCCGCGATGGCCGAGCATCGGATTGCTTTCGGCGAGGTCACGCGCCCGCGCCATCAGCTGGTCGGCCGGCAGGCCGGTCGCCTTGGCGACGTCCTTCACGTCTTCCTCGGTGTGCGGCAGGAATTCGTGCAGCGGCGGGTCGAGCAGGCGGATCGTGCACGGGCGCTCGCCCATGATGCGGAAGATCTGCGCGAAGTCATCGCGCTGCATCGGCAGTATCTTGTCCAGCGCCGTGACGCGGCCGTCCTGGTCGTGCGACAGGATCATCTCACGCACGGCGGCGATCCGGTCGGCCTCGAAGAACATGTGCTCGGTGCGGCACAGGCCGATGCCTTCGGCACCGAACTCGACAGCGGTCTGGCAATCGGCCGGGGTCTCGGCATTGGTGCGGATCTTCATCCGGCGAGCCTTGTCGGCCCACACCATCAGCTTGCCGAAATCACCGGTCATTTCCGGCTTGATCATCTTGGCTTCGCCCATCAGGACCTGGCCCGACGCGCCATCAATGGTGACCATGTCGCCATCCTTGACGATCCGGCGACCGACCGCGAACTGCTTGTTGGCGTAGTCGATCTTGATCTGTCCGGCACCGGAGACGCAGGGACGCCCCATGCCGCGCGCCACCACGGCAGCGTGCGAGGTCATGCCACCGCGCGCCGTGATGATGCCTTCCGCAGCATGCATGCCGTGAATGTCTTCCGGCGAGGTCTCGATACGGACCAGGATAACCTTCTCGCCCGCCTTGGCACGTTCCTCGGCCTCGTCACTGTCGAACACCACGCGCCCCGAGGCGGCGCCCGGCGAGGCCGGCAGGCCGGAGGTCAGGATGTCACGCTCGGCCTTGGGATCGAGCGTCGGGTGCAGGAGCTGGTCGAGCTGGGCCGGGTCGACCCGCATCACCGCCGCGTCGGTCGAGATCAGACCTTCCGATGCCATGTCGACGGCGATCTTCAGCGCCGCCTTGGCAGTGCGCTTGCCATTGCGGGTCTGCAGCATCCAGAGCCGGCCGCGTTCGACCGTGAACTCGATGTCCTGCATGTCGGTATAATGGCGTTCCAGCTTGTCGAAGACGGCGGCCAGCTCGGCATAGCTCTCCGGCATCGCCGCTTCCATGGACGGATTGTCGTCGCCCATCTTCTCGCGCATCGCCTCGGTCAGACATTGCGGCGTGCGGATGCCGGCGACCACGTCCTCGCCCTGGGCATTGACCAGGAATTCGCCGTAATAGCCGCTCTCGCCGGTCGACGGATCGCGTGTGAAGGCCACACCGGTCGCCGAGGTCTCGCCCATATTGCCGAACACCATGGCCTGGACATTGACCGCCGTGCCCCAGCTCGCCGGGATGTCGTGCAGGCGGCGATAGGTCTTGGCGCGCTCTGTCATCCACGAGCCGAAGACGGCGCCGATCGCGCCCCACAGCTGTTCGCGCGGATCGGCCGGGAAGTCGCGGCCCAGCTCGCGGGCGGCGGCCTTCTTGTACTCGGCGACGATCATTTCCCAATCGTCGGCCGACAGCTCGGTGTCGAGGGAATAGTCGTTATCGTCCTTGAAGCCGTCGAGAATGTCCTCGAAGACGGCATGGTCGACGCCCAGAACGACGTCGGAATACATCTGGATGAAGCGGCGATAGCTGTCATAGGCGAAGCGGCGGTCACCTGACAGCTTGGCCAGACCCTCGGCGGTCTCGTCATTGAGACCCAGATTGAGCACCGTATCCATCATGCCCGGCATCGAGGCGCGGGCGCCCGAGCGGACCGAAACCAGCAGCGGGTTGGCCGGATCGCCGAACATCTTGCCAACGGCGCCTTCCAGCTTGGCGAGCGCCGCCTCGACCTGGGCTTTCAGCGTGTCGGGATAGGCCTGGTTATTTTCGTAGTAGGCCGTGCAGACTTCTGTGGTGATGGTGAAG
This sequence comes from Maricaulis maris, assembly GCF_036322705.1. NCBI lineage: Bacteria > Pseudomonadati > Pseudomonadota > Alphaproteobacteria > Maricaulales > Maricaulaceae > Maricaulis > Maricaulis maris. The sequence goes on from NZ_AP027270.1 coordinate 2,302,585, forward strand.
CCCGGCGGGACCGGCAGGCCCAGCTTGGCCATCTCGGCCAGATTGGCCCCCTTGCCACCGAGCAGCTCGCGCATCCCGGCCTCGCCTTCGCTGTCGCCGCCGCCAAAGGCGTAAACCCACTTGGTGTCAGTCGTCATGGAAAGAGCCCCTAGCCTGAAATCTTGTCGAAATCGGCGACGGCGCGAATGGCCGTGCGAATTGCGGACAATAAGAGAAGTCGGTTGCGGCGCAACGCGCCGTCGTCCGTGTTAACGGTCACGTCGTCGAAAAACGCATCAATCGGTGCACGGAGCGAGGCCAGCGCCGTCATCGCGGCGGCGAAGTCTTCCGCTTCCAGCGCTTTTGTTGCCGCCGGACCTGCCGACGCGAGCGCCGCGATCAGCGCGCGCTCGGCCGATTCGGGCGCATTCGCGAGATAATCCGCATCCGGCTCGCCGGAGAGGTCGTCCTCCGACTTGGCGAGAATGTTCGACGCCCGCTTGTTCCCCGCCAGCAGCGCCGCGCCATCCTCGGTATCGAGGAAAGCCTGCAGGGCGCGCGCCTTGGCTGTCACCCGGACGAGATCGTCATCGCCTAGCGCGAAAACGGCGTCGATGACGTCATGGCGGATGCCTTCATCGCGCAGGTGGACTTTGAGGCGGTCTGCGAAGAAGGCGAGGAGGTCGTAAGGAGCATCCGCATCGCCGAAACACTGGTACGGCACCGCAACAAGGTCTTCACTTCCGGCGTCACGCCACCCTGTCAGCGACTTGGCGACGTTCCAATCGGGCGCGGCGCCGCCGCCACCGGCACTACGATCTAACTGGTCAAACAGGTCGCGATCATCATTTCTCGCCGCGACCAGCAGGGCATCCATCAGCGAGCGGCCACTCGCCATCTGAAGCGGGTATCGTCCGGCGGTCGATGTCAGGGGGAGACGGATGTCGCCATCCAAGCAAATCTTGATCACGCCCAGCGCCGCCCGGCGCAGGGCAAACGGATCTTTCGAGCCTGTCGGCTTCTCGTCGATCGCCCAGAAGCCGACCAGCGTATCGAGCTTGTCCGCCATCGCGACGGCAGCTGAGATCGGTGCGGTGGGTACCTCATCGGACGGCCCCTGCGGCTTGTAGTGGTCCTTGATCGCATCCGCGACCGCGGCGTCCTCACCCTGGTCGAGGGCGTAATAGCGGCCCATCGCGCCCTGCAGCTCGGGGAATTCATAGACCATTTCGGAGACCAGATCGGCCTTGGCCAGGCGGGCGGCCTTTTCGGCCAGGTCCGGATCGGCACCGACGACCGGGGCCAGTTCGCGGGCCAGGGCGGCGACGCGTTCGACCTTGTCAGCCACCGTGCCCAGCTTCTCGTGGAAGGTCACTTTCGACAATTGCGCCGCCATCTCGGAGAGCGGCGTCTTGCGGTCATTGTCCCAGAAGTGGCGGGCGTCCGACAGGCGGGCCGAGAGAACGCGGGCATTGCCGGCGGCAATCGCCACGCCGCCATCGGGGGCAACCTGGTTGGCGATGGTGACGAATTTGGAGACCAGCTCGCCGGACTTCGGATCGCGCACCGCGAAGTATTTCTGGTGCGTCTTCATGGTCAGGGTGATGACTTCCGGCGGCAGATCGAGAAAGTCCGGATCCATCTCGCCCAGCACCGGCACGGGCCATTCCACCAGCCCGGCGACCTCGGTCAGAAGGCCGGCATCCTCGACCAGTTCAAACCCAGCATCGGCGCAGACCTTGCGCGCGCCCTCTAGGATCAGCGTCTCGCGGACAGCACGGTCCAGCAGGACATGCCCCTCGCCTTCCAGCACGGCTTTATAGCTGGCGAAATCCGACACGGTGAACGGCCCGCGACCCATGCGGCGATGGCCTTCGGTGACATTTGAGGCCGCAATACCGAAAACATCAAAATCAACGACCTGGCCATCAAACAAGCAGAGAAGGCGCTGAATTGGGCGGACCCAGCGGGGAGTTTCTCGAACCTCGAAGCGCGGCTGCGTGAAATCCAATGAAAGTGTTGGGCCGCGCCCTTCGGGATCGGCCTGATGGGGCCACTTCATCGATTTCGGCCAGGGAAAGGCCTTGATCACCTCGGGGATCGCCTCGGCGATGACCTCGGCGGTGGCCCGGCCCGGCTTTTCGATGATGGCCACCCAGAAACTGCCCTTCTTGTCCTCGCGCTGTTCGCACTGGTCGAGACTGTCGACCCCGGCGCCGCGCAGGAAGCCCTGCACCGCCTGCTCGGGCGCCCCCACGCGCGGGCCCTTGCGCTCTTCACGGACATCGGCGGTCTTCACCGGCAGGCCGTCAATCACCAGACCAAGACGGCGCGGACCGGCAAAGGTCTTCAGCGAGGTCCACGCCAGACCCGCCGCCTTGAGCTTGTCGCCCAGCAGCTTTTCCAGATCGGCCTCGGCGCGCGGTTGCATGCGGGCCGGGATTTCCTCGCAGAAGATTTCAAACAGGAGTTCGGACATCTATCGGTCTTTCAATCTCGCCCTAGGCGTATTCCTGGTCGGCATAGCGCTGCATCAGCGCGAAATAGCCGTCATCCGGCGCGGTTTCATAGATCAGCGCGTCACGGTCGAAAATCATCCAGCCCTGGGCCGACTTGACCCAGATATGACCGACCGGCTCGAGCTTGGCCCGCTCGTCCAGCGTCCCCGCCTTGAGCGACAGGGCCGGACGCCCGGCCGTGTCATGGGCAATCCGCGTCCCGCAATCGCCACAGAAATGGCCGAGCTTTTTCGACTTGCCCGTCGTCGGGATTTCGAAGACGGCGACCTCACCCTGCAGATATTTGAAGCCGTCGCGCGGCACCAGCATGGACAGGCCGAAGGCCGAGGCGGTTTGCTGCTGGCAGCTCGTGCAATGGCAGGCGTAAAGCGTCAGCGGGTTCTCGCTGATCTCGAACCGGATCGCGCCGCACTGACAACCGCCCTGAAGGGGGAGTTTCATGGGAGGGTCCTCATGCCGCTGGCCGATAAACACGCATTGTCATCCCGGACGCACGGTGCGCGCCGCGCTGTCACGGACGGAAGAACTGTGCGCCTGCCAGACTGATGCGTACAGGTCCCGGCTCTTCGCCCCGCATGCGCGGGGCATCCGGCCGGGATGACAAATGATGCGGTGAGCGAGATCATCACTCGGCCGCCTCCACCCGCGCGCGCTCGCTTGTCACCCAGGCTTCCGCACAGCCCTTGGCGAGCTCGCGGACTCGGGCGATCCAGCTGGCGCGTTCGGCGACGGAGATAGCGCCGCGGGCGTCGACTAGGTTGAAGAGGTGGGAGGCTTTCAGGCAGAAATCATAGGCCGGAAGCGGCAGCGGCTTGTCGAGCGACAGGAGCGCCTTGCACTGGTTTTCCGCGCCCTTGAACCATTCGATCAGCATGTCGACATCGGCATGCTCGAAATTGAATTCGGAAAACTGTTTCTCGGCTTCCAGAAAGACGTCGCCATAGCTCAGCGCTTCTGACCCCGTGGCGCCGTTGAAGTCGAGATCGTAGACGTTTTCCACGCCCTGGACATACATCGCCAGGCGCTCGAGCCCGTAGGTCAGCTCGCCGGAAACAAGGTCGACATCGAGACCGCCGACCTGCTGGAAATAGGTGAACTGGCTGACTTCCATGCCGTCGCACCAGACTTCCCAGCCCAGCCCCCAGGCGCCGACGGTCGGGTTTTCCCAGTCGTCTTCCACGAAGCGGACATCATGCAGGTCGCGATCAATGCCGATGGCGTCGAGCGAGCCGAGATAAAGGTCCTGGATGTCGGCCGGGCACGGCTTCAGGAGGACCTGGAACTGGTAATAGTGCTGCAGCCGGTTCGGGTTCTCGCCATAGCGGCCATCGCCGGGACGGCGCGAAGGCTGGACATAGGCGGCGCGCCAGGGGCGCGGTCCGAGCGAGCGCAAGGTGGTGGCCGGATGCAGGGTCCCGGCGCCGACCTCGACGTCATAGGGCTGCAGAATGGCGCAGCCCTGCTTGGCCCAATAGGCCTGGAGACGGAGGATGAGCTCCTGGAAGGAGGGCGCTTTTTCGGCCGCCATGATGTTAATTCCCGCTGGAAAAATCGAGATCAAGAAATCGCGCGGACACTAGGCAAGTCAGCCCGCCTGATCAAGCACGCGAGTCCTTGTCTTTGTGCGACGCAGCATCCTCATCTCGCGTCTCGAAACGCGCCTCGACGGCCCGCCGCGCCGCCTCGGCAGCGGTATCGCGCCGCTTGCGGCCACGCCCGGCAAAGGCGAGCCACAGGATGATGGCCAGCAGAACAAGAATGGCGGTCAGGAACATCTGGGCTGGGCTTTCGGCGTTTGGTCCAAACATTGATAACCTTGGCGGGACAGTTCCCGATAGCAATTTCGTGACTTGCCAGCCGGAACATAGACCGAAAAGCTGCTGGCACTCCAGCTATGCAGACCCAGGGCTACCACCATGCTACGCCTCGCAGCGCTCACTCTCCTGCTGACGTCCCTGACCACCCAATCCGCGGCCGCCGAGGCGCCGGCTGGGCTCAAGACCCGGATCGATACCAATGAGTTTGAGGCGATGGAGCAGTTCTACCGGACGGTTCTCGGCCTCGCCGTCGCGGACGCCTGGGACGAGAATGGTGATCGCGGTGTCATTTTCAGTGTCCCGGGCGGCGGGCAGATCGAACTGGGTGATGTTGCGGACGCACCGGATCCGGCTGGCCTTTCGATCCAGATCGAGGTCGAGGATGTGGCCGCCGAGCAATTCCGTATCGGCACGACCTGGCCGACTGAAGGGCCAAGCGAACGGCCCTGGGGGCTGACCTACCTCTACCTGACCGATCCCAGCGGGGTGGATATCATCCTCTACCAGCCGACCGCACCCGCGACGGGTGAGCCCTAACCCATCTCAAGCACGGCCCGGCCGCGCAGGATGGCGTCTGCCTCGGGCGAATGCCCCTCGCCCTCATGCAGCACCAGCGGGGCCAGCAGGACCAGCGGCGCCTTGCCGCCAATGGTCGCCTGCACGATGACCCGCTTGGCCGGTTCACCGGCACGCGGATGGATCGGCTTGATCACCACCGAGCCGAAGGAGCGGTCGAGCGCGGTCAGGATGTCGGCGAGCCGGTCGGCACGGTGGATCAGGGTCAGCTTGCCCTTGGCTTTCAGCGCCCGCGCGGCGCAGCGCACCCAGTCGGCAAAGGGCACGTCGCCGGTCAGCCACGCGGCGCGCTTTTCATCCTTCGGGGCCCGCAGCGCGGAAGGATCGTCGAAGAAGGGCGGGTTGAAGAAGACCTGATCGACCTTCAGCGAGGTGCCGAGCTGCATGATGTCGGCATTCTGTGTCCGCACCCGCGCGCCCATGCCATTGGCCGCGGCGTTCTCGGTCGCCAGTGCCGCCGCCTCGGGATCCCGTTCGACGCCCACGAAACTGGCCCCGGTCAGACGCCAGGCGGCGCACAGAAGGGCCGCACCGGCGCCGCAGCCGAACTCGGCCAGCATCTCGCCCTCACCCGCGTTCAGTGCAGCCGCGAGCAGGCCGGCATCCATGCCGGCCCGATAGCCATCCCTGCCCTGGCGCAGCACCACCCGGCCGTCGAGCAGACGATCCAGCGTGGTGGTCATGCGCCGTCTTCCTGCAGCTCCGCCAGCAGGCGCGCGGCCTCGTCGGCATCCTCGTCGATCACCATGATGCGGGTCCGGATCACCGGCAGGCCGCCGCCATACATGGACGACATGCCCTGATCGAGCACGATCGGCTCGATATCCGCATCGCGCAGAAGCGATTGGGCGTAGGAGAGTTTGACCGGGTCATTGGTCCGCAGAACTTCTTTCACGTGTGCGCCTCCGGGCGATCCGGGCCCGGCGGACGAGCGCCGCCGGACCTGTGCTGTTTCGTCACCGCCCCTCGCGCTTGCCGGGCGGTCGCTCGATTTCTATTGTCCAAGGCAAGACTGCATGCATCAAGAGGACAGCTGGCGTGGACAGCATGGTGAGTGTCAAGGCGACAGCCGCGGCGAAGACGGCCGACATCCCCAATGCGGCCGAAGCGCTGGCCGCTTTGGCCTATGATGACATGCGCCGCGTTGATGCCCTGATCATCGAGCGTCTGGACAGCCATGTTGCGCTGATCCCGGAACTCGCCCGCTATCTGATCGAGGCCGGCGGCAAGCGCGTGCGTCCGATGATCACCGTCGCCGCTGCCAACATGATCGGCCATGACGACATCGCACCGCTCAAACTGGCCGCGGCTGTCGAATTCATCCACACCGCCACCCTGCTGCATGACGACGTCGTCGACGAAAGCGGCATGCGACGCGGCAAGGTCGCGGCCAATCTGGTCTGGGGCAATGCCTCCAGCGTGCTGGTCGGCGACTTCCTGTTTGCCCGCTCCTTCTCGCTGATGGTCGAAGCCGGCTCGATGAAGGCGCTTGGCGTGCTTTCCGATGCCGCCTCGACGATCGCCGAGGGCGAGGTGCGCCAGCTCTCCTCGGTCAAGGATGTCGGCGTCTCGGTCGAGACCTACATGCAGATCATCGACGCCAAGACCGCGGCCCTGTTTGCCGCCGCAGCGCAGGTTTCCGGCATTGTCGCGGGACGCTCGATCGAGGAGGAACAGGCGCTGGAAACCTATGGCCGCGAACTCGGCCTCGCCTTCCAGCTGGTCGATGACGCCCTCGACTATGGCGGTGCCTCGGCCAAGCTCGGCAAGTCGACCGGCGATGATTTCCGCGAGGGCAAGGTGACCCTGCCGGTCGCGCTCGCCATCGCCGCGGCCTCCGGCGAGGAAAGTGCGTTCTGGACCCGCGTCATCGCTGAAGGCGAGCAGGCCGACGGTGATTTCGACCAGGCCATTCGGCTGATCCGGACCCATGGCGCACTCGAAGCCACGGTCAACCAGGCCCGCACCCATGCCCGCCGCGCCCGCGAGGCGCTGGCGATCTTCCCGCACAACAAGTGGCGGACCGCCCTGGTCAATCTCGCCGACTTCGTGGTCGACCGGGCCTACTGATACACGTCCAGACCGCGTGAACGGGCCTGCCGGCGCCAGCGCCGGTGCAGCAGGCTGAAAGCGATCACGGCCACTCCGAAGCTCAGCGGCCAGGCGACCGGCGGCAGGGCCGGGGCCAGAAGGGCCAGAGCACCGCAGCCCAAACTCATCCCACCCCAGATCAGCGCCACCCGGCGATGGCTGTGCCCCATGGCGATCAGCAGCTGATAGCTGTGTGCCCGATGCGCGACAAAGGGTGAGCGTCCGGCCCGGACCCGGGCGGCCATGGTCAGGAGGACATCGCCGAGCAGCGGCAGGACGAGAAGCGGGACAAGCCAGACCGAGCCGGATGGTGCGGTGGAGGCCCAGGCCAGCGCCAGTCCGGCGAAGATCACCGCCGCCCCCAGCGAGCCGGCATCGCCGCTGAACAAGGTCCCCCGTGCGGACAGGAGCGGCGCATTCCAGATCGAGAAACCGGCCAATGCGAGCGCCAATGCGAGGGCGCCCAGACCGATGCTGCCGGGTGCCAACCAGGCCAGCGCCAGCGCGGCGGGGATCAGGGCGGCGGCCATCAGACCGTCCGACCCGTCCATGAAGTTGACGGCATTGGCGAGTGTGAACACGAACAGCGCCGAGCCCAGCCAGCCGATCATCCATGGCAGGGCGATGCCAAGCTCGGTGACCGGTCCGGCCATGCCCGCGAGCGCGAGACTGATCAGCGTCAGGACCAGGAATTTCAACCGCTCGCCCAAGGTGAACAGGTCATCGAGAAAGCCCAGCGCTGCGGCCAGCACGGTGCAGATCGCAACACCGGCAAGGGCCGCACCCTCGCTCGGCGCCGCGATCGGGATCAGCCAGAGCGCCGCAAGAAAGCCGGTGACAATTCCCAGCCCGCCGCCGCGCGGCGTCGGGGCGGCGTGGTTGGAGCGTGCATTGGGATGGTCGAGAATACCGGCGCGGCGCACCAGTCCGGCGGTGACCGCGGCAACGATGAAGGCCACCAGCAAAGGCAAGACCGCTCCCGTCATCCGCTCGTCCCGCCGAGCTGAACCGCCACCGCGAACCCGTCCCAGGCCTCGGCGGCCGCTTGGGCACTGGCGCGGTCGCGACAAAGGGCAAAACAGCTCGCTCCGGAGCCCGACATGCGGGCCAGCTCGACCCCGTCGCGCATCCGCAGCCAGTCCAGCGCCGCTGCGATCTCCGGATGCCGGGCAATGGCCGGCGCTTCCAGGTCATTGCGCTCCTCGCGCAGCCAATCGAGGCGGTTATCGCCCATCGGGCCGGCTTCCGCGAGGGCGGCCGGCTCCGCAGCATCGAACGCCTTGAAGATCGGGCCCGTCGGGACGGCAATGCCCGGATTGAGGATGACCGCATCAAACGGATCAAAGGCCGGTAGGATATCAATCCACTCACCGATCCCGCGCATGCGCAGTGGCCGCGAATAGAGACAGGCCGGCACATCCGCGCCAAGGGTCAGGCCAAGCTCGGCGAGACGATCGAGCGGCCAGTCCAGTTCCCAGAGTCGGTTGAGCGCGCGCAGCGTCGCTGCCGCATCGGCCGAGCCGCCACCAAGACCGGCCTCGACCGGAATCTGCTTGTCGAGCCGGATCATGGCACCATCGGCCAGGCCAGCCGCAGACTGCAGGGCCCGGGCCGCCTGCAGGACCAAATTGGACCCGTCGGCGGGCAGCGACCGCGAGGCCTCGCCGGACAGGGTCAGCAGGATGCCCGGGGCCGGCCGCACCTCGACCGTGTCGCCCCAATCGGCGAACACGACGAGGCTATCGAGGGGATGATAGCCATCGGCCCGCGGTGCGCCGACGCGCAGGGTCAGATTGACCTTGGCGGCAGCGCGCTCGCTGAGCACGACGCTACTCACGGCTCGCCGGCAGCGTCTTCCGCCGCCCGGCTGATGTCCTCGACCACCTGATGCGCCTCGCCGGGCGGATGGCCATTGGCGATGCGGTATTCGAGCCCGTCGCGCTGGTCCGGGCTGGGATCGAGATCGAGCGAACGGCGCCACTGGAAACCGGCTTCCAGCTCGCGCCCGACCTGCCAATAGGCATCGCCGAGATGATAATTCGCCGTCGCATTGCCGGGCACGAGCGCCGCAGCGCGCTCGAGCGCCTCGACAGCCGCTTCATAGTTTTGCAGCCGGTAATGCGCCCAACCGAGACTGTCGATGACATTGCCGTTTTCCGGGTCGAGCTCGGCCGCGAGCAGGATCATCTCGAAAGCCTCGTCGATCCGCTCACCGCGGTCGATCCAGAAATAGCCGAGATCATTCAGGATGGCGCTTTCACGCGGCGCCAGCGCCAGAGCGTCAAGATAATGACGTTCGGCAGACGGCCAGTCATCGGCATCGAGATAGCAGGCAGCCGCATAGTAGTGATGACGCCAGCTGCCCGGCTCATTGGCCATGTCCCGCTCGGCGATCACGGCTTCGTAAAGCCCCGTCGCTTCGGAACAGCCGCCCTGGACCCGCAGCAGATCAGCCAGCAGGAGCCGCGCTTCAATATCGCCGGTCTCGTCGACCAGCCGCCGCGCCATCAAGGTCGCCTGCTCGGTCCGGGCCAGCCGCCCCAGCAGCCAGATGCGGTCGAAATCGGCGGCAAAGCGGAACGGGCCCGGTACCACCGCCGCATATTCCACAAGGGCCGCCTCGGGCAGGCCGATGCGCTCCAGCGTCCCGGCCAGGGTCAGCCGCGTCGGGGCATAATCGGGATCGAGGCGCTGGACCATGCGCAGATAGATGGCCGACAGGTCCATGTCCGCCTGACCGGCCAGGTCGGAGGCCGGGCCGAACAGGGAGCGCGCCGCCATTTGCGGAACCGAGAGCCGGCGCTGCGGCCGCTGACCGGCCTCCAGACGGCGCAGGGCCTCATTCACGAAGGGCTCGGCCGGGTTCGCCTCGCGATTGCTCTCATAGAGCACCCACGCATCGTCGATACGGCCCTGTCGCTCCAGAAAATTGCCATACATTTCCGTAGCCAGACGCGGGAAAACCGAGGAATAGGTCGCCGTTCGATAGGCCGCGTCGGCGGCGTCCATTTCCCCGGCGATATCGGCCAGCATCGCCTTGTGCAGCCACAGGTGAGCAGACAGGAAGCCGGGCGCGAGGGTCTCGTTGGCGGCATCCATCGCCGCCACCGTCTGCCCGTCGCCCATCAGCGCCCACTGCAGGAGCAGGTCACGCAGGAGCGTATTGAAAGGGCCGTAATCGGGCGCAGCCTCAAGGCTGGCAATCGCTGCGCGATAGTCGCGGCGCGCGATCTGGTCTGTCGCGACATAGAGTGTCGCCAGGCGGCTCGGATCGCCGGCTTCGACGGTTGTCTGCGCGAGTTGCGCCGCGTGTTCGCCATCACCGGACAGCAGCGTCGTGATGAAGGCGCGGTCGGCGAGCGTGGCATTGCCAGGCGCCTGGCCGAGCGCGCGGGTGTAATTTGCCGCTGCACCGTCGACATCCCGGTTCACGCCGGCATAGCGGGCGGCGAGGAAGGCCCCGTAGACAGAGGTTTCGTCGTCGGGCGGCGCGGTCGAACTGGCACAGGATGTGAGCGCCGAAGCGGCCAGCAAAAGGGCGAGAATGCGGACAGGAGAACTCATGCCGACATGCTCGCCCTGCTGGCTGTCCGGCGCAAGGGCCGGAGGCGGTAATGACTACATATTCGCGTACATCGGACCGCCGCCGCCCTCGGGCGTCGTCCAGTTGATGTTCTGGTTGGGGTCCTTGATGTCGCACGTCTTGCAGTGGACGCAGTTCTGCGCGTTGATCTGGAAGCGTTTTTCGCCACTGCTCTCGTCTTCGATCCACTCATAGACGCCGGCCGGGCAATAGCGCGCCGACGGGCCGTCGAACACGCCCAGTTCAGACATCTTCTGCAGCTCGTCATCGGAGAGCTTGAGATGGATCGGCTGGTCTTCCTCGTGGTTGGTGTTCGAGATGAAGACCGAGGACAGGCGATCAAAGGTCAGAACGCCATCCGGCTTGGGATAATTGATCTTCTTGTGCTTGGACGCGGGCTCCAGGCTTTCCGCATCGGTCTTGCCATGACCCATGGTGCCGAACGGCGACCAGCCCCCGAAAATCGTGTTGCACCACATGTCGAGCCCGCCCATGGCAACGCCCCAGAAAGTGCCGAGCTTGGACCAGAGCGGCTTCACATTGCGGACCCGCTTGAGATCCTTGGCGACCCAGGAGGCGTCATAGGCGGCCTGGTATTCGGTCAGCTCGTCGTGTTGACGACCATCGGCCAGGGCCGCGAACACGCTCTCGGCGGCCAGCATGCCGGTCTTCATGGCGTTATGGCTGCCCTTGATGCGCGGCACGTTGACGAAACCGGCCGAGCAACCGATCAGGCCACCACCCGGGAAGGCGAGCTTTGGCACCGACTGGTAGCCCCCCTCTGTGATCGCGCGGGCACCATAGGAGATCCGCTCCCCGCCCTCGAACACCGGCGACAGGGCCGGGTGCGTCTTGAGACGCTGGAATTCCTCGAACGGCGAGAGATAGGGATTCTTGTAGTTCAGGTGCACGACATAGCCGACCGACACCAGACCATCGCCGAAATGATACATGAAGGAGCCGCCGCCGGTCTTGCCGTCGAGCGGCCAGCCCATCGTGTGCTTGACCATGCCCGGCTTGTGGTTCTCCGGCTTCACGCGCCAGAGCTCCTTGATGCCGATACCGAATTTCTGCGGTTCCTTGCCCTCGGACAGGTTGAAGCGGCTGATCAGCTTCTTGGCCAGCGAGCCCCGCGCGCCTTCGGCGATCAGCGTATACTTGCCGCGCAGCTCCATGCCGGGCTGGTAGCCGTCCTTGTGACCGCCATCGCGGGCGACCCCGAAATCACCGGTCACAACGCCCTTGATGGCCCCGTCTTCCTCAATGAGGTCAGCCGCCGGGAAACCGGGATAGATCTCGACACCCATGCCTTCGGCCTGCTCGGCCAGCCAGCGGCAGACATTGGCGAGCGAGACGATATAGCAGCCGTGATTGCTCATCAGCGGCGGGAAGAGAAGGGTCGGCAGACTGATCGACCCGGCCTCGCCCAGGACTTCGAAGATGTCGGTCTTGACCGGATCATTGAACGGCGCGCCCATTTCCTTCCAGTCGGGGAAGAGCTCGTTGATCGCCTTGGGATCGACGACAGCGCCGGAGAGGATATGGGCGCCGACCTCGGCTCCCTTTTCCAGAACGGCGATCGTGATCTCCGAACCGGCCTCGGCGGCCATCTGCTTGAGACGGATAGCCGCGGACAGGCCGGACGGGCCGCCACCGACTATGATGACGTCGTATTCCATGGATTCACGTTCAATTGCGGTGTCGGTCATCAGGCTGGCACCCTTCCCTCTACGTGTTCAGCGTCTGTTTAATGCGGTGTTCGGCTTGCAGGTCTTCGGTCATACCCTAGGATCGAATACCCATCTAGCGCGTCCCGCCGTCGGGATCAAAGCTATTACGTTAACGTGCACGTCAACCATGAACCAGACCGGACCTTCACTGACCCCGCATGACGAGAGAGCGCTGAAGGCGCTCATCGCCTGGTGGGCCGATGCCGGCATCGAGATGGATGAGCCGGTCATGGCCGCGCGCGCGGCCAGTCCATCAGCAGGTCGATCGGCATCCGCCTCGGCTGCCGCTGCGAGGAGCGAGCCTCGCCGTACGCCACCCGCGGAACCGGTCCGGGCGGCCACACCGCAAGCGGCGCGGGCGGCCGGTTTCGGCGATGCCGTGGCCACCGGACCCGATGCACGAAGCCTCGCGGCCAAGGCCGATACGCTCGACGCCCTGCGCGACGCCATCGAGGCCTTTGATCGTTGCGCCCTGAAGCGGACCGCACGAAACACCGTCTTCGCCCGCGGCGATAGGGCGGCCCGGATCATGGTGATCGGCGAGGCACCGGGTCGCGAGGACGACGAGCGCGGCGCCCCTTTCATCGGGCCGGCCGGCAAGCTCCTCGATCGCATGCTGGCGGCCATCGGGATCGAGCAGGACGGCGCCTATCTGACCAATATCCTGAACTGGAGAGCGCCCGGAAACCGGGCCCCGACCCAGGACGAGCTCGCCCTGTGCCTGCCCTTCATCGAACGCCATATTGCGCTCAAGAAGCCCGACCTGCTGGTTCTGGCGGGCGCCTTGAGTGCCCAATCCCTGCTTGGCACCGAGACCCCCATCACGCGGCTGCGCGGGCGCTGGGCGGACTACGCACTGCGCGATGCGGCGGGCGAGCCGACCGGGGCGACGATCCCGGCGCTGCCGATCTTCCATCCCAGCTACCTGCTCTTGCGGCCCGGCGAAAAACGCCTTGCCTGGCAGGACATGCTGAGCCTGTCGGCCCGCGCCTCCGACTGAATTCGCCCCCTTTTTTTTGTAATATAAAATTAAACTGAAGGTGGCGGCAAACCACCGTTAACCTTAATTATCATACGCTATTGGCTCCAGGGCGCCGTACTGCGCCCGATCCACAAGGAGCCAGCGGAATGTCCCGAGCCAACTTTCTGACCGGTGTCGAGCGGACTTTCAATGAAGGCGAGGTCATCGTGACCAAGACCGACCTGAAGGGCCGCATCACCTACGCCAATGATATTTTCCAGCGCGCTTCAGCGGTCACGGAAAAGGACGCGCTGGGCCAGCCGCACAACTTCATCCGCCACCCGGACATGCCGCGCTCGATCTTCAAACTCATGTGGGAGACCATCGCCTCCGGCCAGGAGTTGTTCGCCTATGTGGTCAACCGCGCCCTCAATGGTGACCACTATTGGGTCTATGCCCATGTCACGCCGAGCTTCAACGATGCCGGCGAGATCGTTGGCTATCACTCCAATCGCCGCGAGCCGGACCGCCAGATCATCGAGAAAGAGGTCAAGCCGCTCTACGCCAAGCTCCGAGAAGCCGAGGCGCAGGCTGAAAACCCGAAGAAGGCGCTCGCGGCCGGAAGCGACCAGATCGCCTGTTTCCTCGCCGGCAAGGGCGTCGCCTATGATGAATTCATCTGCACGCTCGGCCAAGGCCAGCGCCCCGGTTATCGCTAGGAGGATCTGCCATGTTTTCCTTTTCCAAGGACCGCGAGGCGATCCGCCGCGCCACCCGCATTGTCGCCGCCGTCGCTGACGGAGATTTCGAACAGCGGATCATCGGGGTCTCCACCGACCCCGAGATCGCCGCGATGGAAATTGCCATCAATCGCCTGATAGACCGCACCGACGCCTATCTCCGCGAAAGCCAGACCTGCGTCGAATATGTTCGCAAGAACAAGCATTTCCGCCTCATCCCCGAAACCGGCATGGTCGGCAGTTTCCGCAATGCCGCGCGGGCCGTGAATACGACGCTCCACGCGATCAAGGCTCGCCATGACGGCTTCCTCGACCTGGGCAGCCGGCTCGAGACCCAGTTGTCGGAAGTCATGGGCAATGTCTCCTCGACCATCAACGCGCTGCGCGGCAATGCCGACGCCCTCGACACCACGTCCGGCCAGGCCTCCGAACAATGCACCACGGTCGCCGCAGGCGCCGAGGAGGCTTCGGCCAACATGCAGAGTGTGGCCGCGTCCGCCGAAGAGCTCACCTCCTCGATCGAGGAGATCAATCGCCAGGTCGTGCAATCGGCCGGACTGGCGGACCAGGCGGTCGAGAAGTCCCGCGCCATGAACCAGACCATTACCGGTCTTGATGGCGTGACAGACCGGATCGGCGACATCGTCAAGCTGATCCAGGGGATCGCCGACCAGACCAATCTGCTTGCCCTCAACGCGACCATCGAGGCGGCCCGCGCCGGCGAGGCCGGGCGCGGCTTCGCCATTGTCGCCCAGGAAGTGAAGACGCTGGCCGGCCAGACCGCGGATGCCACCGACCAGATCAGTCACCAGATCAGCGAGCTGCAGGGCACCATGTCCGGCGCCGTCACGGCCAATACCGACATCTCCTCCGCCATCGAGCAGATCAATGCCGCCTGCAATGCCATCGCCACCGCCGTCACACAGCAAAGCGCCGCGACCGCGGAGATTGCCCGCAATGTCTCCGAAGCGGCGCTGGGCACCGGTGATGTCTCGAACGGGATCGGGGTCGTCCAGAACGCGACACAGACGACACGCGACATGGTCGCCAGTGTCATGACCTCGACCGATACCCTGACCACACAGGAAGAGAACCTGAACGCGCTGCGTGGCAATATCGTCGCCTTCCTTGAGGATGTCCGCCGGGTCGGCTGATCCCCGGCGTGCCGCGCCGGTGAAATTTGTTCTTGATTTGTTCTGCCCGTGAGTCATGATGGGGCATGACCGAGCGCCCTGGTGGCTACGCCCTTAATGCCCCTCAGGAGGCCCCTCCGCTCCACCGCCCCGGAGCGAGGGGTCGGGGCGCTCGGTCAAACGTGTCAGGGCGCTATGAAGCCCTGGCTCGGGAGGTCTTTGACGATGGCTGGACCGAGGCCGACGGGACTCCGCCGAGACTGGCGACGATGGTCCTGCGCGATGCCTCCAAATCCATCGTCTCGACCAATTGCTCACCGGACATTTCCTTCGACCAGTCGATCAATCCCTATCGGGGATGCGAGCATGGCTGTGTCTATTGCTACGCCCGGCCCAGCCACGCCTACTGGGGCTATTCGCCGGGTCTCGACTTCGAGAGCGTGATCTTCGCCAAGCGGAACGGCGCGGCCCTCCTCGAGGCGTTCTTCAACAAGACCGGCTACCAGCCCAAGCCGATCATGATCGGTGCCAATACAGACGCCTGGCAGCCACTCGAGCGCGAGCGCCAGCACACCCGCGAGATCCTGAAAGTCTGCGCGCGCTACCGTCACCCGATCAGCGTGATCAGCAAATCCGCCCTGATCCGGCGCGATATCGATATCCTTGGACCGATGGCCGCCGACGGGCTGGTCAAGGCGGCGATTTCGGTCACGACCCTTGACCGCCGGCTTGCCCGCGAGCTCGAGCCGCGCGCTGCCGCACCGCACCGCCGACTGGAGACGATCACCGCTCTGAAACAGGCCGGCATACCGGTCACCGTGATGATGGCGCCAATCATCCCCGCGCTGACCGATCACGAGATCGAGCCCCTGCTCGAGGCCGCAGCCAGGGCAGGAGCCGATCATGCCGCTTACGTCCTTCTGCGCCTGCCGCTGGAAATCCGCGACCTGTTCCGCGAATGGCTCGCCGACAAGCGGCCCGATGCGGCGTCCCACGTCATGTCGCTGGTCCGGCAGATGCGCGGCGGCAAGGATTACGATTCCGACTGGGCCACACGCGGGCGGGGCACCGGCCCCTATGCCAAGCTGATCGCCAGCCGTTTCCGGCAAGCCATCAAACGATCTGGCCTGGATGCCCCCCGCACGGCCCTGACGACCAGCCTTTTTGAACGCCCCCTCGGCTCGGCCGAGCAGCCGGGCCTGTTCTGAGGTTGGGGTGCGACCGCTCTAGGCGCGGCGCTGGCGGAAGGGACGGGCCGAGCCCACGAGGGTCGCGATCTCGGCACGGACAACCTTGGATGCCGCATCAAACTCGTCGATCTGACCGCGCGTCAGCGGGCGGGACAGCAGATAGCCCTGCAGGACAAGATCCGGCTGATAGCCCAGTGCGCCAAGTTCGTCGAACTCCTCGACGCCTTCAACGACGGCCGAGATATTGAGCTCGCGGGCCAGGTCAATCGTCGCGCGAACAATGATCTGGGCTTCCGGATCATTTTGCAGCCCGGTTATGAAAGACCGGTCGATCTTGATCTTGTCGAACGGGAAGGCGCGCAGATAGCTGAGCGATGAATAGCCGGTGCCGAAATCATCGATCGCCAGGCTGACACCAAGATCCTTGAGCCCGCGCAGCACCTTGATGGCCCGGGCCTCGTCATCGATCAGCACGCCTTCGGTGATTTCGATTTCGAGGCGGTGCGGATCGAGGCCCGACTTCGCCAGCGCCCGCTGGACCGAATAGACAAGATTGCCCTGCTTGAACTGGGCCGGACTGACATTGACCGCGACGCGGCGCCCCTCCGGCCAGTTCACCGCTTCGCGGCAGGCGGTTTCCAGCACCCATTCCCCCATTTTGAGGATCAGGCCGGACTCTTCGGCCACCTGCACGAACTCGGCCGGCGAAACCGCACCCCGACGATCATCATGCCAGCGGACCAGGGCCTCGAAGCCAGGAATCGACCCGTCACCCAGCACCACCTGCGGCTGGAAGTTCAGGGTCAGCAGGTCGTCATCGATGGCCAGGGCCAGATCGGCCTCCAGCATCCGGCGTTCCTGCATCATCATGCCCAGCTTGGGATCAAAGTCGCAGACCTGGTTCCGGCCCTGGCCCTTGGCCCGATAGAGCGCGAGATCGGCCTGGTTCATCAAACGGTCCGGGTTCTCGCCATCCATCGGGAACATGGTCACGCCACCCGACGCCGACACCTTGAGATGCAACGGGCCGATACTGAGCGGGGATCCAACATTGTTGACGACACGCTGGGCGATGGTGAGGACATCATTGCGCGTGTCGACATCGGGCAGGATCACTGCGAACTCGTCCCCGCTCAGGCGTGCTGCGATGGCATTGCGCGGCAGCGCATCCTGCAGGCGTTCCGAGACCGCCACCAGCAAGCGGTCACCGGTCGCGTGTCCATGGACGTCGTTGACCTCCTTGAAGCGATCAAGGTCAAAGAACATCAGCGCAACCTGGGCATCCTCGTCCCAGGCCTTTTTCAGCTCGGCCTCGAAGGCCTCGCGAAAGCGCAAGCGATTGGGCAGGCCGGTCAGCGTGTCGTGGTGCGCCAGATGGGTCATGCGGGCTCGCGCCCGCTCCTCGGAGGAGATATCGCGGAAGGCGAAGATGCGGGATTCAGCGCCATCAAACTCCATCGCACGAGCCCGGACCTGAACCGTAATCGAGGCCCCATCGCGACAGCGCAGGCGACAAGTCGCAGGCTCGTTCCTCTGTGCGGTTTGCAAAACCGTGATGGCGTCCTGATCGAGGGCAAGCTTGGTGATCGGGGTCCCGGCAAGGTCCGCGCGATCGAGCTTCAGCATGTCGCAGAAGCGACGATTCATGTCGTACATCTGACCGTCGCGGACAACGGCGATGCCCTCATAGGTCGCCTCGGCCAGCGCCCGAATTCGCGCGGTCTCGACCTCCCGGCGCCGCCCCAGATGCTGGTCCAACGCGGCCGCGGCCAGCCCGACGGCGACCACAAGAAAGACCCCCAGCGCGATCGTGATCGCGAGCAGTTTCGGAGACAAGCCAGTGTCAGGCGCTTCAACGCCGATAGCCGGTTGCAACTCCATTGCCGACATCGACACGAAATGGAGGCAGACGACGCCGCCGACAATCAGCACGGCACCGCCGATGATGCCGCGCCTCGCATGGGTTCCAAGCGCGAGGGATGCCGCAGCGCCGGTGAACAGAATGCCGATAGCGATCGCGGAAACGACCAGACTGCCATCCCAGGCCACGATGGAATTGGCCTGCAGCGCCTCGATCCCGAGGAAATGCATGGCGGTAGCGCCTGCCCCGATCAGCGCACCGCCGGCCGGCGCGGCCAAGGGATGCCCTGCCCGGATCGCGAAGGCCCAGCCGCAGCTCGAAACCACGATGGCGACCAGCAGCGAGACAACCGTTTCAACCATGCCGAAGGACAGGGGAATCGGGCTTTCATAGGCGAGCATGGAAACAAAATGGGTGCCCCAGATGCCGGTTCCGGTCACAAAGCCTGCGAGCAGGATCCAGGTCGACTGGCGCGGCGACTCCGCGGTCTTTGCGCGGCGAACAAGCGTCGTGACAGCAAGCGCAGAAAGCGCACACAGAAGCGCTGCGATCGCAACGATGCGAAGATCGTGTTCACCGGTCAGGCAATTATAAACGCGAAACACCCAATGCCCCAAAGGAACTGCTTTGAGCGTCACCGTCCCACAAAAAGGCAATCATTGCCTTAACGCCAAAAACGGCCCCGAGAGTCACCGTATCGCTGGTGTTGACGAGGCTGGCCGTGGGCCCCTTGCCGGACCTGTTGTCGCGGCTGCGGTCATTCTTGATCCGGCGCGACCCATTGAGGGCCTGGGCGACTCCAAGGCGCTATCCGACCGCCGACGCCGCGAGCTGTTTGCCCTCATCAGGACACGGGCCTGGGTCGGCGTCGGTATTGCCGAACCGGTGGAGATCGACCGGTTGAATATCCTGCACGCCACCATGGCAGCGATGGCTCGGGCGGTGGCGCGCCTGCCCGTCGCGCCGCAGCTTGTCCTGGTCGATGGCAACCGGCTGCCGCCGGGCCTGCCCTGTCCGGCTGACGCGATCATCAAGGGCGATGCCAAGGAGGCGTGCATCGGCGCAGCCTCGATCATTGCCAAGACCATTCGCGATGACCTGATGCGGCTCGCCGACAGCCGGTTTCCGGGCTACGGGCTGGCCGGCCACAAGGGCTATCCGAGCGCCGCGCACCGCGACGCGCTGCAGGCGCTCGGCGCCTGCCCGATCCACCGGCGATCCTACGCACCGGTCCGCGCCGCGCGCGAATCCCGGTTTTCCACAGATGCGAATCAATGTGGATAACGTGATTCAGGGTTAACGGCCCGTTAGCCCTAAAAGCCGAAAAACTTGCTTCTGTAACGGGAGTGGAGTGGCGCGTGATGGCCAAGACAAAGATCGATCAGATCCTTGAAGGTGAATGCGTGGAAGTGATGAAATCACTTCCCGACGAGAGTGTTGACCTGGTTTTCGCCGACCCGCCCTACAATCTCCAGCTCGGTGGCGACCTGCACCGGCCCGACAATTCCAAGGTCTCCGCGGTCGATAATGACTGGGACCAGATCGGCGGGTTCGACGAGTATGACCTGTTCACCTGGAAATGGATGGAAGAGGCCCGCCGCGTGCTCAAGCCGAATGGCGGCATCTGGGTGATTGGCAGCTATCACAACATTTTCCGGGTCGGCGGCATTCTCCAGGACGCCGGCTTCTGGGTGCTCAACGACATCATCTGGCGCAAGTCCAACCCGATGCCGAACTTCAAGGGCACGCGCTTCACCAATGCTCACGAGACCCTGATCTGGGCCGCCAAGACCAAGGACGCCCGTCCGACCTTCAACTATGCCGCCATGAAAGCCCTCAATGACGGCGTGCAAATGCGCTCCGACTGGACGCTGCCGATCTGTACCGGTGGCGAACGCCTGAAGGGCGAAGACGGCAAAAAGGCCCACCCGACGCAGAAACCGGAGGCGTTGCTGCACCGGGTCCTGCTGTCGACCACCAATCCCGGCGACGTCGTGCTCGACCCCTTCTTCGGCACCGGGACGACCGGCGCGGCCGCCAAGCGGCTCGGACGCCACTATATCGGCATCGAACGTGACCCCGCCTATCTCGAGGTCGCCCGCAACCGTCTGGCCGCGATCACGCGCGGCGCCAGCGACACGCTCGACGTCACCCAGTCCAAGCGCGCCCAGCCGCGTATTCCCTTCGGCGCCCTGGTCGAACGCGGCATGCTCAAACCGGGCGACACGCTGTATTGCCCCAAAGGGCGACACACCGCCCGCGTCCGTGCCGACGGCACGCTGATCGCCGGTGACCGGGCCGGCTCGATCCATCAGGTCGGTGCCCAGATTCAGAGCGCTCCGTCCTGTAATGGCTGGACCTATTGGCATATCCGCACCAAGCAGGGCCTCGCTCCGATCGATATCATGCGGGCGGAAATCCGCGCGACACTCGAAAGCTAGGACGGCGACGCGTGGGTACAGACACGGCCAAGGCATCGCACGCTGCGGAGCGTGACACGGGAACGTCGATCGCCTGGACCATGCTGGCCGTCATCCTCCTGACCTCGCTGGTTGTGTCGGGCTCGGGCGTGATCCTCGCCGCGCTGGCCTTCCGGACCGACCTCGAGAACCAGCAACTGGTCCAGCTGGAGGATTATGCCAGCGAGCGCGGGCGGCGGAACGGCGCGCTTTTCGATACCGTCCAGCGGGCCCATGCAACCACCATTGAACGCTTCGAAAACCGGATAGACGCGCTCTCCGACGCCGAGATCGAGGCCCAGTTCAACGCGCTCTTCCCGCTCCGCGAAGACGGGACACGGCGTAGCCGGGACGACCTTTTCGACGGCTATCACGACAGCCTGGGCAATCACCATTTCGGTGTTGGCGCCTATTTCAATCCGGCGGACGGCTGGTCGGCCGCCGATCGCCGACGCCTGGTCTCCGCCTATCAGGTGATCGACAGCGCCGGACAGTCGCTGACCGGTCTGGTCGACAACATCTATTTTTTCACTTTCGACAATGAATTGGTGATCTCGGCTGCTGGTCGTGAGGACAGGCTGGCTTTCTATCGCCAGGACGCGACCGCTGATTTTGATCTCAACGCGGCCGACTTTGTCGAACTGGTCACGCCGGAGCTCAATCCGGCCCGTGACTTCGTCTGCGGTGAGCTGACACAGCTCATCTATGTCCGCGACGGACAGTCCCTGACCACCGGCTGCTTCACGCCCTATGACCAGGCCGGAGCGCCGGTCGGGGCCTTTGGAACGACCATTCAGCTGAACGCCTATTTCGAGGCCGCGATGGCCGATCCGCCGCCGCACGGCGAGAATCTGCTAATCGACCAGTTCGGCAATCTGATCGCTCACCCGGACCTTATCCATGACCGGGTCACCGAGGGCCTGATCGACGCCATCTATGCGCGCTACGACCTGACAAGGATCATCGACACCTTGGCCGCCGAGCCGGAAAGCCGGTCGACGGGCACGCTGATCAGTGAGGATGGCCGCTGGGTCATCGCATTCTCGCGCATGGCGGGGCCAGACTGGCTGAGCATCTCACTGGTTGATCGCAGCATCCTGCTCCGGGAGGTCGCCTCCCGAATGGTGATAATCCTCGTGCTGGGCGTTCTCGGTGTCGTCCTGCAAGCCATCCTCGCCTACACCATCCTGTTCCGGCGGGTCGTCCGCCCGCTGGCTGCGCTGACCCGGCATTTCGGAACGGCGCGACCGAAGCCGGCCCGAGAGAATCCGGCGCTCGATGACGTGCTCAACAATACCAACGAGATCGGGACACTGGCCCGCACGCTGGAGGACCAGCGCCGGAGCAGCGAGCAGACCTTTGATCAGCTGGAGGCCCGGGTCGCGGAGCGAACGCGGGAGCTGGAGGACGCCAATCGCGCCAAGAGCGTCTTCCTCGCCAATATGAGTCACGAAATCCGGACACCGCTCAACGGCATTCTCGGCCTCGCGCAAGCCCTCCGGACCAGCTCGAAGTCGCGGCGGAACCAGGAGCAGGCCCGGATGATCGAGGAGAGCGGCACGACCCTGACGCAGCTGCTCAATGACCTGCTCGACATGTCCAAGATCGAAGCGGGCAAGATGGAGCTGGCGCTCCAGCCCACCGAACCGGTGGCCTTGCTGGAAAACATGCAGACGCTGTTTGAGGGCGCCGCCGCGGCCAAGCAGCTGACCCTGTCTCTGGACCTTGATCCGGCCTTGCCCCCGCAGCTTCTGGTCGACCCCTTGCGGCTTGGACAATGCGTCTCGAACCTGGTCTCCAACGCGATAAAGTTCACGCCCGCGGGATCCGTCCGGGTCCGGGCCAGCTGGAAACCGCAGGCCACGCGCGCCGGCGTGCTGGAAATCGCCGTGGCCGACACCGGCATCGGGATTGCCGAGGACAAACTCCAGACCCTGTTCGCCCCGTTCAGCCAGGCCGACGCCCTGACCTCGAGCCGGTTTGGCGGCACAGGTCTCGGCCTCTCGATTGCCCGCGATCTCGCCCGCCTGATGGGTGGGGACATCACGGCAAGCTCCGAACCCGGCAAAGGGTCGGAATTTATTCTGACGCTTGCCGCACAAGCGACAGCCGAGGCCCAGGTCCGTTTGCCCGACCGGTCACCGGACGAGCTGGCCAAGGACCCGGTCTACGCCAGCCTGCGCGACCGGCGCATCCTCCTGGTCGAAGACAACTTCATCAATCGCGAAGTGGCGCGGGCCTTCCTGAAGCCCCTCAACGTAACGATTGTCGAAGCCGAAAATGGTCAGGCTGCTCTCGACACCCTCTCCCAACAGGCTTTCGACATGGTCCTGATGGATGTGCGCATGCCGGTCATGGACGGGCTGGAAGCCACCCGTCGGCTGCGCGAGAGTGGCGCGGACTGGTCTGAAATCCCGGTCGCGGCACTGACCGCGAATGCGTCCGAGCAGGAGGCAGACGCCTGCTTCGATGCCGGCATGGATTCCTTTGCCTCCAAACCGCTCAAGCCGGCGATCCTGTTTGACGCCATGCGGCGGGCCTGCGAGCGGCGGCCCTATCAGCCGGTCTGAGGCCGCCGCGCCGCGAGTACCTTGCGCATGACGCTGGGCAGGGCCTCGGCATCGAGCGCGGCCTCGTCGGCCCAATAGCCGCTCTCCGGCTCCCACCCGGCACCGGCTTCGCTCTCGCGAACCTCCAGCCGCAATTCAAAATGGGTGAAGACGTGACGGATTTCACCACGGCCGGTCCACGCACCCGCAAAGGGCGGTACCGCGTCCACGGCGTCCGCCTCGACCCAGGGCGTTGACGGCACCTCGGTCATCCCGCCAAGCAGTCCGCTATCGGCGCGCTGGCGCAGCCAGACCCGACCGTCCCGGCGGACCAGCCAGGCGGTTCCGCGCCGAACCGGCTTGGTTTTCTTCGGTGCCTTGACCGGAAAGCGAAGCATGTCCCCGGCCTTCGCCGCCGCGCAGGCAAAGCGCCAGCAACAGGCTTCGCACGCCGGCGCGCGCGGCGTGCAGACCGTGGCCCCCAGATCCATGATGGCCTGGGCATAATCACCCGACCGGGACGGGTCAGCGATGGCGCCGGCAAGCTTGCGGATCTCCGGCTTGGCTTTCGGCATGGCGGTCTCGACGCGGTAAAGCCGGGTGATCACGCGCTCGACATTGCCGTCGACCACGCTGGCCGGCTTGTCGAAGGCGGCGGCGAGGATGGCGTTGGCCGTGTATTCGCCGATGCCCGGCAAAGCCCGCAAGCCGTCCAGCGTCTCGGGAAACCGGCCGCCATGCACGGTCGCGACCTCGATCGCGCAGGCATGGAGATTACGGGCACGGGCATAATAACCCAGCCCGGCCCACTCGCGCAGCACGTCCTCGCGCGGCGCGGCAGCGAGGTCTCCGACCTGAGGCCACAGCGCCAGGAAGCGGTGCCAGTAGGGCGTCGCATGCGGCACGGTGGTCTGCTGCAGCATGATTTCCGACAGCCAGATCGCATAGGGATCGGCGACCGCCCCGGCCTCACGCGCCTCCGGACGGATCCGCCACGGCAGGCTGCGGCCTTCGCGATCATACCAGGCCAGCAATTCGCGGCGCAGACGGGCGATACGGGATGTCATGGTATTGTGGCAGACCGGTTGCAGAGGACAGGATTCAAAGCGAAACTCAGAGGATGATCCGCAAACCGCCTCCGTCAATGCTGGAACAGGCTGCCAGCGACTTCATCCGCAGTCGCCGGGGTCGCCCGGCGGCCAGGCCGCAACCCTCCGCAGCGCGAGCGGTGGAACGGGTGCTGCGGCCACTGGCCCGGCGCTTCGGCGTCGGAGTCGAGCAATTGCGGGAGCACTGGACCGAGATCGTCGGTGAACGCCTTGCCAAGTGGAGCGAGCCGGAGACAATCCAGCGTGCCGGCGGGATCAATACGCTGGTCGTCCGCGCCCAGGGCGCGGCCGGCGCGATCCTGCAAGCCGAGTCCGGCCGCATCCTGGAACGGGTCCGGACCTTTGCCGGTGATCGGGCGCCGACCCGCCTGCGCATCCTGCAGGGACAGGCCCGCAAAGCGGCCCCGAAATCCGAAACAGCCGATCAAGCGCTTGTGAACCCGATGAATTCCGCGTCACAAGTGAGCGAAGGGGTAGAGCAAACCCCCGAGGCCCGTCTACAATCAGCTCTCAACCGTTTTGAACAATCGGTCAAAGCCCGCCAGGGATCGTGACTGTCTGCCAGGGGAACCCCATATGAGCCTGACCCGACGCCTTTTCTCCACCGCGGCGCTGACCGCTGTCTTGGCCGTGTCCGCCTGTGGCGGCAGCGATGCGCCCGGTGGCGGCCAGTCGACCTATGAGCGCTCCGGCGATCGCGGCCTGGGTAGCGCCAACGCCCCGGTCACGATGATCGAATACGCCTCGGTCGCCTGCGGCCATTGCGCGACCTTCCACAATGAAGTCTTTCCGATGCTGGAGAGCGAGTACATCGAGACCGGCAAGGTCCGCTTTGTCCTGCGCGAGATGATCACCGGTTCGGCGCAATTCGCGATCGCCGGCTTCTCGCTCGCCCATTGCGTGCCGGAAGAGCGCTATTACGACATGGTCAGCCTGTTGTTCCAACAGCAGAACGCGATCTTCCAGGCCGCACAGACGCAAGGCAGCGCCCGCAGCCAGTATCTCGCCATTGCCCGCTCGATGGGCATGAGCGAAGCCGACTTCACCCAGTGCCTGTCCGACGAGAGCATCACCCAGGACATCCTGGACTCGAATGATCGCGCCGGCGAGGAAGGCATCACTGGCACGCCGCGCTTCATCTTCAATGGCGAGCTGCTCGATTCGCGCCGGGCACCGGGCGAGTCCGCCTACACCTATTTCCTCGGCACCCGCCAGCTGCTCATCAATGGTGAGCCGGTTCCGGCTCGCTCGGACGCCGACACCTTCCGCCTGATCCTTGACCACCTGGTCGCCGAAGCGTCCGGCACACCGGCCGCCCCGGCCATCGATGGTGCCGATGCCGGCGCAACCGAAGCCACCGAAGAGTAGACCTGTCCATGTCCATTCTGCGTACCCTGTCATCCCTGTCCCTGCTGGCAGCCGCTTTTGCGCTGCCGGCGATGGCTGAAGCCCAGCTGGCCGAGGGCGCTGCCGATCTGCGCCCGACCGACCGGGTGACAGGCAATGCCGACGCCGACCTTCTGGTCATTGAATACGCCTCCTTCGCCTGCCCCCATTGCGCCAGCTTCCAGGCGGACGTCTGGCCGATGATCCGGTCGGAATTCGTGGACACCGGGCTGATCCGCTACTCCATCCGTCCGATGCTGACGTCGCCGCCGCAGATTGCCGGGGCCGGGGTCATCCTCAGCGAGTGTGTGCCGGATGCGCGCTATTTCGACGCCGTCGATCTGCTGTTTGCCGAACAGGCGACCATTTTCCAGACCGCGCGCGATGGCGGCGATGTCCTCGCCGTCTATAACCGCATCGCCGAGGCGACGGGCGGCTCGGCCGAAAGCCTGCTGGCCTGCTTCCAGGACCCGGCCGCCAATGAACAGGTCAATGCCCTGGCGATTGCGGCCTCGGAAGACGGCATCAGCTCGACCCCGAGCTTCATCATCGCCGGCGACCTCCTGTCGATCGGTCATCCCGGTGATGGCGAGGCCGGTCACGACCACGCGGCAGCCGGTCCGACCGTCTTCATGCATGGTGGCGAGGCGCTCCTGATTGACGGTGAAACCGTGCCCGGACGTTTGGACGAAGACTCTTTCCGCCGAATCATTCTTCACTTCCTCGACGAGTCCGGTTCGGCCAACTAGGCAAGGCTTCACGCCAGCGCCGCAATTGGATGCCAGACTGCATTTCGACGCCGGCCCGGAAATGACCCCGGGCGGGCCATGTGCGCCGCGAGGGAGACCGGGTGAAGTTCACACAGCTGAGGCTGGCCGGATTCAAATCATTCGTCGATCCGACGGAATTACGGATTGATCCGGGCCTTACAGGCGTGATCGGACCCAACGGTTGCGGCAAGTCGAATCTGCTTGAAGCCCTGCGCTGGGTGATGGGCGCGACCTCTGCCAAATCGCTGCGTGGCGACGGCATGGAAGACGTGATCTTCGCCGGGACCGACGTCCGCCCCGCGCGAAATTTTGCCGAGGTCGTCCTCACCGTCGACAATGCCGACAAGCTGGCCCCGGCCCGTTTCAACGATGCCGATGTGCTGGATGTCACGCGCCGGATCACCCGTGGCGCCGGCTCGGCCTACAAGATCAATGGTGAGGAAGTCCGTGCCAAGGACGTCCAGCTTCTCTTCATGGATGCAGGAACCGGCGCCAACTCGCCCGCCCTCGTCCGCCAGGGCCAGATCTCCGAACTGATCGCCTCCAAGCCGCAGAACCGTCGCCGCGTACTCGAGGAAGCCGCCGGCGTCTCCGGCCTGCGCGCGCGCCGTCACGAAGCCGAACTGCGGCTGAAGGGGACCGAGAGCAATCTCGACCGATTGCAGGAAGTGATCGACGAGATCACTGCCCGTCACGGCTCGCTGCAGCGCCAGGCGCGCCAGGCCTCGCGCTATCGCAAGCTGTCAGCCTCCATCCGCGCCCTGGAAGCCGCCGTCTGGCTCAATCGCTGGCGCGAGGCCGCCAGCGCGGTGGAGACTGCCGAGGCTGCGCTCACCGAGAAGCGCACGGCGACCGAGGATGCGAGCCTGGCCGCGGCCGAGGCGCGCACCAAGGCCGAGATCCTCGCCGCATCCCGCGAACCGGCCCGCCAGGCCGAGGCCGAAGCGGCCGCGGCGCTGCGCCTGCTCGAGCGCGAACGCGATCGCCTGCAGCGCGATGCCGAGGACGTTCAGCGCAGTATTCACGGCCTGGAGCGCCGTCTCGACGATCTCGCCAATGCCGCTCGCCGCGAGACCGATATCGCCGAAGACGCCCGCACCAGTCGCGCCGATGCCGAAGCTCAGATCGCCCGGCTCGACGAGGAGACCGGTCGCGAACAGTCCGCGCTGGATGCTGCCGAGGCCCGCTGCCAGGAGGCGGAAACTGCGCGCCAGTCCGCCGAAGAGGAGCTTGATGCGCGGGCCGGCGAGGCTGCCGACAAGCGCGCCGCCATCGATACCGCCCGTCGCGATCTCGCCCGGCATGAAGCGCGCCTTGCCCAGATTGATCGCGAGATGGAAGGCGCCCGGGCCGAGCTCGACCGGGTCAGCGCCTCGACCGCACTTGCCGATCTGGCCACCGCCGAGACCGAGGCCAGCGAGGCCGACACCGCCCTCATTGCTGCCCGCGCCACACTGGAAACGGCTGAAACTGCACGCCAGTCAGCAGCCCAGATCCTCGAAACCGCCGCCGATGCCTGGCGTAATGCGTCGGCAGAGCGCGACACCCTGACCCGCGAAGCCCAGGCGCTGGAGCGCCTGCTCGCGGGATCCCAGGCCGAGACCCTGTCACCCGCCATCGAGGCGGTCCGCGCGCGCCCCGGCTATGAGCACGCGCTTGCGGCCGCGCTTGGCGACGATCTTGAGGCGTCGCTGGATGCCGGCGCGGCGCGCCATTGGGCGCTCACCACCTGTCATGCTGACACCCTGCCCGGCGGCTGTGTGCCGCTGTCCGATCACGTCCAGGCGCCGCCGGCGCTGAAAGCCCGGCTCGACGCGGTCGGTGTGATCAAGGCCGACAAGGCGGTGGACGCGGCCGCCAAGCTCAAGCCCGGCCAGCGTCTGGTCACCCGCGAGGGCGATCTGTGGCGCTGGGACGGGCTCGTTGCCCGCGCCGATGCGCCCTCGGCCGCCGTCGCCCGGCTGGAACAGAAAAACCGCCTCGACGCGATCCGGGCCGAACTGGACGAGACCCTCGCCGGTCATGACGTCGCCCGCGATGCCGAGGCGGCGGCGCGAGAATCGGCCCGCCAGACCCGTGAGGCCGAAGCCGAGGCGCGCGCGGTCATCGGCCCGGCCGAACGCCGGGCGCGCGAAACCATGGCCCGGATATCCGATCTGCGCGAGAGCGCGGCGAAGGATGCCGCCCGGGCGACCGCCCTGCAGGAGCGCCTCGATCGTCTGGCCGCCGAGCAGAGCGATAACCGAACCGCCATTGACCAGGCGCGGGCGCTTCTGGTGGAAGCCGAAACCGCCGAGGGCGACACCGACGCGCTGGACATGGCCCGCGACGCGGCGGACGCAGCTCGCAGCGCCGCAGCAGATGCCCGGGCAGCCCTGGAAAGCCTCAAGCGCGAGCGCGAGCAGCGCCGTCAGCGCCGCATGGGCTTCAAGCGCGACCATGACGCCTGGGCCGAGCGCTGCAAGTCGGCAGAGGCCCGGCTGGAAGAGATCGCCACCCAGCGCAGCGAGGCCGAGACCCGACTGGATGCGGCCCGCGCCCGGCCGGAAGTCATCGAGGACCAGCTGTTCGAGCTTGCCAGCAAGCTGCGGAAAGCCGAGGCAACCGCCGAGGAAGCCCGGCAGGCGGCTTCCAGCAATGAAGGCCAGGTCAAGGAAGCCGATAGCGCGGCCCGCCAGGCCGAGGCTGCGGCCTCGGCGGCTCGCGAGGGCCGGGCGGCTGCCGAGGCGACCCTCAATGCCGCCCGCGAACGGCTGCTTGAAACCACTGAGCGCCTGCAGGATGCAACGGGTGAGGCACCGGGCACGCTGAGCTCGCGCTTTGACGAGGACGAGATGTCCGAGCTGACACCGGCCGAGCTGGAGCGCCGCCTCGACGAGGCCCGGCAATCACGCGAACGCTTGGGCGCCGTCAATCTGCGCGCCGATGACGAGGCCGAGGAATTGTCCGCCAAGATGGAGGAGATGACCCGCGAGCGCGACGAGCTGCTCGAGGCCATCGCCCGCTTGCGCAAGGCTGTCGACGAACTCTCCCGCGAGGGCCGGACGCGGCTTCTGGAAGCCTTCGACATCGTCAACAACCACTTCCAGACCCTGTTCGAGACGCTGTTCGAGGGCGGCCATGCCGAGCTGCGCCTGACCGAGCATGACGACCCGCTGGAAGCCGGGCTGGAAATCTTCGCCTGCCCGCCGGGCAAGAAGCTCGACAACATGGCCCTGATGTCCGGCGGCGAGCAGGCCCTGACAGCCTCGGCCCTGATCTTCGCCGTCTTCCTGTCCAATCCGGCGCCGGTCTGCGTGCTGGACGAGGTCGATGCGCCGCTCGATGACGCCAATGTCGATCGCTATTGCCGCATGCTCAAGGAAATGCGCCGCCTGACCGAGACCCGTTTCCTGGTCATCACCCACAACGCCCTGACCATGTCGCGCATGGACCGTCTCTATGGTGTGACCATGGCCGAACGCGGCGTTTCCCAGCTGGTCTCGGTCGACCTTGTGGGCGCCGAACAGCTGATTGCCGCGGAATAGCCCATACCAACTTATTTTTCAGGGACTTACCACAGGCGCACCCTTGCTTGACTTGGCGGGGGGCCGTGGATAGTGTGCGCGCGCCTGTGGGGGGCTCTTCTTCCATAGGCAGACCGGTCCAAAATGTCAGGCGAAGACGAAAGCCCACGCAAGAAATCCCGTGCCGATCTGGACGAGCTGCAGCTGCGCATTGATGCGAAGCGCGCGAGACACCAGGAACCTTCGGCTGACACGACCTCGGGCTCTGCCTGGTCGTTGGGAATGCGCTACGGCTCGGAATTTTTCGGCGGCGTCTTGGTTGGCGGTGTGATGGGCTTTGTGCTCGACGCGCTCGCCGGAATCAGTCCTTTCGGGCTGATCATCGGTACGTTGCTGGGTTTTGCGGCGGGCACCCTGAATGTGGTGCGGGCCGCGCGAGAGATAAGTTCGGGGCAAGACGGCGACGACGCCTGATCTGCTTCACGGGTTCAAACGGCGCTTGCGCCGCAAGACATGAAAGAGGCCGGGCGTGGCAGACACCAACCCGATCAAACAGTTTGAGATCCACGAAGTCTTCCCGTTCGAGGCTTTCGGTCTGAATCTGGCATTCACCAACTCCAGCTTCTTCATGATGCTGACGACGGTGCTGACCGTGATCCTGTTCACGGTTGCCATGTCGAGCCGTGCGCTGGTCCCGAACCGCGCCCAGTCGGTGGCCGAGATCATCTATGGCTTCGTCGCCGACATGGTCCGGTCGACCGCCGGTCAGGACGGGCTGCGCTTCTTCCCGTTCGTGTTCACGCTCTTCATCTTCATCCTGGTCGCCAACATGCTCGGCATGTTCCCCTACTTCCCGGCGCCGGGTGCCCACTCCTTCACCATTACAAGCCATCTGATCGTCACCGTGGCCCTGGCCATGATGGTCTGGCTGACCGTCATTGTTTATGGCGTGTTCAAGAATGGCTTCGGCTTCCTGCGGCTGTTCGTGCCGTCCGGTGTGCCGGTCTTCATCCTGCCTTTCGTGACGCTGATCGAGATCATCTCCTTCGTCTCGCGTCCGATCAGCCACTCGGTGCGTCTGTTCGCCAACATGCTGGCTGGCCACATCCTGCTGAAAGTCTTCGCCGGCTTCATCGTGATGCTGGCGGGTGGTCTGGGCGCGGCGGGCTATGTGGTCGGCATCCTGCCGTTCGCCATGACGCTGGGCCTGACGGCGCTCGAGTTCCTGGTCGCCTTCCTGCAGGCCTACGTGTTTGCGATCCTGACCTGCATCTACCTTTCCGACGCCCTGCACCCGGGTCACTGATCCGCAGGCGTCCTAACGAGTAAAACCTGATACAGCCCCCTCAAAGGAGTTTTGATATGGAAGACATGGGCAAATACATCGGCGCTGGCCTCGCTTGCCTCGGCATGCTTGGCGCTGCAATCGGCGTTGGCAACATCTTTGGTTCCTTCCTGCAGGGTGCCATGCGCAACCCGTCGGCTGCCCAGTCGCAGTTCGGCAACCTGATCTTCGGCTTCGCCGTGACCGAAGCGCTGGGCATCTTCTCGCTGCTCGTCGCTCTGATCCTGCTGTTCGTCGTCTGATTTTGGATCGTGGCCGCGTCACCGGACGCGGCCGCTCTCCTTCGCTCCACCTGATTAGAGGAGCCGGCGTCCCATGACGCACGCACCGCATTCAGAAGTGGCCAACTACGCTGCCGAAGCTGCTGCAGAGCATGCCGAGAGCGGCGTATTCCCGCCCTTCGACCCGACCTATTTTGCGTCCCAGCTCTTCTGGCTGGCGATTGCCTTCGTGATTTTGTACGTCGCGCTGGATCGCTTCATTCTGCCGAAGATCAAGACGACGATCGAGGATCGCCGCGACCGTATCGCGGACGACCTGGACGCTGCCGCCCAGGCCAAGGCTGATGCCGAGGCCGCTGGCGAAGCGTATGAGAAATCCCTCGCCGACGCCCGCGCCAAAGCTCATGGCATTGCCGCCAAGACGCGCCAGGCGCTCGACGCGGAGATCGCCAAGGAAACAGCTGGCGTTGAAGCCGAGCTGTCCGCCAAGCAGGGCGCCGCCGAAGCGGCAATCCGCAAGGCCAAGGACAAGGCGTTTGCCGAAGTCCGCGGCATTGCGGCGACCGCGACGGTTGACCTTGTCTCGGCGCTTGTTGGTGTTGACGTCACCGAGGGCGATGCCGGCAAGTCCGTCGACGCCCGCATCAAGGCGAAGGAAGCGCAAGCATGATCACCCTCCTCGCTGAAGAAACCGGACACGGCGAAGGCGGAAGCCTGATGGACTGGCTCGCGGCCCAGCCGGCTGACCCGTCCTTCTACACCTTCCTGGCGCTGATCGTCTTCTTCGCCCTGCTTCTGCGCATGGGCGTTCACAAGACGCTGGCCAAGACGCTGGACGACCGTGCTGACGCGATCTCCTCGGAGCTCGAGGAAGCCAAGCGCCTGCGTGAGGACGCCGCCGAGATGCTCGCCTCCTACCAGCGCAAGCAGCGCGAGGCGGAAGTCGAAGCCGAGGCGATCATTGCCCAGGCCAAGGTCGAGGCGAAGTCGCTGAAGGCGGAAGCCCGCAAGGAAATGACGGAGCGTCTGGAACGCCGCACCGCCATGGCCGAGCAGCGCATCGCCCAGGCCGAAGCCCAGGCTGCCGCGGAAGTCAAAGCCGCTGCTGCCGAGCTGGCCATCCAGGCGGCCGAGGACATCCTCAAGACCCAGCTCAAGAAGACGGACCTCAACAAGCTCGTCGATGCCGACATCAAGTCAGTGGGTGAGCGCCTGAACTAGGCCGGCCCCGACACCCGAATGCGAGAAAGCCCGTGGCGTTTGTCACGGGCTTTTTTCTTGGGCAATTTTTATTAAAGGGACACATACGGCCGATTATACGCTTTTATACACATAAGAGGACACATACGGCCGATTTGACAGATCAATTAACATGACATATCTGTCCGATAAATGCGAGATTGTCGGATAAACGGACGATTATGGCCGATTACAAATCAAATGACCTCCTGCCGATCGAGTCCCTGCTGGACCAGATCGGCGCGCGCATCGAACGCTATCGCATTGCCCGCCGCATCAAGCAGGAAGACCTGGCCGAACGGGCCGGGATATCCAGCCGCACGCTGCGGCGTCTCGAGGCGGGCGGCAACGGCACACTGGATACGGTCGCGCGGGTGCTGCGGGCGCTGGATATAGAGGACCGGCTGCTAGCCCTCGTGCCGGACGCGACCCTCAGCCCGCTCGATCCGCGCAGCGACGGCAAACAGCCCCGCCAACGTGTCCGCGACAGCGCCCCCGTGCCAGACCGCCCTTGGCAATGGGGCGATGAGGACGCGACATGACGCGCGCCGACGTCATCCTGTGGGGTCGCCGGATCGGTGCCGCCCTGTGGGACGACCGCCGCGATATCGGCGCGTTTGAATACGTGCCGGAATTCACCCGCTCCGGGATCGAGCCCGCCCCGCTCGTCATGCCCTTGCGTCCCGGCGTGTTCGAATTCCCCGACCTGCCGCGCGGCACCTTCAAGGGCCTGCCGGGCCTTCTCGCCGACAGCCTGCCGGACAAGTTCGGCAATCTTCTGATCAATCGCTGGCTCGCCGAACAGGGCCGCGAGCCGAGCAGTTTCAACCCGGTCGAACGGCTCTGTTATACCGGCCGTCGCGGCATGGGCGCGCTGGAATTCGAACCCTCGACCCGGACCGCAAGCCAAGGCCCGGACCGGGCCGTGGACATCAGCGGCCTGGTCGACCTCGCGGACCGGATCGTCAAGGACCGGCTGGAACTGAAAGGCCGGCTGACCGGCACGGATGACCAGCTCGCCCTGGAAGACATCCTGCGGGTGGGCACTTCGGCTGGCGGGGCCCGCGCCAAGGCGGTGCTGGCCTGGAACCCGGCCACAGGGGAGTTCCGCTCGGGCCAGCTCGACCTGTCGGCCGGCTTTGAGCCCTGGCTGCTGAAATTCGACGGGGTCAGCGAGAATGCCGACAAGGAGATCGCCGATCCGCTCGGCTATGGCCGACTGGAATATGCCTGCCACCTCATGGCCCGTGAGGCGGGGGTCAGCATGGCCGATTGCCGCCTGCACGAGGAAGGCGGCCGCGCCCATTTCATGACCCGCCGCTTCGATCGCACGCCAACCGGCGCCAAGCTGCACATGCAGACGCTCGCCGCCCTGCGTCATTTCGATTTCAACCAGCCGCGCGCCTATAGCTATGAACAGGCCATCGAGACCATCCGCCGGCTCGGACTCGGCCACCCGGCCCGCGAGGAGATGGTCCGGCGCGCCTTGCTCAACATTGTCATCCGCAACCAGGATGACCATGTGAAGAATATCGCCTTCCTGATGGACAAGGCCGGGACCTGGTCGCTCGCCCCGGCCTATGACGTGGTCCACGCCTATAACCCGTCCGGCGCCTGGACCTCGCAGCACCAGATGTCGCTGTCCGGCAAGACAGATGGGTTCGTACTGGACGATCTGATCCGCTTCGGCCGCTTTGCCGACATCAAGCCGGCGCGCCTGAAGGCGATGCTGGGCGATATCCTGGCCGCCGCCGGAAACTGGTCGCACCATGTCTCGCAGGCCGGCGTACCAGATCGGCTGGCCGCTACGGCGCAGTCATTTTTCAGATTGGACTGGCACTGACATTGATCCGCTTATTCGGCCGCCGTGTCGGCGTCTTTCTCACCGAAGGCCCAGCGGACGCGCTTCCACAGCCACGGCACCTTGCGCAGGAGATCGGTGATCTTGGCGTGCAGGGTCTTGGAGGCGCCGGCGACGAGGATCAGTCCGGCGAGGCCCACGAAGGCCCCGATCGGGACCAGGGGAAAGGGCGTCAGGATGGCGACGGGAACCGAGATCAGCATCAGCAACAGTCCGATGATGATGCACACGCCCCGGATGATCAGCACAACAAAGGCACCGATCGGGTGGCTCTTCGCCCATCCGTTGAGGCTTTCATTCATCGCCGCGACCATCTCCAACCCCGTCCATCAGGGGCGCTCCTCCGATATGGGGCGCGCAGACGAACAGACAACACTAAACCCGTAAACATCACCCGAATGCGAGACAAAAGCGCCGAAATTCAGGCGGCGTAACCAGTCGACTGCAGTCTGTTGTATCCGGGCACCGGTTTTTGCGGCCCCGTGCCCCTGCAGCGTATTCGCGGTCCTCACCTGGTGGCTTTCAGCAACACCCGGTCCGGACGCGAGCGGCCGGAATAAAATAAGAGTGCGCATCATGCCGTCCGGGACCGGTCAGGAACCGGCCCCGGATCAGCGTGATGTCACTATTCCGCCGCTTCGACGGTCTCGACCGGCGGGGTCCAGCGCAGAACCGGCTGGCGCGCCGCACGAGTCTCGTCGAGCCGCGTGGTCGGCGCGTGGACGGGGGCCGCGAGGAAGCGGTCCTTGTCGCCAGCCTTGGCGGCCAGCGCGAGCGCTTCGAGCACCTCGATAAAGCGATCAAGACCGCTCATCGATTCGGTCTCGGTCGGCTCGATCAGCATGGCACCGTGAACGACCAGCGGGAAATACATGGTCATCGGGTGATAGCCCTCGTCGATCATCGCCTTGGCGAAATCGAGCGTGGTCACGCCGGTGTCCTTGAGGAAGCGGTCATCAAACAGCGCCTCGTGCATGCAGGTGCCGTCATAGGCCGTCGTCATGACGTGCTTGAGACGGGCCTGGATGTAGTTGGCGTTGAGCACGGCATCCTCGGCGACCTGGCGCAGACCGTCCGAACCATGGCTCATCATGTAGGTGAGCGCGCGGGTGAACATGCCCATCTGGCCATGGAAGGCTGCCATGCGACCGAAGGGATCGCCCTCGGCATCGTCCATGTTCTCAACGAGGTCCCAGCCACCCTTCTCGGTCTGCACGACGTAGGGAACCGGGGCGTGCGGCGCGAGCGCCTCGGACAGGACCGTCGGACCGGAACCGGGGCCACCACCGCCATGCGGGGTGGAGAAGGTCTTGTGCAGGTTGATGTGCATGGCGTCGACGCCGAGATCGCCCGGGCGGACCCGGCCGACAATGGCGTTGAAATTGGCGCCGTCGCAGTAGAAATAGCCGCCCGCTTCGTGGATCAGGTCGGCGATCTCGCGGATATCCCGCTCGAACAGGCCACACGTGTTGGGATTGGTCAGCATGATGCCGGCGACATCATCACCGAGCTTGGCCTTAAAGGCCTCCATGTCGACGCGGCCGGTCTTGTCGGCCGGGATCTCGTCGACCGTGAAGCCACACTGCACGGCGGTTGCCGGATTGGTACCGTGGGCGCTTTCCGGAACGAGGACACGGCGACGGCCGGTCTCGCCGTCGGCATCGAGCTTGGCGCGGATCGCCATCATGCCGCAGAACTCGCCATGCGCACCGGCTTTCGGCGACATCGCCACGGCCGGCATGTTGGTCAGCGTCATCAGCCAGTGAGCCAGTTCACCCATCAGCTGGTAGGCGCCCTGAACGGTCGCGACCGGCTGCAGCGGGTGCACATCGGCGAAGCCCGGAAGGCGGGCCATTTTCTCGTTGAGACGCGGATTGTGCTTCATCGTGCACGAACCGAGCGGGTAGAGACCCAGATCGATCGCGTAATTCTTGCGCGACAGACGCACGTAATGGCGCATGGTCTCCGGTTCGGCGAGGCCGGGCAGACCGATTTCGGCCTTGCGCTCAAGCCCGCCAAGACGGGTTGCGCTGCCTTTGGGCTCCGGCAGGTCAACCCCGCAGCGATCCAGACCGCCGCGCTCGAAGATCAGTGGTTCGGCCTGGTCCAGACCGCGGCTGCCGGAGATGGTGTCGGCATAACCACCGGTCGCCATGTTGTCGGCGGCGATGGTCGCGGCCATGCGGGTCGGACGTCCTTGTGTGTTCATGCCCATCTTACAGCACTCCAGCCAGAGCTTTCGCGAAGACGGCGATGTCTTCCGGCGTATTGGTTTCGGTCGCGGCGACGATCAGATAATTCTCGAAGCGCCCCGGATAGAGGCGGCTGGCGGGGACACCGCCCAGCACGCCGACCTTGGCGAGATCGTCGACCACATCCGCCGCCGGACGCGACAGCAGCAGGGTGAACTCGTTGAAGAAGGTCTCGTTGACGATCTCGACACCCGGCACACCCGACAGCGCGTCGGCCAGCTCGCAGGCGGTCTCGTGGTTGAGACGGGCCAGCGTGGTCAGCCCCTTCTCGCCCAGCAGCGTCATGTGGATGGTCCAGGCCAGCGCACACAGACCGGAATTGGTGCAGATGTTCGAGGTCGCCTTGTCGCGGCGGATATGCTGCTCGCGGGTCGACAGGGTCAGCACGAAACCGCGGCGACCGTCGGCATCGACGGTTTCCCCGGCCAGGCGGCCCGGCATCTGGCGGATGAAGCGGCGATCATCCTTGCAGGCGAACAGGCCGACATAGGGACCACCGAAGTTGAGGCCAACGCCGATCGACTGGCCCTCACCGACGGCAATGTCGGCACCCATGTGACCGGGTGCCTCGACCAGGCCGAGCGAGACCGCTTCCGTGAAGACAGCAATGACCAGGGCGCCCTTCTCGTGGGCAATCCGCGAGACTTCGCGCAGATCATGCAGGCGGCCGAAAATGTCCGGCGTCTGGATGACCACGCAGGAGGTGGTGTCGTCGATCTCGGCGATCACGGCGTCCAGATCGGCGGGCGCTGCATCGGTGACGGTGATCTCGACGTCGGAATACTTGGCCAGCGTCCTCGACGCCTCGACATAATGCGGGTGAACCGAACCGGCCATGACGGCCTTGTTCCGGCGCGTGACGCGGGCTGCCATCATGACCGCCTCGGCGCAGGCCGTGGAGCCGTCATACATGGAGGCATTGGCCACATCCATGCCGGTCAGGAGCGCCACCTGGGTCTGGAATTCAAACAGGGTCTGCAAGGTCCCCTGCGAGATCTCCGGCTGGTAGGGCGTATAGGCGGTCAGGAATTCCGAGCGCTGGATCAAATGATCCACGGTCGCCGGGACGTGGTGCTTGTAAGCGCCCGCCCCCACAAAGAACGGCGCATGGCTGGCGGCGATATTGCGCGAGGCCATGGCCGACAGGGTGCGTTCGACCTGCAGCTCGGTCTGCCGGGTCGGCAGATCGATCAGGCCATCCAGCCGCGCCGCTTCCGGCACATCGGTGAACAGGTCATCGATGGAGGCCACGCCGATCGCATCGAGCATGGCCTTCCGGTCAGTATCTGTGTGGGGGAGGTATCGCATCAGGTCTCGCCTTTTATGCGGTGTGGGCGTTATAGGCGGCTTCGTCCATCAGGCCGTCGAGCTGGGACGCGTCGGAGAGCTTGATCTTGACGAACCAGCCGGCGCCGGACGGGTCTTCATTGACGGTGGCCGGCTCGCCTTCGAGGGCGTCATTGATGGCGGTGATCTCGCCATCGACCGGGGCATAGACTTCCGAGGCGGCCTTGACCGACTCGACGACAGCGAACTCGTCGCCCTTGCTCACGGCCTTGCCGACTTCCGGCAGTTCGACGAAGACGACATCGCCGAGCTGGTTGGCGGCGAAGCCGGTAATGCCGACCGTGGCGATGTCGCCATCGACGGTGATCCACTCATGGTCTTCGGTGTAGCGTGTGGTCATGGGTTTTCTCCTGCCCCTGGAAAGGATATCGGGCTTCAGCCCCGATAGAAATTCGCCGGAACGAACGGCAATTTGGTGATGGTGGCGACGCGCGGCTTGCCGCGCACGAGGATGTCGACCTCGGTGCCCGGCGCCATGAAATCGCGATTCACATAGCCCATCGCCACCGGACCATTCACGGTCGGACCGAAGCCGCCGGAGGTCACGATGCCGATGATATTGCCGGACTTGTCGGCGATCTCGGCGCCTTCGCGGGCCGGAGCGCCGGTGAGCGTCAGGCCGACCCGCTTCTGGCAGGTCTTCTCTTCGATCTGCTTGGCGATCACGTCGGCACCGGGGAAGTCGGCGCGCTCGCGTCGTGACTTGGCCAGGGCCCAGATCAGGGAGGCCTCAACCGCCGTGCGGTTTTCGTCCATGTCATGACCATAAAGGCAGAGACCGGCCTCCAGGCGCAGGCTGTCGCGGGCGCCCAGGCCGATGGCCTCGACCTCGTTCTGCGCCAGCAGGAGGCGCGCAATACGCTCGGCATCGGCCTCGGGAATGGAAATCTCGAACCCGTCCTCGCCGGTATAGCCGGAGCGCGAGATCAGAACCTCAGTGCCGTCCAGCGTGAACTCGCCGCATTGCATGAAGACCATCTTGCAGGCGTCCGGGCAGAGCCGGGCCATGACGTCCTTGGCCGCCGGCCCCTGCAGCGCCAGCAGCGCGCGCTCGGGGATGCGGGTCAGTGTGCCCTTGCCGGCCGTCGCGGCCTCGATATGGGCGAAATCAGCGTCCTTGGTAGCCGCATTGACGACCAGATAGACACCCTCGCCGTCCGGGCGCGAGACCATCAGGTCGTCGCGAATGCCGCCGCGCTCATTGGGAAGGAGGGTGTATTTCTGCTCGCCGGCGCCGATCTCGGAGAGGTCACAGGTCAGCAGCGCTTCGAGCGCGCCCTCATCGCCGACATAGCGCGCCTGGCCCATGTGGGAGACGTCGAACAGGCCGGCCTGCTCGCGGCAATGCTTGTGCTCGCCCATGATGCCGAGCGGATACTGGACCGGCATGTCATAGCCGGCGAACGGCACCATCTTGCCGCCAAGCTCGACATGGAGGGCGTGAAGCGGGGTCTTGTGAAGCGTTTCGGTCATGTCGGGTCCTTGCAAGGGTGCGATCCTGCAAACCCCTTAAAGGCTTGCAAGCTGATCGCCCCCGCTGTCCCGAGAACCTGAGAGATTCCGTGCGAGCCGTCATGTCCCCCGATCGGGACCAGCCGCACTTGCTCCGTCGGTGGGGCAAGAGACTGATCCCTCACCCACTTTCCAGCGTTTTACTCGTCCGCGGTCCCTTGGCCTGAGCGTTTCCGGGGCGGTTGCGCCTTCGGCGCCGGCATATTCGCCGGTCTCTCCCGCGGGGAGATAGGTCCCGTTTCGCCCGGTTTCATGCGGGTTTCACGATTGAGCCGGACTGTATGATTCCGCGGCCCGGAGTCAATGTCGCGCGACCGTGAAATCGCGATTTTACTCGCTTGGATAGGCCAGCGAGACACAGCCTGTGAGCGCCGTCTGGAGATAGGAGGTGAATTGCGCCTGGATGGCGGGATCCATCGCCCCGGCCTCGCTGGCCGCCGCATCCCGCGCCGCTTCCCAGTCCTCGATCATCCCCTGCTCGCGGATGGCGCCCTGCGAGCCCAGCGCGAAGGCCCGATAAACGGCCGGACTGGTCTGCTCGCGCAGGCTGTCATCAAAGCAGACGCAGAACGCGGTATAATCGTCGGGCTCACCGCCGCCATAGCCGACCTGCTGGATCCGGCAGGCCTGCTGCATCCAGACCGAATGCTGTTCCGGATCGTTCGAGAACTCGGTCGACGAAACGGCAAGAACACTGGCGATAAGGCTGGCAATCATGGCGGGGCTCCTCGGTCTGCGAATCGAGATTAGCGGAAGCCGAGCCTTTTGCCCTCCCCCGAACAGGGGACAGCCCTACATCCGCTCTGGTGCCTCGAGCCCGACGAGGTGCAGACACAGTTCAAGCTGCTTCAGGGTCGCTTGCGCCAGCGCCAAGCGGGAGGCTTTCACGGCGTCGTCCTCGGCGACCAGGACCGGGCAGGCCGCGTAGAATTTGGAGAAGGCCTGGGCGAGCGTGAAAGCGTGGTCACAGATCGCGTTGGGCGCCCGGTTCTCGACCGCATGGTCGAGCGCGGCACCGAAGGCGTCGAGACAGAGCACGAGATCGCGCTCCTCGGTTGCCTCGACAAGGATCTTGCCCGGCTTTACCCCGGCCTCTTCGGCCCGGCGCATGAGCGATTTCACGCGCACGGCGGCATAGAGGAGATAAGGACCGGTCTTGCCTTCAAAGCTGGTGAAACGGTCCAGGTCGAAGACGTAGTTCGTGGTCCGGTAATTCTGCAGATCAGCGAACTTGATCGCCGCCAGGCCGACCATGCGGGCGACGCGGTCATGCTCGTCAGCGCCGACATCGGCGGCGAGACCCGCCTCCTTGAGGCGTTCATCGGCGCGCTCGATGGCGCTGGAGATCAGGTCGGCGAGACGGAAGGTACCACCATCGCGGGTGCGCAGGCGCTTGCCGTCCTTGCCGTTGACGGTGCCGAATTTCACATGCTCCAGCGCGCCCTCGGCCGCCAGGCCGGCCTTCTCGGCAGCGCGGAAGACTTGTTCGAAATGGTCCGACTGCGCCAGATCGACGACATAGAGCGTCAGATCCGGGCCGACCGACTGCTTGCGGTCGAGAATGGTGGCCAGATCCGTCGTGCCATAGAGCGAGGCCCCGCCCGACGTCACCAGGATCAGCGGGGCCAGCTCCTTCTTGTCGCCCTCGCGGGCCACACGCACGACCCAGGCACCCTCGCTCTGCTCGGCGACGCCGCGCGCCTTGAAGTCCTCGACCAGACCGGGAATGAGCGGATCGACATCGCTCTCACCCTTCCACAGGTCAAAATGCACCCCCAGCGCCCCGAAATCGCGTTTCAGCGCGGCGACCGAGACCTCGATGAAGTGACGCAGCAGGGCCCGATAGCCGGCGCGGCCGGCTTGCAGCTCGGCCGTTGCGGCGCGCGACAGCTCGAGGCGGGCCGGATCGGCCTTGGCCTTGCCGGAGGCCTGCGGGTATAGGCGCGCCAGATCCTCGATATCGACCGGCGGCTCCGACGGATAGTCGCCTTTGTGGTCGGCATCGAAATAGACGAGACCCGGCTGTTCCTCGCGCAATTCGGTGATCAGATGGCCCATCTGCAGGCCCCAGTCGCCAAGATGGATATCGGAGACCACCGTGTCGCCACGGAAGCGGAAGAGCCGCTGCAGGCTGTCACCCAGGACCGAGGACCGCAGGTGTCCGACATGCATCGGCTTGGCGACATTCGGCCCGCCGAAATCGATCATCACCGTCTTCGGGGCGTCCGTGACCGGTGCGCCGGCACGGTCATCGGCCGCGATCTCGGCGGCGCGCTCGGCATAGAGATACTCGGCCGGACGCAGATTGATGAAGCCGGGGCCGGCGATCTCGGCCGCGCCGATCTGCGGCAGACCGTGCAGGCTCTCGATCAGCTTGGTCGCCAGCTCGCGCGGATTGGTCTTCGCCTGCTTGGCCGCCGGCATGGCACCATTGCACTGGAAGGGGAAGACTTCCGGATTCTGCTTGGACGGGGTCACACGGCCCAGTTCGCGCGGAAGCTCGAGGGAAGCAAACGCGTCGCCCAGCACAGTGCTGAGCTGATCGGCAATCGAGGGCATGTGTCTAGTCCTGGCCGGCTGCCACGCGGAAACGCTGGCCGGAGCGGTTGAAGGCGATCTGTTCCGGCGTCAGCTCAAAGCCGACGAGGATCTCGAAATTGACGCCCGAGGTTCCCTCATTGGCGCGCGGGATGGAGATCGCGTCGATGGTCTCGGTCAGGAAGACGCGATCCTGGTCAGGCGCAAAGCGCACGCGGATCGGGTAGACCTCCTTGGCCATCACGGCCATGTCGCGGCGGGTGACGGCGACGAAATACTCATAGGTCCGCTCACTGCCCTCGGCGGCCGGGCCGCGGCCAAAGCCGAAATCGATTTCCAGATTGGCAAGGATCGGGCGCTCGCCGTAATAGCTGCACAGCGAGCGCACAGCCAGCACCTCACCGGTGAAGCCGATATTCTCGTAGGCGACTTCGCCGGCGCGCAGCTCGACAAGACGGTGCGCGTCATACAACGACATGGCGGACGGGCACGGGCCGATATTGGGGACCGGGTCCGCAAACACTTGCTGCACGCTCTGGCAGGAGGACAGCAGACCGGCCAGGGCGGCGACAGCGGCAAGAGAGCGCACGGATTTGAACGACGCGGATTTGAACGACATTGTGTACTACCTGTCCTGGAAACAGACCCGGCCGCTGGCTTGGGACCGGGCTCTTTGTTAGGACGGTCATACGATGGAGATGCCGCTTCCGCAACGCCATCGCTGAAGGAGAGATGAGCGTGACTGCCACCCCCCGCCCCCCGCTGACCATCCTGCGCGCTGCACCGCGCGGTTTCTGCGCCGGTGTCGACCGGGCCATCCAGATTGTCGAGCGCGCGATCGAGCGCTTCGGTGCGCCGGTCTATGTCCGCCACGAGATCGTCCACAACCGGCACGTGGTGGAGCGTCTGGAAGCGCTCGGCGCGGTCTTTGTCGAGGAACTCGATGAGTGTCCGACCGACCGCCCGGTGGTGTTCTCGGCGCATGGCGTGGCCAAGGCCGTGCCCGCCGAAGCACAACGCCGCGAGATGATCTATGTCGACGCCACCTGCCCGCTGGTCTCCAAGGTCCATGTCGAGGCAGAGCGTCATTTCGCCAATGGCGACGAGATCATCCTGATCGGCCATGCCGGTCACCCGGAAGTCGTCGGTACGATGGGACAATTGCCGGACGGCGCCATCCGCCTGGTCGAGACGGTCGAGGACGCGGCCCGCTTTGAACCCAAGGATCCGCAACGCATCGCCTTCGTGACCCAGACCACGCTCTCGGTCGATGACACCTCGGCCATCGTCGACGCCCTGCAGGCACGCTTCCCGAACATGAAGTCGCCGCACAAGGAAGACATCTGCTATGCGACCACCAACCGCCAGGCCGCCGTCAAGGCGATGGCGCCGCGCAGCGATGTGGTCTTCGTGATCGGCTCGCCCAACTCATCCAACTCGGTCCGCCTGGTCGAGGTCGCCCAGCGCGCCGGCGCGCCGCATGCCGCCCTCGTCTCCTGCGCAGACGACGTGGACTGGGACAGGCTCGGCCCGATCCGGACCGTCGGCATCACCGCCGGCGCCTCGGCTCCGGAAGACCTGGTCGAGGGCCTCGTTGATGCCTTCCGCGCCCGTTACGAGGTGGCCCTTGAAGATATCCGGGTGACCGACGAAGATGTTGTCTTCAAGCTGCCGCGCATCGTGGCCTAGCCGAGACACAGCATGGCCGCCAACAAGACCCAGCCGACCCCGGTCAGCCCGGCAGACTTCA
Source organism: Maricaulis maris (assembly GCF_036322705.1). NCBI lineage: Bacteria > Pseudomonadati > Pseudomonadota > Alphaproteobacteria > Maricaulales > Maricaulaceae > Maricaulis > Maricaulis maris. The sequence goes on from NZ_AP027270.1 coordinate 2,346,609, forward strand.
TCGAAACGGTCGAGCATCCGGTCCGCCGCGAGGACGCCCGCACCCTGCTCGCGCTGATGTCGCGGATCACCGGCTGGGAGGCGAAGATGTGGGGGCCGTCCATGATCGGCTTCGGGGAATACCACTATCGCTATGAGAGCGGCCGCGAGGGAGATTTCCTGCGCACCGGCTTCTCTCCGCGCAAGACCAGCATGGTGGTCTACATCCTGCCGGGCTATGCGGACTACAGCGACACGCTGTCCTGGCTCGGCAAGCACAAGCTCGGGAAGTCCTGTCTCTACATCAACAAGCTGGCGGACATCGACCTGTCGGTTCTCGAAGAGCTGATCCGGGCCGGCCTCGACGACATGGAAAAGAAGTACCCGTTGTGAGCACGATCACCATCCACACCGACGGCGCCTGTTCCGGCAATCCGGGCCCGGGCGGCTGGGGCGCCATCCTCGAATGGAACGGGCACCGCAAGGAGCTCAAGGGCGGCGAGCCGGACACGACCAATAACCGGATGGAAATGCTGGCCGCGATCCGCGCCCTCGAAGCAATCCGGAAATCGGATCGCTCGGTCATCCTGATCACCGACAGCGTCTATCTGCGCGACGGGATCACCAAATGGATCCATGGCTGGAAACGGCGTGGCTGGAAAACCGCCGACAAGAAGCCGGTCAAGAATGTCGACCTCTGGCAGGCACTCGAGACGCTGACGGCGCAGCACACGATCGAGTGGCGCTGGGTCAAGGGCCATGCCGGTGATCCGGGTAATGAACGCGCCGACGAGCTGGCCCGCGAAGGCCTTGCCGAAGCGCGCGGCCGCTAGGCCGGAGCTCCGATCACACTGGCCAGCGCCCCGAGGACGGCGTCACGATCGAGCGGCTTGGACAGATAGCCATTCGCCCCGCTGTCGAGATAGCGCGACCGGGCGCCCGATGTCGCATCGGCTGTCACGGCAAAGATCGGCACGGACTGGTAGGGTTTTCCGGATGCACGGACCCGGCGGATGGCCTCCTCACCCGACATGACCGGCATTTGCATATCCATCAGGACGACATCGAACGAGCCTGCGGCGAGCTGGTCGAGCGCGGCCTGCCCGTTCTCCGCCAGGACGACGTCATAGCCGGCGCTGCGGACAAAGGCCGCGGCGACGAGCTGGTTGGTTGCAACATCATCGACGACGAGGACCCGGCCCGCGGCCGATGTCGAGGCAGACGATGCCGGACCCTCTGATTCCGCGCCGGCAGTGGACGCGGCCCGGTCCGCCTTGAACGGGATTTCGAACCAGAAACAGCTGCCCGAGCCAAACTCGCTCTCGACCCCGATCGTGCCACCGGCCATCGCGACAATTTCGCGGCAGATGGCCAGACCGAGCCCGGTGCCGCCATGCTTTCGCGTCGACGAGTCGTCGACCTGGGCGAAGCGCTCGAACACGCGCTCCAGCTGATCGGCCGGGATGCCCGGCCCGGTGTCGGAAACCTCGAACCGGACCCGGTCATCGACGCCGGGCGTGACGCGAACCCCGATCGATCCGCTCTCGGTAAACTTGGTCGCATTACCGACCATGTTGATCAGGACCTGACGGGTCCGCTTCTGATCGCCGACCAGGCGCTCCGGCAAACCCGACGCGCGGTCCAGCGACAGCGTGAGCCCCTTGCCCTCGATGGCCGGCCCCAGAATGGCCTTCACCTCGGACAACAGGTCATCAAGACCAAAGGCATCCTCGCGCAGCTCGACGAGGCCGGATTCGATCTTGGCGATGTCCAGCACATCCTCGATCAGGTCGAGCAGCGCATCGCCCGAGGCCTCGAGGGTATCGACATAACGCGACTGGGTCTCGTCAAGCGATGTCAGGCGCAGCAGTTGCGCCATGCCGAGCACGCCATTGAGCGGCGTGCGGATCTCATGGCTCATATTGGCCAGGAATTGGGACTTCGCCAGGTTGGCTGCCTCGGCCTCCTCGCGGCGTCGATCGAGCTCACGCGCAGTCTCGACATCCGAGGTGATGTCATAGTTGAAGCCGGTCAGGACGGGCGGGGCATCAAGGCGTGTGAGAACCCGCCCGTAGGACCGCAAATGCAGCTCGCGATCATTCCAGGCTCGAAACCTGAATTCCTCGGAAATCTCGCCGAAATCGGCAAAGGCCTTGGCCACACTGCCAAGGACACGCTTGCGATCATCGGGGTGGATGCGGGCCCCGAATTCGGCGACCGATGGCATCTCCCGGTCGAGCGGATAGCCATAAAGCGCCCGGGTCGTCTCGTCCCAATCCACCGATTCCGCGTCCTGACAGTACTCCCAGCCACCGATCGACGAGGTTTCCAGGGTCATGGCGAGACGGGTGGAAACCTCCCGCAGCTTCGCTTCCCGCGCCCGACGCTCGGTGATGTCCTGAAACGAGCCCAGAAGGCGGACAACCGTTCCGTTTTCCGCGACCGGCTTGCCGACGGCGCGCACCCAGCGCCGGTTGCCCTTGGCGGTGATGAAGGGCAATTCGAGATCCCAGCTCGAGCCGCTCTCGATCGAGTGCTCGATGGCCGCGCTGAGTTCCTCGCGCACTTCCGGGGCGTAGAAATCGATCCCCTCTTCAATGCTGGCCACGAAATCCGGCTCGACTTCATGGATTTTCCGCGTGGTCTCATCCCAATCGGCCAGCCCGCTGCCCAGATCGACTTCCCAGCTCCCGATCCGGCCCAGTTCCGTGACCGCTTCCAGCCGGCCCAGAAGCCGGTCCCGCGTGCGGCTCATGCGATAGGCGTAGATCAGGTCACTGATCGATTGCAGCAGGGGCCGGAGACGGTGGATATCCGCTTCCGCATATCCGTCCGGGCGATTGGCGATGCCCAGCATGGCGACGAACTCGCCATGACTGTAAAGGGGCAGACCGGCATAGGTCTTGAGAGGCGGATGGCCTTTCGGCGTGCCTGCCGCGGCCGGATGCCCGGCCGGGCTGTCGGTGAGCACCATTTCCCCGGTCCGGATGGTCTGTCCGAACAGGGTATCGAGATTGCGGAATTCCATGCCCCGGGAAAAGCTGGCCTCGTAGATCTGGCGTGTCTCGTCATCCCAAGCGATATTGGTTATCGCCCAGGTTCTCAGATAGCGCCCGGTGTGATCATCAATGACCTCGCCGATAAAGCCGTACTCACTGCGCGTGAGATCCAGCACGCTCTCGAGTAGCGAGTCAAAAGACACTCGCGTGTCTTCGCTTCGGTCATCGATAAACTGGCTCTGGATATTCGACATTGCCGCCAGAATCCGGTTCGACATCTCCGTCTCATTGCGTCGTGCCCGTTCCGCGATCCGTTCCTCTGCAACCCGCCCCAGGGCGCGCAACTGGGTGAGGTCATGCCCCGACAGGTCCAGAGGCTGGTCGTGGATCACGCACAGCGTGCCGATGGTCTCGCCGCCCGGTTCCCGAAGCGGAATGCCCGCATAGCCGCGGATATTGGGCGGGCCGGTGACCAGGGGATTGTCGGCAAAGCGTGGATCCGCGAGCGCATCGGGAATGAAGAAAACGTCGGGACCGCGAATGGCGTGGTCACAAAAGGCGACATCCCGGGGCGTCTCGGCGGCGGGAATATTGATGTTCGACTTGAACCATTGCCGGTCGGCATCAATCAGCGATACGGCCGCCATCCGTGTCCGTAACAGCGTCGCCGCCAGATCGGTGAGCGAATCGAAGGCTTCTTCAGGCGGTGTATCGAGCAGATCGAGCGAGCGTAGCGCCGTCAGTCGTTGATGTTCGCGTCTACTCGCCATTCCGGAATCCCGCACGGACCGCTCTGCCAGAATGGGCAGGCATCATCCAGGTGACAGAATTCATCGACATGCTTGCAAAGGGTTTAACGCTGCCGTGCCGGATACGCCCATCAAAAAGGCCGCGACGTTTCCGTCGCGGCCTTGAGAGGCGATCAGCCGAAAGGACAGGAAGCGGCTGACCGGCCGGAACGCTAGTCGTTCAGACGGAATTCCAGCTCGCGGGAATGGCCGTCAGTCTGGGCCGAGGCCGGCGCGTAACGCCAGGCTTCGATGGCCGCCAGGGCCGCGCGATCGAAGACACCGGCCGGCGTTGCGTCGACCACTTCGGCATTGACCACATGACCGTCCGCATCAACAGAATACGCAATGCGAACAGTACCTTCGATACCGCGGCGCTCGGCGCCACGCGGGTATTCCGGAGCCACCTGCTCGACGGCTTCGCGCGCCGGGCCGTTGTTTGCGGCGGCGGGTGCGCTCAGGGCAATCGGGGCCATTACGGCAGACAGACAGACAAGGGCGGAGAGGAGTTGTTTTTTCATGGCGCTCACTCAGGCGTTGTTGGTTGCGAATGCGAGTGAGGATCTAGGCGGATCAAATTGCCACGTGATTTCCCGGACCGCTAAAATTTGAACGAACCCTGTCATTAGATATGAGCAGGGTCCGTTCTGATCATTCACCTACGAAGAAACATTCAGCACGACGCCGGTGATGGCCTGGACGGCGAGCGTGGAACCGGCGACGGGATTGGTCCCGTCGGTCGTCTCCGCGGCCCATTCGCTATCGCCATATTTGACCCGGCCACGACCGGACGCGAAGTCGGCGACGACCGTGACCTTCTGGCCGATCATGCGGGCGGAACGATCATTCAGCCCGCTGGCATTGCCCGCCAGCATGGCCGGACGCACCCAGCGGTCGCCGACCCAGAGCAGGACGAAGGACAGGATGGCGAAGACGGCCAGCTGGACCGGCCAGCTCACGCCCAGCACTTCCAGCGCGACGAAGCCGGTCAGGAAGGCGGCCGCGGCGGGCCAGAGCAGCAGGGTCGTGCCGGTGAGCACCTCGGCGATCAGGATCACGCCGGCGATCGCCCACCAGGCCCAGAGATTCATGCGGTCAAAGACCGACAGCAGCATATCCATCATGAGACCTCCTTTTCGACCGTTTTGACCTACGCCTTGCGAGTGGCTTCGGAGACGGCATTGTGGGCCGCCTTGCCCAGCTCACCGACACCCGTGATCGTTGACAGGATGTTGGAGAACTCGGCCGGGATGATGACCGTGCGCTGTTGCTCGCTGGTCGCCAGCTTGCCGAAGGCCTCGATGTATTTCTGGCCGAGGAAGTAGTTGATCGCGGAGACATCACCCTTGGCGATGGCGTCGGAGACCATTTGCGTTGCCCGGGCTTCGGCCTCGGCTTCACGTTCACGGGCTTCAGCGTCGAGGAAGGCACTTTCCTTGCGGCCCTCGGCCTCGCGGATGGCGGCTTCCTTTTCACCTTCGGCGCGCAGGATGGCCGACTGCTTGGCCCCTTCCGCTTCCAGGATCTCGGCGCGCTTCAGGCGCTCGGCCTTCATCTGCCGGGCCATGGCCTCGGTGATATCAACCGGCGGCGACAGGTCGCGGATCTCGATCCGGGTCAGCTTCACGCCCCAGGCATTGGTCGCCGCATCGATCACGCTCAGGAGACGGGCATTGATCTCGTCACGCTTGGACAGCGTCTCGTCGAGATCCATCGAGCCGATCACGGTCCGCACATTGGTCAGCGACAGGTTGATGATGGCGAAGTCGAGATTGTCGACCTCGTAGGCCGCACGCGGCGCATCGAGAACCTGGATGAAGACCACCGCATCCACCGAAACGGTGGCGTTGTCCTTGGTGATCACATTCTGGTTCGGCACGTCGAGCACGCGCTCGCGCATGTTCATCTTGTAGCCGACATTGTCGATGAACGGCACCAGGAAGTGAAGACCGGGTTTGAGGGTCCGCGTGAAGCGCCCGAAGCGCTCGACGGTGAATTCCTTGCCCTGCGGCACTGTCTTGATCACCGAACCGATGACAAACAGCGCCAGGATGAACAGGACGCCAATTCCGATTAATCCGAAGTCCATGCGGACCCTCCTTCTTGCTTGTTGGGTTCACCCGCAGCGGGTGAACCGGTCGTGCCTAGAGCTGACCGAGAATATGGTCGGCCGAGGACACCTTGAACTCACCCGGAGCCTCGACATTCAGTTCGGCAACAACGCCATCCTTGACGAGGATCGAGAAGCGCTGGGCACGCACGCCCATGCCGAAGCCCGTACCGTCCATTTCGAGGCCGACGGCCTTGGCAAACTCGCCATTCCCGTCCGCCAGCATGACAACCTCGTCGCCGGCATTCTGGGACTTGGCCCAGGCATCCATGACGAAGACATCATTGACCGACAGGCAGGCGATCGTATCGACGCCCTTGGCCTTGATGTCGGCGGCCTTCTCGATGAAGCCCGGCAGGTGCTTGGCCGAGCAGGTCGGCGTAAACGCGCCGGGGACGGCAAAGAGGGCAACGGTCTTGCCAGCGAACACGTCATCCGTGCTCAACTTGTTCGGTCCGTCAGCCGTCATGGTCATGAAAGTGGCTGCGGGAAGGCGATCTCCGACCGAGATGGTCATGTGGCATTTCTCCTGTAGGTCAGTATTGGCGGGTATCCGCACGGCAAGATAGCGGGAACCCGACTGGACGCATCCCTCTTTTGGAGGGAACATGTCAGCCATGGCCCCTGCGAGCACGACAGATGTGGACGAGACCTTCCTTGGCGGCAAGCTTTTGATTGCAACGCCGGGCATTGGCGACCCCCGCTTTGACCGGGCCGTCATCCTGATTTGCGATCACAGCCCCGAACACGCCATGGGGATCATTGTGAACAAGCCCGTTGAGGGGCTGCGCCTGCCCGAGCTGTTCGGGCAGCTGGAGATTGACGGCGGCGGCCCTGTGCCCGACCGCGCGGTGCTCGTCGGCGGTCCGGTCGAGCCGGAGCGGGGCTTTGTGCTGCACACCCGCGATTATGAGCGGGACAGCACCACCCTGCCGGTCAGTGCGCACATCGGGCTGACCGCCACCCAGGACGTGCTGGAAGCCATGGCCTCGCCAGCACCGCCGCAGCGCAGCCTGCTGGCCCTGGGTTATGCCGGCTGGGGCGCCGGGCAGCTCGAGAGTGAGCTGGCAGCCAATGCCTGGCTGGTAGCCGAGATGGATGAAGCCCTTGTCTTCGACACCGATGATGCGGACAAATGGGCCTGCGCACTCGATCTGCTCGGCGTCACGCCCGAACACCTCTCCGCCCTTTCCGGTCACGCCTGACCGACGCAATCCCGGACACTGCCCATGGCTCCCCACATCGTTGAAACCGGCGAGTTCGCCGGCTGGCGCATCTGGCCCGATGATCCGTTCGAACAGACCGCCGGTCCCTTCTACATGCGCGATGGCGCCGAGGGGCCGGAGATGGCCTTCCGGCTCGAGCGCAAACACCTCAACGGGATGGGCTCGGTGCATGGCGGCTGCCTGATGAGCTTTGCCGATTTTGCGCTGTTCGGGATTGCCCATGAGGCGCTGAAGCCGTCCGGCTATGGCATCACCGTGGCGTTCACCTCGGAATTTCTGGCCGGTGCCAGAGAAGGTGCACTGATGGAAGCGCGCGGCGAAACCCTGCGGGCCGGTGGCTCACTGATCTTCGTGCGCGGCGTGATCACCGCCGACGGCATACCCTGCCTGAATTTCTCCGGCACGCTGAAACGCCTGCGCGAGCGCGCCGGGAGCTAGTCCGGATCAGGCCGGACCGGGTGGCCCGAATCGACCCTCGATGCCGTTGATGACGGCCTGTTCGGCAAGGTTTGGGGGCAAGGCGCCGGCATAGCGATAACCCTGCGCATACTGGCAGCCCATCGCGGCCAGACGGTCGGCCGAGGCCGCATTCTCGACGCCCTCGGCGACAACCTTCATGCCGAAATGCGTGGCCAGCTGGATGACCGATTTGACCACCGTGCCCGCGCTCTCGTCGCCGGCCATGGCCCGCACGAAATAGCGGTCAATCTTGACCACGTCGAAGGGCAGCATGTCGAGCCGCGCCAGCGAGGAATAACCGGTCCCGAAATCATCGAGCGCCAGAGCGACCCCGCCGGCAGCCAAACGCTGCATCGCCGCAGCCGCCGGATCCGGGTCATGCATGATCTCGGTCTCGGCAATCTCCAGCTTGAACGCGCCCGGCGGAAGCTTCGCATCCGAAACAGATGCGAGGAGACCGGTCACGAAATCCGGGTCGACGAGCTCACTCACCGTTGCATTGGCGGACACGAAAATCTCCGACGCGGCAGGGTGGGCCACGCGCCAGGAGGACAGGTCGGTGGTTGCATGGCCGCGCACGGTCGTGCTGATCCGGTTGAGCAGGTCGAGTTCGCTCGCCATCACCAGGAAATCATCCGGTGCCAGAACCCCGACACCCGGCCGGTCCCAGCGCGCCAGGGCCTCGAACCCGGCCAGGCGGCCCGTGTCGAGCGCAATGATCGGTTGATACCAGGCCAGCACTTCACCGCTCTCGACGGCATTCGCCAGGGCGTGTTCCTCGCCGATCCGGCCTGCCAGGTCGCGGGTTGCGCCGGCGGGTGTCATCAAACCCTCGACACGCCCGTCCGCGTCCCGCCGCCCGAGCAGACGGACATAGGCCAGCTTGCCATCGGCACCGATCAGGCGAATGCGCAGATCCACCTGCTCCTGGGTGATGGCGGCGGCGAGCCGGGTCTGGTCAGCCGGGCCAAGACGATCAAGGAAGGCTTGCCAGTCCATCTCCGACGCCTCGAGCCCGAAGGCGGCGGTATCGCCGGTCAGGTGCACACGGCCGCGGCCAGGGTCGCAGGCAAACGCCATGGCGCCCGCGGCCCTGACACCGCGCTCGAAGCCGGAAGCCGTCATGTGCGCGGATCAGAGGCGAGAATGGCGAAGCGATTGTGATCGCGCCACTCACCGGCAATGTTGAGGAAAGCGCGGGACTGACCTTCATAGACGAAACCGACCGATTCCAGCAGCTGGGCCGAGGCGGTATTGGTCGGCTGGCAGGCGGCTTCGACGCGATGCAGGCGCAATTCCTCAAAGGCAAAGGCCAGGACCCGGCGGACGGCCGCGCGGGTATGCCCCTTGCGGACATAGGGCGAGCCTATCCAGTAGCCGATATCCGCCGATTGCAGCACGCCGCGGCGAACATTGTTGAGATTGCAGGCGCCGAGCAGGACATCGTCGCGGGCACGGGTGATGAAGAAGGGATAGCCCATCCCGGCGTCACGATCCGCCTGATAGCGCTCGATCCGGCGACGGAAAGCGCCCTTGGACAGCTCGTCACTGGTCCAGGCCGGCTCCCAGGGTTCGGTATGGGTGCGACTGGCGCTGCGAAGCTTGGCCCAGTCCTCATAGTCGGAGAGCGTCGGGCTCCGCAGTCTTATGCCCTGACCGGTCAGGGTCTCGTCCCAGGACGTTTCGCGCCAGACTGCCAAATTCCATCTCCGTGTCCGGGCGGATACTAGTCCGCCTTCTTGGTCGTGTCGCCATCATCCGATGACGATGAAAATCGCAGCCGTCCCCGGCTGGCATGCAGGGCGAGATACACGCCGATCAGGGCCAGAGCCAGACCAGACCAGGTCAGCGCATAGCCCAGATGCTTGGCGGGCGGTGTCCGGCTCAGCGAAGCCGGCATGCCGTCATCCGAGCGCGCCCAGACCGGCAGGAGCGCGTCCGGAGACACGCCCAGCGCCACCGCCATGGCCGCACCATCATGACTGTACCACTCATTGGTATCCGGATCGTTGCCAGCCGTGAACAGACCTGCAGCCGGCGGCGTCTCGATGCGCCAGCGGCGGACCGGGACCTGCTCACCGGTGCGCAAATCCTCGAAGGCTGTCTCGACCAGGATATAGCGCTCAGGATCACCGGGCTGGCAGGGCGGCGCCCGCATCACCGCGAGCCGCATCCAGCCGCCGGTATCGCGCATGGCAAAGAGCCGCAGCGTCTCGCCGGTCAGCGGAACCGGCCCGGTCACGGGCGGAGAGAAGGGTCCCTCATGCGGGACACAAATCCCCTCGCGAAAGCTGATCGCCTCACCGCGTGCCTCGTAAGCGGTGATCAGGTCTGACTTCCACGCCATGCGCTGCATCTGCCAGCTGCCCAGCACCAGCAGCAGTACGAGGCTTGCGGCGGTGAAAAGGGTGAGCAGCGGAAGCGGCTGGAAGCGGGGCATAGCGGACGGTGTCCATAACCTGGGGCGGGGCCGAACCAACAGGATCGGCCTCAATCGTCCAGCCGCGCCTCCCGGGCGTCGTTCTGGAACTGGAGGGCAAACAGCAGGCCCTTTATCGGACGCAGCGCCATGATGCAGGCGACCGGCACGAAGGGGAGCTGGAAGATCACGTGAACCCACCATGGCGGGTGAAAGGCCGCCTCGACCAGAAGGAAGAGGACCATGGCCAGAAAACCGACGATGAACAGCACGAAGACCGAGGCTCCGTCACCGACATCGGCGCTTTCGAAATCGGCGCCGCAGACATCGCAGCGCGGGGCAATTTTCAGAAGGCCGTCAAACATGGCGCCCTCCCCGCATTTCGGGCAGCGTCCCTGGACGCCGGTCGAAAACGGAGAGGGCTTATCCATGTGATGCGTCAGCCTTGATAGACGACGTAGACGAAGGCGAACAGGAAGAGCCAGACCACGTCAACGAAGTGCCAGTACCAGGCCGCCGCTTCGAGACCGAAATGCTTCTTCGCGCTCATCTGGCCCGCCAGAAGGCGGAACAGGCAGACGGCGAGGAAGATCGTGCCGATGACAACGTGCGCGCCATGGAAGCCGGTCGCCATGAAGAAGGTCGCGCCGTAGAGATTGCCACCATCGGCCATCGAGAACGCGAATTCCGCATGGGAATACTCGATGACCTGCAGGCTGGTGAAGGCGAGGCCAAGGGCGACCGTGAAGATCAGGCCGATGATGGCCCCCTTGCGATCATCATGCTGCAGCGCGTGGTGGGCCCAGGTCACCGTGGTGCCCGAAAGCAGCAGGATGAGCGTATTCATCAGGGGCAGGTGCCACGGATTGAAGGTCTCGACACCAGCCGGCGGCCAGGTGGCCAGCGCCGGGTCAATGCGGACCTCATGGAAGATGGCGTATTCGAAGAAGGCCCAGAACCAGGCCACGAAGAACATGACTTCCGAAGCGATGAACAGGATCATGCCATAGCGCATGCCGATATCGACAACGGCAGTGTGATCGCCGCGCTTGGATTCCTTGATCATGTCGCCCCACCAGCCGATCATCGTCCAGATGACGATGAGGAAGCCGAGGATCAGGCCGCCGAAGGAGCCGTCGCCATACATGAAGGCGAGCGGATGATCAGCGGCCACAAGGCCAGCCATGTTTCCAACAGCGCCAATGGCCAGAAGGAAAGCACCCAGCGAACCCACAAACGGCCACGGGCTCGGGTCAACCAGGTGGTAGTCGTGCTTAGCGGCATGCCCAGCCATCGCGAATCTCCTGCGATCTCAAATCAGCGAAGTGTGCCCGTGATACGCGGCACACCCGAAAGGTTCAATGCTAAGGCGCGGCGTCGGTGTTGGCCGACCCCCCGTCTTGGGACTCAAAAAACGTATAGGACAAGGTGATGGCGGTGACATCATCCAAGTGCGGCTCGTCATCCAGCAGCGGATCGACGAAGAACAGGACCGGCATCTCGATGCTCTCGCCCGGTTGCAGCGTCTGCTGGGTGAAGCAGAAGCATTCCAGCTTCGAAAAATAGGTCGCCACCTTGTAGGGCGCGACATTATAGGTCGCGACGCCGGTAACCGGCTGGTCGGAATTATTGGTCGCCGTGTAATAGGCCAGCGCCGATTCACCGATCCGCACCGTCATGGAGCGCTGCACCGGCTCGAAGGTCCAGGGCAGGTTGCGGTTGGTGTTGGCGTCGAAATAGACGGTGACTTCACGGTCAAGGATCGCACCGGCTTCGCCAACCGCGACCTGCGTCGTGCCACCATAGCCGGTGACCCGGCAGAACAGATCATACAGCGGCACGGCAGCGTAGGCTGCGCCGATCATCACCACCGCTCCAAGAGCGGCTATCCCGGCCACACGGGCATTCTTGTTGGCGGGCAGACGGATCATGATCTAGCCCCCCGCCACATTCTGCCCGAGACGGACCACGGTGATCGCGAAGACGGCGAACATGAAGCCGACCAGTGACAGCGCGATGACGACATTGCGCTTCTTGCGGGCCGCTTCCTGCTCCGGCGTCAACTTGACGCTTTCACCGGTCGGCTGGCCTTCGCGGGCATTCATCAGATCAGGCTTGGTTGTCATCAGCTCACTCCAGGAATGGCTACATATGCACCAAATGCATGCTCAATGATCAATGCGGCAAAAAGGACCGTCAGATAGCCGATCGAATAGGCGAACAGGTCGCGAGCGGCCTTGTCACCGGCGCGGACGGCATAGAGCGCGCCCTCCTCGGCCGATCCGGCCTCACCGGCGCGCGAGCGGAAGACCCGCCAGGCCAGCAGCAGGAAGAGCGCACCGCCACCCAGCGAGGTGGCGCCATAAACCGCACCGCCGAGCCCGGTCAGCACCGGCGCACCGGCGAAGACGACCAGAACGATCGAATAGATGAGGATTTGCAGCCGCGTCGATTTGGCGCCCTTGGCGACCGGCATCATCGGGATGTTGGCCGCTTCGTAATCGCCGGACTTGTAGAGCGCCAGCGCCCAGGAATGGGGCGGGGTCCACAGGAAGATGATCATGAAGAGGATGACGGCATCGAGCGAGATCTCGCCGGTCACCGCGACCCAGCCGATCATCGGCGGGAAGGCTCCGGCGGCACCGCCAATGACGATATTCTGCGGCGTCGAGCGCTTGAGGATCATCGTGTAGATGACCGCATAGAAGAAGATCGAGAAGGCCAGCAGGCCGGCCGCGAGATAATTGCTCGCCAGGGCCATCAGCAGGACCGACAGCACCGCCGCCACGACACCAAAACCGTAGGCATTGGCCACCGACACCACACCGCGCGGGATCGGACGCTTGCGCGTGCGCTGCATGGTCGCGTCGATATCGGCGTCATAGGCCATGTTGAGCGCACCGGCCGCTCCGGCCCCGACGGCGAGGCAGAAAATCGACATCACGGCGAGGAAGGGATCGGCGTCAACGGGCGCGGCGATCAGACCGGCGAAGGCGGTGAAGACGACCAGCGTCATCACCCGCGGTTTCATCAGGTCAAAATAGTCGCGGGGCGAGGCTGTCGAAACAGCCTCGCCCTCTGCGCGATGGTCGCTTGGGGTCACGATTGTGTCCAAGATCTGATCCTATTTGATCTTCGGCAGTTCCGAGAACTGGTGGAAGGGCGGCGGGGAGGAGAGCGTCCACTCGAGGGTGGTTGCACCTTCGCCCCACGGATTGGCCTCGCCCTTGCGACGGCGGATGATCGCATCGACCAGCACCGCGAAGAACAGGACCATACCCACCAGCATGATCAGGTAGCCGACCGAGGACACGTAGTTCCACAGGGCGAAACCGTCCGGATAGTCGACATACCGGCGCGGCATGCCCTGGAGACCCAGGAAGTGCTGCGGGAAGAAGATCACGTTCGCACCGATGAAGAAGGTGTAGAACTGCGAGCGGGCGAGGAAGGAGTTGTACTTCACGCCGAAGATCTTCTCGAACCAGTAGTACCAGCCGGCAAAGATCGCGAAGACGGCGCCGAGCGACAGCACGTAGTGGAAGTGGGCCACCACGTAGTAGGTGTCGTGCAGCGACTGGTCGACGCCGGCATTGGCCAGCACCACGCCCGTCACACCACCAACGGTGAACAGGAAGATGAAGCCGATCGCCCACAGCATCGGTGTGCGGAACTCGATCGAGCCGCCCCACATCGTCGCGATCCAGGAGAAGATCTTGATGCCGGTCGGCACCGCGATCACCATCGTGGCGGCGATGAAATAGGCCTTCAGGTCAACCGGCATGCCAACGGTGTACATGTGGTGAGCCCACACGATGAAGCCGATGAAGCCGATGGCGACCATGGCATAGGCCATCCCGAGATAACCGAAGATCGGCTTGCGCGAGAAGGTCGACACGACGTGCGAGATGATGCCGAAACCGGGCAGGATGAGGATGTAGACTTCCGGGTGACCGAAGAACCAGAACAGGTGCTGGTACATGACCGGGTCACCGCCACCTTCCGGTGCGAAGAAGGCGGTACCGAAGTTGCGGTCGGTCAGCAGCATGGTCAGCGCGCCGGCGAGAACCGGAAGCGAGAGCAGCAGCAGGAAGACGGTCACCAGAACCGACCAGACGAACAGCGGCATCTTGTGCAGGGTCATGCCCGGCGCCCGCATGTTGAAGATCGTGGTGATGAAGTTGATGGCGCCAAGGATCGACGAGACACCGGCAATGTGCAGCGACAGGATCAGGAGATCCATGGCCGGGCCGTTATGTCCCGAGGTCGCGAGCGGCGGGTACATCACCCAGCCGCCGCCGAAGCCGAGATCGGCACCGGCACCCGGTACGAACATCGACATCAGGGCCAGTGCAAAGGAGAAGGGCAGCAGCCAGAAAGAGATGTTGTTCATGCGCGGGAAAGCCATGTCCGGCGCGCCGATCATGAGCGGTACGAACCAGTTGCCGAAGCCGCCGATCATCGCCGGCATGACCATGAAGAAGATCATGATCAGGGCGTGCATCGTGGTCACGACATTATAGTTGTGGGCATTGCCGAAAATGGCACCCCAGCCGGTGTCCTCACCGGTGAAGACCTGGAGACCCGGCTCCATCAGCTCCCAGCGGATGAGGCCGGACAGGCCACCGCCGATAATCCCCGCGAAGATCGCGAAGACCAGGTACATCGTGCCGATGTCCTTGTGGTTGGTGGACAGCACCCAGCGGCGCCAGTCCCACATGCTCGGCGTGTGATCGTCGTGCGTTGCAGCGTCAGCAGACATGATTCAACCCATCCTTAGTCGAGTTGCGCCAGGCGCGTTTCCCGCGCGGCGGTATATTCAGCAATGATGGCGTCAGCGGCCTCGGAATACTCGTTCTCGGCCTTTGCCGCGATCCAGGCGTCGAAGACATCCTGGGGAACGACGTGAACCTCGATCGGCATGAAGGCGTGGCGCAGGCCACACAATTCAGAACACTGACCGTAGTAGACGCCTTCCTGCTCGGCCCGGAACCAGGCTTCGTTGATGCGGCCCGGAATGGCGTCCATCTTGGTCCCGAATGCCGGCATCGCCCAGTTGTGGATGACGTCCGACGCGGTCACCTGGAGGCGGACCGTGGCGTCGATCGGAACGACCAGCGGATAGTCGACCGACAGGTTGCGCAGCTGGCCCGGCTGGAGATCCGGCTCTTCGACCATGTTGGAGAAGTATTCCGCGACTTCATGGTCGGGATACTCATAGGACCAGTTCCACTGGTTGCCCGTCGCCTTCAGCGTGAAGTCGGCTTCCGGGATATCATCCTGGAAGTAGAGCAGCGGGAAGGACGGGATGGCGATCCCGATCAGGATCAGTACCGGCACAGCCGTCCACACCACTTCGAGCAGCGTGTTGTGGCTGTTCTTTGATGGCGTCGGATTGGCCTTCCGGTTGAACCGGATCATCACATAGATCAGCAGGCCCATCACGAGCAGCGTGATCGCGGTGATGATCACCAGCAGGATATTATGGAACGAGGTCACCTGTTCCATGATCGGCGTCACGGCCGGCTGAAAGCCGAGGCCCCCGTCAGTCGGTTGACCGGGCGTAGCGAACGCGCCGGCAGCGAAAGTCGTCCAAGTGAGCGCAAGTGCGGTCAGGAATCGCATGGCTTCCCCATACAAGTCAGTCATTAAGGCGGGACTACCCACCGGTGGCGGCGGAATATAGAGCCCGTCTCCAGCCGTGTCAGGCCGTCAACGGTAATTTTCTCGTATCATTCACACTAGGGGCGGCATTACAGGAGAATGCGCTCCTGTGGAAGGCCGTTTACCCAGCTTCATTCGCTCTGGTCATCCGTCGTTTCGTACCCGACCAATCATGGGGCGCTTCACGGCGACGGGAAGGCCGCAATGATGCGTCCATTCGTCTCATACAGCGCTCGAGGCCTGCCCTGACAGGCCGGAACCGCCTGCGCCGCCGCACTCGATCCGGCGCCCGGGTCCACGCGACCGGGGTGTGCCGACGGTGAGACCGCCTCCGGCCCGGGATGAAACCGCCGCTGTCGCAGGACGAAATGCCGCGTCTGCGAATCAGGGTGAGCGCCGCCAAGGGCTGAGCGGACGCCCGGCCCGACTGTGCTCCGCGACCCGCCCTGTGTTCACGCCCGGCACGTGCTCGACTATGTAAGGTGTATGGAAGCCCCGGGAGTGTGCGCATCATGTCCGATGATCCGATCAGCCAGTTCGAGTTTGATGCCGACAGCGTGCAGCCCATCCTGCATGACGCGCTGCATGGCGCGGATGATGGCGAGCTCTTCCTGGAGACCGAGGTTTCCGAATCGCTGGTGTTTGATGATGGCCGCCTGAAAGCCGCCAATCTGGACTCCTCGCGCGGCTTCGGCCTGCGCTGCGTGGCCGGCGACGCGTTCGGCTATGCCCACTCCTCCGACCCGACGCTCGATGCCGTCCGCCGCGCCGCCGAGGCCGCCTCGGCGGTCAAGCGTGGCCATGCCGGCGTTCTGGCGCCGCCGCCGGCCGGCACCAATCGCAAGCTCTATGATGCCATCGACCCGGTCGCCCGGCCCGGTTTCGAGACCAAGGCAGCCCTGCTGCAGGAAATCGACGCCTATTGCCGGACGAGGGACGCCAGCGTGGTCCAGGTCTCGGCCTCGATCGCCGGAGCCAAGCGCTCGGTCTCGATCCTGCGCGCCGATGGTGATCTGAAAACCGATATCCGCCCGCTGGTCCGGCTGAACATCTCGGTGACCGTTGAGCGCGGTGGACGCCGCGAGACCGGTTCCGCCGGTGCCGGTGGCCGGGCCGAGTTCGACCGCTGGATCACACCCGATGCCTGGAAACCGATGGCCGACGAGGCGCTGCGCATTGCCCGGGTCAATCTCGATGCGGTCGACGCGCCGGCCGGCGTGTTCGACGTCGTGCTCGGACCGGGCTGGCCCGCCGTCCTGCTGCACGAGGCTGTCGGTCACGGCCTGGAAGGTGATTTCAACCGCAAGGGTTCGTCCGCCTTCGCCGGTCGCATGGGCCAGCAGGTGGCGGCCAAGGGCGTCACCGTCATCGATGACGGCACCATGCCGGAGCGGCGCGGTTCGCTGACGATTGACGATGAAGGCACGCCGACCGAACGCTCGGTCCTGATCGAGGACGGCATCCTGACCGGCTATATGCAGGACCGCATGAATGCCCGCCTGATGGGTCACAAGCCGACCGGCAATGGCCGCCGCCAGTCCTACGCCCACCCGCCCCTGCCGCGCATGACCAATACCTACATGCTGGCCGGCGAGCACAAGCGCGAGGAAATGGTCGAAAGCCTGAAGGACGGCATCTATGCCGTGAATTTCGGCGGCGGCCAGGTCGACATCACCTCCGGCAAGTTCGTCTTCCAGTGCACCGAGGCCTATCGCGTGCAGGACGGCAAGATCGTCGCCCCGGTCAAGGGCGCGACCCTGATCGGCGACGGTCCGACCGCCCTCACCCAGATCACCATGATCGGCGATGATTTCGAGATGGATCCGGGGGTCGGCGTCTGCGGCAAGGCGGGCCAGGGCGTGCCTGTCGGGGTCGGCCAGCCGAGCCTGAAAATCTCCGGCCTGACGGTCGGTGGATCGGGCAGCTAGCCCGTCTGACTGAAATTTCATGTCGGGCCGAAACGTCGATAACATGTCGGCGGGCTGCCGATATTATCGCATAATATCAAACAATTAGAGAAGCGTCCCTCCGGCAGGGCGGCACCCGCATAACGGGTCCGTGAGCAACCTTACCGAAGCTTACGTAGCGGCCGCGCTCCGTCACCCCTAGAGCGGGTTGGCGGGGCGTGGGGCCGCAACAACACTGAGGGACATGATGCGAGGGACAATCAGATACGGGGCGGCCAGTGCGTGCATCGGCGCGCTCCTGGCAACGCCAGCCTGGGCCGTTCAGGACGGACCGGCAGCGGTGACGACACCGCAAGTACAAGGCCAGGCGGGTGTCGCCACCTATGAGCCGGGCTTCTTTACCGACTACGCTCCGGTCACCGCGCTCGACATGGTGTCGCGCGTGCCGGGCTTCGGCCTGTCGAACGGCGATACCAGCCGACGCGGCCTGGGCGACAGTTTCGGCAATCTGCTGATCGACGGACGACGCCCGTCCAACAAGTCGCTGTCGCTGCAGACGGTGCTGCAGCGCATTCCGGTTGGCGATGTCGAACGGATCGAGTTGATCCAGGAAGCCCTGCCGCAATATGACATGCGCGGTCACTCCCGGCTGGTGAATGTGATCCTGCGCGAGGGTGCCGGCCGGGCCGGTTCCTGGGATGCCCGGATCCAGATGTCCGACAGCGGACGGCTCGGCCCGCGCATCATCGCCTCCTACACGACCCCGGTCGGGCCGACCGAGATGACCTTCGGCATCGACACCGGGATGAGCGGCAACCGGGTCGAGCGTCACACCGCGGATCATGATGCCGCTGATGTCGAATTTCGGCGGGGGCACGATAACGACCAGCGTCAGTACGAGGAGTTCGCGCCGACCTGGTCGATGAACTGGGACATTGATGACGATTCCCGCCTGCGCGTCGACGCCCGCGCCAATGTCTGGACCTGGCACCGCGTGCGTTTCGCCGATGTTTATGCGGTGTCCGGCTCGACCCTGACGCCGGAATGGTATGAGCACAATGAGACCGAGAACCATGGCAGCCTCTATTCCGGCACCCTGTCCTACCAGCGCGAGCTGAGCGAGCACCTGTCCTCGGAAACCCTCTTCCTGGCGACGCGTGAGCGTTATGAGGATGGTCCGGAAGCCTATGAGAGCTATGATCCGCAGACCGGTTTCATCGGCGCGCAGATTGTCGATGCGGCCGGCGAGACCGAGGAAACCGCCTTCCGCCAGACCCTGTCCTGGGATCCCGATGAGCGCCATTCGCTCGAGATCGGCGGCGAGTACGCGCTCAATGCCCGCGACACGGATTTCGCGATCGCGCTGGATGACGGCACCACGGTGACCGTGCTCGACCTGCCGGTCTCCTCGACCCGGGTCGAGGAAAGCCGCAGCGAGCTCTTCGCCAACCATGTCTGGCAGATCAATGACCGGTTCAGCCTGGAAAGCGGGCTGCGGTACGAATTCTCCGAGATCACCCAGACCGGCGATGCCCAGCAGACCCGCTCCTTCACCTACCCCAAACCGAGCGTGACGCTGAACTACCGCTCCGACGACCGCAATCGCTTTCGCCTGAGCGGACGCCGGGATGTTGATCAGCTGGACTTCGGCAAATTTGCCTCGTCGGTCGATGTCCAGGACGGCAATTCCACTCTGGGCAATCCGGACTATGTGCCCCAGCGCACCTGGACGCTGGAAGGCGAGTGGGAGCGACGCTTCGGCGATGACGGCTCCTTCTCGCTGCAGATCGGCTATGACTGGGTCGAGGACCTTGATGGCTGGATTTCGATCACGACACCGACCGGTGTCTTCGATGCGCCCGGCAATATCGGCGATGGCACCAATCTGCGCGTCACCGGCAACATGACCACCCCGCTGGACGCCTTCGGCCTTCAGAACGCGGTCCTGGATATCTTCCTGGAGTGGTACAACACCAATGTCGAAGACCCGCTGACCGGCGAGGACCGGCACTGGTCCGGTTATCGCGAATGGGAGCTGGCGCTCGATTTCCGCCAGACCTTCCCGCAGAGCCAGATGGCCTGGGGCTGGGATTATCATTGGGTCACCAACGGCGAAGTGTTCCGGGCGCGCGAGTACCAGGAACACGACAATACCGACGGCGACCTTGATATTTACGTCGAGACGACCCGCTTTCTCGGTGTGACCCTGCGCGCCCAGGTGGATGGCGTCTTCAATGATGGCGATGAGCGTCGGCGCGTCTTCTATGACGGCTCCCGCGCCAATGGCATCATCGACTCGATCGACTATCAAAACTGGTCCATGGGTCGCACTTTCCAGATCAGTGCCCGCAGCACCTTCTGATCCGACCCTTGATAGGCTCCGTATCGGCATTGGCGGCCAGGTCGCCAATGCCGATCACATTCCGGGGAGGTCTTGCTCCGGCTGCTGGCGAAGGCCGGCGCGCGGGTCTAGACTTTGCCTTGGTCAGGGTCCGACGCGGATCCGGACCAGGACTTCATCCTGTGCCGGCGAGGGGGCGGCTGGCGCATCTTCGCCGCGTCGGTCAGCCGACTGCGCGGCCAGGCACAGGAGCGTGCATGTCGAACCGTGACGGCCAGCTTGGCCTCTACCCCGCCCTCTCACGCGCCCTGATGGCCGGCACAGCCCTCACGCTGGCCAGCCTGACGTTGACGGCGCCCAGCCTGGCCCAAACCGCCTCCAGCCAGACCGCGCCGATCCATACCATCGTACCGCTGGAGCGTGCGCCGAGCGGCCACCTGCTGCTGCCGGTCACCCTCAATGGCGGCGAGCCGCAGACCTTTATCCTCGACACCGGGGCCAGCAATACCGCCATCGCCCAGCCGGTCGCCGAAGCCACCGGCTTTGTCTCGCAATGGCAGAGCTATGATCTCGTCCAGTCGCTCAATGACCGTTTCGATGCCGAGCGCTACGTGATCGACCAGCTGGTGATGACCGGGGTCGCGCCGGTCAGCGTCAACAGCGTGATCATCCCGGTCCCCGCCGATCATCCCCTGCCGGTGGCCGGCCTGCTGGGGGCCGACGCGATCCGGTCTGACCGTTACGAGATCGATTTCGAGGGCGCCACGCTTCGCCTCGACAGCGCCGCTGCCGAGCATCCGGACGGCCGCATCGAGCCCCGCGGCCTGCTGATCGGCCAGGCCCAGCTGCGCCGACGCTCGGCACCGGTCCATGTCATCATTGATACCGGCAGTTCCCACACGCTGATCAATCGCGAGCTGCGCCGCCACCTGTTTGATGCGGGGGTCCAGTTCAACATCAATGTCCGGGTCACGGGGATCGAGGATGGCGACGGCGAGGAGGCCGCGCCGGTCCTGCTTCGCCAGCTCCAGATCGGTGGCCTGTGCGTCGACCGGGCCCCCGCCCTGCAGTCCGATCTCGACGTGTTTGACGCCATGGGCTGGGCCGACGAGCCGGCCATGGTGATCGGCATGGACACGCTGCGCCACGCCCGCCTGCGCATCGACCGGACCAGCGGCGTCTTCGAGATATCCGGCAGCACGGAAGACACGCAGTGCAATGGCGACCGGGTCCAGATGCCCGGCCTCTGAATCCCGCCACTGCAGCGCAAAGAAAAAGGCCGCGGAACAGGCGTTCCGCGGCCTTTCTCTATGGCTGTCCGGAACCGGACTAGCGGTCGATGGACGGACCGCCGGCCTCGGTCTCGGTCGGATGTGCGACAACCGTCGTGCCATCCGCACCCGCCATCAGCCATTTGATCAGCGGCGAGATCAGCAGCATCACAACCGCCACACCCATCGCGACCAGACCGACATTGGAATAGACCTCGATATAGCCGGCCTTGGCCGACGCGACATCGGTCAACTGACCGCCGATTGTCTCGGCGCCCGTCGTCGATGCGATCACACCGGCTAGGAAGTTGGACAGGCCGGAATAGAGGAACCAGGCGCCCATGGTCATCCCGACCACGCGTGCCGGCGCCAGCTTGGTCACCGCCGACAGACCCACCGGCGACACCATCAGCTCACCCATGGTGTGGATCCAGTAGATCAGGAAGATGAAGTAGACCGCCGTCAGGCCCGTTGCACCGCTGGCCCCCATGCCACCAACCAGGGCGTAGAAGCCAAGGCCGGCGAGGAAAACGCCGAGCGCGAACTTGACCGGTGTGGACGGATTCCAGCCCTTTTTGGCCAGGGTGATCCACAGCCACGCCATGATCGGCGCGAACAGGAAGATGAAGCCCGCATTGAGCGACTGGAAGACCGGAGCCGGAACCGACCAGCCAAACATGGTGCGATCGACAAGACGGTCGGTGAACAGGTTCAGCGAGGAACCAGCCTGCTCGAACAGGGCCCAGAACGGGATCTGCGCCAGCACGAAATAGATCGCCGCGAACATCTTCTTGCGCTCATCGCCCTGCGTCTTGGTGATCGCATAGCCGACGAGGACCAGGAACATCGCAATACCGATCCAGCCCGCGACGTCGGCGAACATGTCCGGGAATTTCACCACCAGCATCGAGATCAGAATGATCGCGAGACCCGCCATGTAGCAGGCCCACTCGACGTTCAAAAAGCCAAGGACGCGTTCCTTCAGTTTCTCCGGGTTGGGCGGATCGGCGCGGCCTTCAAGCCAGGGCTGGAAGAAGAGGAAGGTCAGAAGACCCGCCAGCATGCCGACACCGGCCAGACCAAAGCCCCAGGCCCAGCCCCAGTAAATACCGATGATCCCGACCGAGAAGGAGGCCAGGAAGGAGCCCAGATTGATCCCCATGTAGAAGATCGTGAAGCCGGAATCGCGCCGTGTATCGCCCAGCCCGTAGAGCGAGCCGACGATGGTCGAGATGTTGGCTTTCAGGAAACCGACACCGGCAATGATGAAGGCCAGGGCAAGATAGAGGATATTGACGAACAATTCCTCGCGCTCGATCGTGGTCATGTCGCTCGAGAACGGCATTTCGGCAGGCAGGCCGACCACATCCGGCTCGGCGACCTGGAGCACAGTCCCGCTTTCCGCGAAACTGATCTGCGAGATCGCGCCATCGGCGGCGATCACAATCTGGTTCGCGTCCCCGCCGCGACCATCAAGGGTCAGCTCGTACTGGGCGCCCTCATACTCGAAGACCTCGCGCGAACCGCTGCCCTCAAAGGCCATCAGGCCGTGACCGATCACCAGCAGGATGGCGCCGTAGGTGACCGCTTTCCTCTGTCCGAGATAGCGGTCGGCCAGCGTGCCGCCGATAATCGTCATGATATAGACCAGCGCGGTGTAGGCACCGTACATGATGCCCGACCGCTCATCCGAGAACAGGAAGTGCTGTGTCAGGTAAATGATCAGCAGGCCACGCATCCCGTAGTACGAGAAGCGCTCCCACATCTCTGTCAGGAACAGGATCGCCAAGCCCTTCGGGTGTCCGAAGAAGGAGGTGTCCTTGTTTTCATTGGTGGGTGTATTACCCGGCGTTGCGGTCGTGTCCGTCACGCGTGTCTCCCCAGTACCCGCCCCACGCGGGCTTTAAATAGGGGCGCAATTGACCACGCGGACCCGATTGGCTCAAGCCTGAGCCACGGCGGCGCGCACCAAAACGCTACACAATCGAGTGTGCAGCGTTCATCAGCAGGCGGAAATCGGCTGTGCTGGCTAGTAGGCGCACTCGGTGAAGACGGGATCGATCCGGCCGCCCCACTCACCGTTGAACCGCTTGATCAGCGCTTCCGCCCGGGTCTCGCCGGTGCGAACAATCTCGTCGAGATCATCGAGAAAGAGCGTTTCGCTCTCGCCATGACCGTTCATCCGGGCCCGCGCCCGCAGGCCGGAGCGGGCAATCGCCAGAACCTCGCGGGCGACGTCCTGCAGCGTGCCGCCGCGGAAGGGGGTGTGCAGCGCCGTCCTGGCCGCCCCGATGCGCAGCGCGTTGCGCTCGGCCTCGGTCCAGTCCTTGACCAGGTCCCAGGCCGCATCGAGCGCGGTATTGTCATAGAGCAGGCCAACCCAGAAGGCCGGCAGGGCACACAGCGTGTTCCACGGTCCGGAGTCGGCACCGCGCATTTCCAGGAAGGTCTTGAGCCGCACTTCCGGGAAGACGGTGGAGAGATGGTCTTCCCAATCGCTCATCACCGGCTTTTCGCCGGGCAGGAGGTCGAGCTTGCCATCAAGGAAGTCGCGGAAGGACTTGCCGGTCGCGTCGAGATATTCGCCGCCGCGCTTGACGAAATACATCGGCACGTCGAGTGCCCAGTCGCGGTATTGCTCATAGCCGAAGCCCTCGTCGAAGACGAAGGGCAGCATGCCGGTGCGGTTGTTGTCAGTGTCGGTCCAGACATGGGCCCGATAGGACAGATAGCCGTGCAGACCGCCATCCTTGAAGGGTGAATTGGCAAACAGCGCGGTCGCCAGCGGCTGCAGCGCGATCGAGACCCGGAATTTCTTCGCCATGTCGGCTTCGGTCGAGAAGTCGAGATTGGTCTGCACGGTGCAGGAGCGGAACATCATCTGATGCCCCATCGTGCCGACCTTGGGCATATAGGCCTTCATCAGCCCGTAGCGGGCCTTCGGCATCATCGGCGTCTCTTCCAGCGACCATTTCGGCGAGAAGCCGAGACCGAGGAAGCCGGCGCCGATCTCGTCGGCCACTTCGCGCACTTCGCGCAAATGGCTGTTTACCTCGGCGCAGGTCTGGTGGATGGTTTCCAGCGGGGCGCCGGACAGTTCGAACTGCCCACCCGGTTCCAGCGTGATCGAGGCGCCCTCACGCTTCAACGCGATCAGCTCGCCGCCCTCGCGGACCGGCTCCCAGTTGAAGCGCTCGAGACCCGACAGCATTTTCTCGACGCTCGGCCCGTCAGCCTTGTGTGGCAGAGGCGTGTGATCGGCCAGGGCAAAGCCGAATTTCTCGTGCTCGGTGCCGATACGGAACTTGTCCTCGGACTTTTCGCCGGTGGCGAAATAGGCCGTCAGCTGGTCCAGATTTTCGATGGGAGCACCTTCGCCGCCCGGATTATACGTGCCGCTCATGCCAAGCGCCCCTGCCGTTCAAAATGTCCGCAACAGATATGGGGGTGTTGCCCGGTGAACAAGGGCATAGCGCTGAGATTCACGGCGATGTGAGGAGAGCGCCGTGCCCGGGCCTGCCGCTACGATGTCGTGATTGACATACGAAAATATTTGCGCAATTCTTTTCGTAAAGGAGTTTCCCATGGCCGTACTTCGCTCCCCGCAATTCGGTGCCATCCTGTTTCGCGCCAGCGAACTGGTCGGCCAGCAAGGCCAGGACGCCTTCGAACAGCTCGGCATTCCGCTGGATGCCCGCAAGATATCCATCGTTCTGGCGCTCCACCGCCATGGCCCGCTGTCCTCGTCCGAACTGGCCGACCGGATCGGACATTCACGCCAACTGATCGAGGCGAGGCTCAAGCCGGTCGTGGCAGATGGATTCCTGGTGTCCCGGATCGACCCGCAGGACTCGCGCAAGCGGGTCTATGATTTTGCCGACTCGGCCAAGCCGGTCGTCGCGGACGTCCTCGCGACCATGGCCGACTTTGAAATTGTCTATGACGAGATCTGGGCGGAACTGGGGGTCGATCTCGAGCAGGCCCTGAAGGCGTTCGAAACGGCGCTCAAGGCGCGCACGCTGACGCAGCGCCTGCTGGCGCGCTTTCCCCATCACAACCCGGAGGAACCGGAATGAGACTGCACCCCGCCATCATGGTCCTGGTCAGCTTGCTGGTCCTGCTGACGACCCAACCTGCCCTTGCCCAGTCCGACGCGGTCCTTGCCCGGACCGACGCGTTCATGGAAGCACATTACGGCGGCACCGAAGCCGGGGCTGCCATCATGATCCTCGACGGGGACGATGCCTGGCTGGCCGGCTACGGCATGGCCAATATCGAATGGCAGCAACCGGTCACGGCGCAGACCGCCTTCCGGCTCGGATCGATCAGCAAACCGATCACCGCTCTGGCTGTGTTGCAGCTGGCGGAGGCCGGCCATATCGATCTCGACCAGGCGATTGGCGAGCTTGCCCCTGCCCTGCCGCCGCAGCTGGCGCGTCCGACAGTGCGGGATGCGCTTGGCCACATGTCCGGCTTGCCCGATCACTTCGCCTTGCCACAAATTCCCCAGATCATGCGCAATCCGATCGCGCCGGACGACATCATTGCGCTGATGGCGGATGCCGAACTGCAATTTGAGCCGGGCACGCGCTGGGCCTATTCCAACTTCAACTATGTCGTGCTGGCCGCGATCATCGCTGCGGTCAATCCGGACGGACTCAGCTATGAGGCCTATCTGACGCAGGCGCTTTTCACACCTGCCGGAATGACCGATGCACATTATGACCGGCAGGCCGCCATCATCCCCCGCCGCGCCGCCGGCTATGACCATGACGGTCGGAACCCGATCAACACCATCACCGCCGAAACCAGTCTCGCCCATGGCGCCGGATCCCTGATGGCCTCGGCCCGCGACATGCTCGCACTCACGCGGGCGCTGCGCAGCAACCGTCTGGTTTCAGCCACAACGCTACAGACAGCCTGGCAAAGCCGGCTGACGCCGGAGGGCAGCGAGACCGGTTACGGCCTCGGGTTCAACGTCGGCGAGTTTCTCGGCGAACGGGCGGTCTGGCATACCGGTTCCATCAACGGCTTCCAGTCGGTCTGGATCATGCTGCCGGACAGCGACCGCGCGATCGCCATCCTGTCCAACGGCTATTACCGCCCCAATGTCACCACCACCGCCCGCCGTATCCTGGCCGATATGGCCGGCCGGCCCGTCCCGGCCTTTGAACCCCACGCGCTCGACGAAGCCGCATGGCTGCCGGCGCAAGGTCGCTATCGGCTGGAAAATGGCGACCTGCTGCAGCTCCATGTCCAGGACGGCGTGCGCTACAACATCAATGGCGGGCGCTGGCACGAACTCACCTGGGGTGGCGGCCGGCTGTTTTATCGGCCCGACTCGCTGGCCCATCTGCGTCTGGCTCCGCCGGCTGGCAGCGCGGACGCTGCGCTGATCCTTGTCGGTCCGCTGCTGGAGCAGCAATCCGGTCATTTCGAGCCCGGCGAACTGGACGGCGTCCGGGTGTCCATCCCGCTCGATCCCGACGAAGCCGCAGACCTGGTCGGTCGCTGGCTGATGCCGTCCGGTGATGCCTTCACCATTGCGCGATCCGATGACGGCCTGACCCTGCAATTGCCTGGTCAGCCGCCGGCCCGGATATATCGCGAGGCGCCGGGTGAATACTTCCAGCGCGCTGCCCCCATCACGCTGAGCGTCACGGCGCCGGGCGAGACAATCCGGGTCAATCTCTATGGAAACGGGTTCGATCTGCAGCGCGCTCCCTGACGGGCGTCACCACATGCTGGCTAGCGCCAGTCCCCGCACACGGATTGCCACACAGTCAGCGCTGCAATCGCCGCCGTCTCCGCGCGCAGGATGCGCGGCCCCAGCGTGACCGGGATCACCACATCAAGGCTGCGCAGCCGGTCTCGCTCGGCCGGGGAAAAGCCGCCTTCCGGGCCGATCAGGATGGCCGCGGGCTTTTCCGCCAGACCGGCCAGCGCCGCGGCCATTGGCTGTCCGCGTCCGCGCGCACCGCCCCAGGCTGCGTCCGGCTCGTCACCGCTTTCGTCACAGAAGACCAGCGCGCGATCCTGCGGCCAGGCGTCCAGCACACGGTCGAGCCGGTCGATCCCGCGGATCTCCGGCAGGTCGAGACGTTCGGTCTGCTCGGCGGCTTCCTTGGCGATCGTCTGGAAACGCTCATACTTGATGCGGTCGGACTGGGTCCGCGCCGTGGTGACCGGGCAAATGGCCGCGACACCCAGCTCGGTGGCCTTCTCGACGATCAGGTCGGTTTTCTGGCGCTTGACCGGCGCGAACAGCAACCAGAGATCCGGCACGCCCCGCTGCTGGCGGGTCTGCGCCTCGACCGTCAGCGCCGCCGCCTTCTTCGAGGCATGCGAGATCTGCGCCGACCATTCGCCGTCCCGGCCATTGAAGACGCGGACGCGGTCGCCCTCGCCGCGACGCAGGACATTGAGCAGGTAGTGCGCGTCCTCGCGGGTCAGCGGCACGGTGGCACCGCTGGTCAGCGCGGCATCGGTGAAGAGGCGGGGATCGGTCGTCATGCCTTCGCTTTGACGGTGTGCCGCCGCGCCGTCAAGTCCGGCAGTCAAATGACGTTTCCTGCCTTGAATTGGCCCTCAGGCTTTGCCAAACACCATGGATGCAACTGAACTTTGACCGTCGAGTCGCCGACAGCCTGCCAACCTCCTGGGTCGATCGCGCACCGCTCGCGATGCGTCCCTATCTGCGTCTGGCCCGTTATGACCGGCCGATCGGCTTCTGGCTGCTCGCCCTGCCGTGCTGGATGGGGCTGGCTTTGGCGCGGATCGGCGACAGCCTGACCGCTCATGACCTGTGGCTGGCCGTGCTGTTCGGGATCGGTGCCGTCGCCATGCGCGGCGCCGGCTGCACCTATAATGACATTATCGACCGCGATCTCGACGCCCGGGTCGCCCGTACGGCCGACAGGCCGCTGGCCGCCGGCACGATCAGCCTCAAGCGCGCCTGGGCCTTTCTCGGCGCGCAGGGCCTGGTCGGCCTTGTCGTGCTGGTGCAATTACCGCTGATCGCGATCCTGGTCGGCCTCGGCTCGCTGCTGCTGGTCGCCGCCTATCCCTTCATGAAACGGATCACCTGGTGGCCGCAGGCCTGGCTCGGCCTGACCTTCAACTGGGGCGTCCCCGTCGCCTACACCGCCGCGACCGGTCACATCGATCCGGCCATGGTCGTGCTCTACATCGCCTGCGTGTTCTGGACGCTGGGCTATGACACCATCTACGCCCACCAGGACAGCGAGGACGATGCGCTGGTCGGCGTGAAGTCCACCGCCCGCCTGTTCGGCGAGAGCTCGCAATACTGGGTCGCCGGCTTTTACGGCGCGAACGCCATCCTCGTCGCCCTCGCGATCTGGCTGAGCCGGGCCGAGCCGTGGATCGTCATCCCTTTCACCCTCTACACCGCCCACCTGTTCAACCAGGTCCGCCGTCTCGATATCGAGGATGGCCCGCGCTGCCTGGCCCTGTTCAAGGCCAACCGGACCAGCGGGCTGCTCCTGGTCGCCACCCTGTTGACCGGCGCAATCATTTGACCAATGCCAGCGCGGCTGGCTTGATATTGCGGCGCCGGTCCTGCCGGCACACCCAGTCAGGATGTGTGTCATGAATTCAGTCTTCCCGGTCCTTGCCGGGCTCGCCCTGGTCTGGTCTGTCGCGACCACGTCCGCCGAACCGCAAGGCCCCGCGCCAGACGCCGCCGCGCTGAGCGACGGCCTGCAGATCCCGCTGCACTACGAGACGCTGGACAATGGCCTGCGCGTCGTTCTGGCCGAGGACCACACCGTCCCGACCGCGACCGTCGCGGTCTATTACGGGGTCGGCTATCGCAATGAGCCGCGCGGCCGGACCGGCTTCGCCCACCTGTTCGAACACCTGTTCTTCGCCGGCTCGGAGAACCTGCCGGAGCCGGTCTTCTACTATTACATCTCGGGCATGGGCGGCATCGCCAATGGCTCGACGCGGCTCGACTTCACCAATTATTTCGGGGTCGTGCCCGCCAACGCGCTGAATGCCTATCTGTGGGCCGAAGCCGATCGCATGGCCACGCCAACCATCAACCGCCAGATCTTCCAGCGCGAGCGCGACGTCGTGCGCAACGAGATCTTCGTCAATGTCCAGAACCAGGCCTATGGCGACTGGACTTGGATCGACCTGCCGATGGTGGCCAATGAGAACTGGCACAATGCGCATAATTTCTACGGCGATCTGAGCGATCTCGACGCCGCCACGGTGGACGATGCGCGGGCCTTCTTCGAGCAGTACTACACGCCGCGCAACGCGGTTCTCGTGGTCGCCGGCAGTTTCGACACGGCCGACACGCTGACCACCATCGACCAGTATTTCGGCGACATTCCCGCCGGTCCGGACCTGCCGGAGATCGACGTCTCCGAACCGCCCCAGACCGCCGAAAAACGCAGCCGGATCACCGATCCACTGGCCACCCTGCCCGGTCTTGCGGTCGCCTATCACATGCCCGAGCGCGGCACGCCGGAGTATTTCGCCATGATCCTGATCGACCAGATCCTGCTGCGCGGTGGCGATGCCCGCCTGCGCCAGCGCCTGGTCGACGATCTGGGCTATGGCAGCGAGGTCGGCGGCGGCATCAACCTGCTGGGCAATGTGTTCAATTATGACGGTCCGATGCTGTGGACGGCGAGCCTGATCCATGACGACGCTGTGGCGCCGGACGACGCCCTCGACGCGCTGAGCGCGGTCATCGAGCGCCTGCGCAGTGAGCCGGTCAGCGCCGCGACCCTGGCCAGCGCCCGCAGCAAATTCCTCGCCGAGTTTTACCTCCAGCTGGACTATTCGACCCGCTTCGGGGTCGTCGATCTGCTCGCCAGCTTCGCCCTGTTCGATGACGATCCGGGCCGCATCAACCGGATCGAGGACGGCTTCGACCAGGTCACGCCGGAACTGGTCCTGGCGACGGCGCGGACCTGGCTGCGCCCGGAAAACCGCACGGTTCTGGAACTCATCCCCGGCGATGGTCGTCCCGTCGCGCCGGCATCGGCGCCGGACGCGGGAGGCAAGCCATGAAGCCCTTCATCACCCTGCACCGCGCCCGGATCGCCCTTGCCGCCCTGGTCGCGGTTCTGATCGGAGGCCTGTTCGGGGGCCTGACCCCGCTGACAGCGCCGGCCCTGGCCCAGGCACCGGCTCGCGGCCTCATCCCGCCTTCCGCCGGCGAACCGCTGCCGTTCCAGCTGCCTGCGACGCAGACTCTGGAGCTGGAGAACGGCCTCACCGTCACCTTCGTGCCCTGGGGCCTGACGCCGACCATCGACGTGGTCGTTTCGGTCCGCGCCGGCAATATCGATGATGGCGAGCAGACCTGGATCGCGGATCTGACGACGGCCATGATGGAGGAAGGCTTTGACGGGCTCGGCCGGGCCGAGATCGCCGAACGCTTCGCCGCCATGGGCGGCTCGCTCAATACCACCGTCACCCAGACCCATACCCTGATCGGCGCCCATGTCCTGGCCGAGCATGGCGAGACCGCGCTCGGCCTGATCGCCGATGCGGTCCGGCGCCCGGATTTCCCGGCCGACGCGCTGCTGCGCATCCGCTCGGGCCTGTCACGCGATATCGAGCAGCGACGCCTCGAGCCGGCCACGCTGGCCTTCACCACCGCCTTTGCCTCGCTGTTTCCCGAAGACCATCCCTATCACAACGGCCTGCCCCGGCCCGGCCAGGTCGACGGCTATTCGATTGACGATGTCCGCGCCTTTCATGCCGCCCATTTCGGCGCCGGTCGGACCCATCTCTACATCGCCGGGCGTTTTGACGCCGCGCGGATGGAGGCCGCGGTGCGCGCCGCCTTCGCCGACTGGACCCGCGGCCCGGCCGATACGGCCCCGAACGCGGTTCCGGCGCGTGGCCCGGTCGTCCATCTGGTCGATCGGCCCGGATCGCTACAGACCACGGTGCAGCTGATCTACCCGGTCAGCACCATCACCTCGAAGGACGCCACCGCGATCACCATCATGGACGCCGCACTCGGTGGTGCCATTGCGGCGCGCATGCGCGAAGCCGGCTGGTCCTATTCCCCGGGCAGCTTCATCCAGTGGACCCGTGGCGGCGGCATGTGGACCTATGGCGACGACATCGACACCCCGCGCACCGTCGTCGCGCTGACCACGGTGTTCGCAACCATCGCCTCGCTGCGCCAGGACAACTGGGACATGGAGAGCACAAGGCGCTGGCTCTCCAGCCTGTTCGTGATGTCGTCCGGCTCGGCCTACGGCCTGCTGGAAAACCTCGCCCTGCGTGACACGTTCGGGCTCGGCCACGACTATCTCGACCAGCGCGTCCCGGCGCTGATGGGGGTGAGCGATCGCGAAGTCAGCGCCGTCGCCGGCGCCTATCTGCGCGATGACCGCTTCACCCTCGTCGTGGTCGGCGATCTCGCCCGGTTCGAGAGGGATCTGCGCGCCATGCCGTCGCTGCGACTGGCCGAAATCATCCGCCATTCCGACACGGCCGGCTCGCGCGCCGGGGACTGACGCCTCGCCGGGCGTTGCCGGGGCAAACATCCACCGGTAGGCTTTGGCCATTCAAACGCGCGCGATGGTTACACCCGTCCGGATCACGCTGGCGGCTGGATCGGTTGAAGGAGACTGCCGATGAAAGATCGCGTCATCGCACCGCTGGCCGCGTTCGCGCTTCTGGCGTCGCCAACCCTGGCCCAGACCGC
Organism: Maricaulis maris; assembly: GCF_036322705.1. Classification (NCBI taxonomy): domain Bacteria; kingdom Pseudomonadati; phylum Pseudomonadota; class Alphaproteobacteria; order Maricaulales; family Maricaulaceae; genus Maricaulis; species Maricaulis maris. Next base: position 2,378,470 of record NZ_AP027270.1, read on the forward strand.
AGGCCGCACGCCGGAATGCCGGATCGCCGACGTGGCTGGCGAACTGTCGGCGGACCCGTCCGACGTGCTCGAGAGCGGCTTTACCCGGCAGGATATCCGGACCCTGACAGCCAGAATGTGCTCGGGCCTGGTTCTATGGGAATCGGGCGGGCGCGAAGATATTGGCGAAGCAATCGAGATGTTTATCCTCGATTTCAATGGCTGGGATCGGGACACGCCGAATTACCAGTCGCGCGTGGCAGGGTTCTGGAATGCTCATGTCGAGCACTTCATCTGCCGCAACCATGGGCATCGCTTCATGGACCAGCACTTCTTGATGCGCACCGTGGAAATGAAATACTATCAGTATGTTCTCACGGCCTACATGCTGCAGGATGAAAGCCTCTATCCGTTCGATATGAACATTGTGCAGATCGATCAGCACGGCCGCTCGCAAACGCTGCTCGATCACCTGGACGCGATCATTGCCGATCCGGGTCAGCATCCGGACTACAACATGCCCGAGCTCAGGGGGCTGCGAGAAATGCTCGTGAGCTTTTACGATGCCCGCTCCGCGTCCGAGGTCTGTCCCTGACACAAGCGCCTGACGGCCAGCCCTAGTCAATCGCCTGCGCAAACATGATCCGGTGACCGTCCGGCGTGGCGACGCCGAATTCGCGCATGCCCCAGGGCTGGTCGGTGAGACGGTGGATGATGTCGACCCCGGCCCCCCTGATTTCGTCATGGAAAGCGCGCACATCCTCCAGCTCGACATAAGCGAAAAACTGGTGATCGCCGAGCTGCGCCGGCGGGAGGGCATCCACGCAATGCCCGATCCGGAGATAGCAATTGTCGCGGCGCAGGAAGGCCCAGCCCTCGGCTCGCAGCCAGTGCTCGAAGCCCAGCTTCTCGACCCACCAGCGCGCCGTCGAGTCGAGATCATTGACGGCCAGTACATAGGTTGATCGTGTCACACGTGTCGTCATGGCTTGCTCCTGCGTTCCGCTCCGCCTAACCGGAGACCTCCATCCTTATGACAGGCTCCGCCATGACCGGCATCCCCCGGCTCGACGATCCGCACGGCTTCATTTGCAGCCACACCGCCCTGATGGCCCCGCCGCTGGTGCCCGAGGTCTCGCTGCACCTCGCAGTCGAGACCGTGGCGATCTGGGAGCAGACCGAGGAGGCGCTCGGCGAGATGGGCCTGCCGCCACCTTTCTGGGCCTTCGCCTGGGCAGGCGGTCAGGCGCTCGCCCGCTATTGCCTCGACAATCCCGGCATGGTCGCCGGCAAGCGGGTGCTGGACTTTGCCGCCGGCGGGGCCGTGTCCGGCATTGCCGCGATGAAGGCGGGGGCGGCCTCGGTCGAGGCCTGCGAGCTCGATGCCTTCGCCATTGCCGCAATCGAGACCAATGCCGCCGCGAACGGCGTGACACTGACACCCCGGCTCGGCGATCTGGTCGGCCTGGACGAAGGCTGGGATGTGGTACTGGCCGGCGATGTCTTCTACGAAGCCGAGCCAGCACGCGTGATCGGCAGCTGGCTGGAAAAGCTCAATGCGCGCGGGGCGACGGTGCTGATCGGCGATCCGGGGCGCTCCTTCCTGCCGCAGGACAAGCTGGAACGGCTGGCGGAGTACACCGTGCCGGTCACCCGCGACCTCGAGGACCGCGAAGTTCGCCAGGCCAAGGTCTGGAAATACCGCTGACGCTCCCCTCGCCCGCAGAATCAAACCAGTATCACCGCCATGGCTCGCGCTCGCGCCGTTGACCGGCGATTATTCCTGCTGCTGGAGATTGCCGCCCGGAAGCTCAACCGGGATGCAGACGCACGTCTGAAATCCGTCGCCGGGGTGACCTCGGCCCAGGCCGCCGTGCTCTTCCTGCTGGCCCGGCGCGGCGAGCGGCGGATGGGCGATATCGGCGAGATGCTGTCGCTGCACCCGCCGGCGGTGACCGGCCTGGTCAACCGGATGGAAGCCCTCGGCCTGGTGACCAAGGTGGCCTCGACCACCGACAAGCGCTCGGCGCTGGTCTCCCTGACCGAGAAGGGCCGCGCCCTTGGCGATACCGCCGACCATATCCTGCGCGACCTCAATACCGAGCTGGAAAGCCGGCTCGGCGAGGAGGACAGCGACATGCTGCACCGCGTGCTGACCCGGCTGGCCGTCACCGGTTGAAGCGCCGCGATGCAGGCGGGTGACGTTTACGTCAACTGATTCATGGTGTTCAAGCGCCCCGCTTTTGCTCTACCTTCCCCGTAAAACGCCCCTGCGGGCGACATACAAAAGGGAGGCTCGCGTGAGCGAACTGGTTTTGGTCGAGACTGCGGATCGCATCCGCACCATCCGTTTCAATCGTCCTGAGAAGAAGAACGCCCTCACCCAGGACATGTATACCGCCGCCGCCGAAGCGCTTGAGAGCGCGGACAGCGATCCGTCGGTGCGCGTCAGCATCATCACCGGTGCCGGCGGCGTGTTCACCGCCGGCAATGACATTGTCGACTTCACCCAGCGTCCGCCGGAATTCGGCAAGGACGAGGTGCCGCCGGTGCGGCGCTTCATGATGGCGCTGCTGAAGGCTGAGAAACCGGTCATCGCCGCCGTCGACGGTCTGGCGATCGGGATCGGTGTGACCCTGCTGCTGCATTGCGACCTCGTGGTCGCCTCGAACCGTTCGATCTTCAAGACGCCCTTTGTCGACCTCGCCCTGGCGCCGGAATTTGCCTCCTCCCAGCTGATGCCGCGCTTCTTCGGCCATGCCGTTGCCGCCGAACTCCTCCTGCTCGGCGACACCTGGGATGCCAACCGTGCCCGCGAGACCGGCCTGATCAACCGCGTCACCGAACCCGACCAGCTGGAGGAAACGGCCCGCTTCATGGCCGCCATCCTGGCCGCCAAGGCGCCGACCTCGATCAAGGCGTCCAAGGCGCTGATGCGTCAGCCGGCCGAGGATATCGAGGTCCGCATGGACCGTGAGAACACGATCTTCGCCTCGCAGCTGCAATCGCCGGAATTTGCCGAGGCTGCCGCTGCCTTCCTCGAGCGCCGCGCGCCCGATTTCGACAAGCTGGGCTGAACCCGGTCACAGGTCTGAGGGGACATGTCATGAAAAAACGTTACATCGTCGGCGGCGCCATCGCCGTCCTGCTGGCTGCCGGGGTCACGGCGCTGAACCTGTCGCCGATCGGCCGGGTCTACCTGCCCTCGGGCACCGGCATCGTGGCCAAGCAGATGTGTTCCCTGACCTGGGTCTCCGGCCTCGATCCGGACCAGGCCTATGACTTCTATCTCGAGCCCCTGCTCGGCGATGCGGCCAGCCTGATCAAATACGACATGGACGCGGACAACCGCGAGGTGACCTCCTCCGTGCTCGGCCTGTTCTGGCCGCAGCGGGCCGTCTGGCGTGACGGGCTGGGCTGTACGTTGGTGCATGGCGGCTACGGCTTCGATGCCGAGCTGACCGTCCCCGTGGAGCAGGAGTTCGCCCCGTTCGAACTCGATACCGCCCATCGCGATGAATGGTTCGATACCGAGGCACTGGACGCCGTCATCGCCGACGCTTTCGACGGCGTCGAAGCCGACAGCCGGCAGACGCTGGGCGTCGCCGTCCTGCACCAGGGCCGGCTGGTTGCCGAGCACTATGCCGACGGCGCGAGCCGTGACACCCGCTTCCATGGCTGGTCGATGACCAAGAGCGCCATGACCACCCTGGCCGGCACGCTGGTCCAGGAAGGCCGGCTCGACATTGATGCGGAAGGCGCGATACCGGCCCTCGCCGAGGTCGATGATATCCGCCTTGCCGAGATCACCATTGCGGACCTCCTGCGCATGGCCGGCGGACTGGCGATCGCCGAGGACAATACCGGCACCGACCCCAATTCCGAGATGCTCTTCACCCAGTCCGACATGCCGCGCTATGCGGCAACCCGCGAGCGGCTTTATGCGCCCGGCGAGCACTGGCAATACATGAGCGGCAATACCATCCTCGCGACCGACACAATGCAGCGCCTGCTCGGCGACACCCTGCCGGAACAGGTCGCCGGCCTGCGCGCCCACATCTTCGAACCGCTGGGCATTTATTCCGCGATCATGGAGCCGGGCGAGAACGGGGTCTTCCAGGGCTCGTCCTACATGTATGCGACGGCCCATGACTGGGCCCGCCTCGCCCTGCTCTACATGAATGACGGCATGGTCGACGGTCGCCGCCTGCTGCCGGAGGACTGGTATGACATCGTGGCCGAGCCGACCCCCGGGTCGGACGGCCAGTACGGCATGGGCTTCTGGCTGCCCGCCGAGGGCAGCCTCCTGCCGCCGGAGACCATCATGCTGAGCGGTTTCCAGGGCCAGTGGGGCTATGTCCTGCCGGAGCAGGAGCTGGTCATTGTCCGCTTTGGCGCCACTACCGGGGTCAATTCCCGCTCGGGTGGCCTGGCACGCGGCGTCATTGCCGCGCTACAGCCGCCAGTGACAACACCCGCGCCGGAAGCCGGGACCGACGTCGATATCGACATCGACGATACGCCCACCGACGACCAGTAAGCGCCGGCGCTCGCCTAGGCCGCGACGCAGAGCGGCGGGGTCTCGGCGAGCACGCCCTGCATGGTCACACGGCGGATATGCTGGCTGACGGCGAACGGGCCGGCGCGCTTCTCGGCAATGGCGCCGGCCAGCGCCGGATCCGCCGTTTCCGCTGTCGCAGCCGCCACCGCCCAGGTCTCATAGGCACGCCGCAGCACCGGCACGAATTCCAGCACCTGGATGTCGGCGACGCGGGGATCCTGTTCGGCGCGGCTGTGGAAGTCGCACAACTCGGCACTGTCGCCCTCGAGGATTTCCAGCAGCAGGCCGCTCTCCACAACCAGCGCACCGGTCAGGCTCGAGGCGATGCTCGATTGCATGCAGCAGGCCATGATCGAGCCGAAATCACCCTTGAGCGCGCCGGGACCCATCTCGACCTTCGACCGGGCAGTCAGGACCATTCTGTGCAGCATGGGGAAATCCCGTTTCGTGTGAGGCTGCGCGCGGTCTAGGCGTGAAATCTGAAAACGGGTTGAAGCTTTTGACCCGTAATTGTCTCGAATTTTGTTCAAATACGTGTCCCGGCGGCCAGGCTGTTGATGCTGCGACGCAAAGCGCTCTGGACTTTCCGCGACGAAGTTGCAGTTTCAGGCCCACAACAAAGCAGGACCGCACCGATGGCCTATCAATCGCTCAGGGAATTTCTCGACCAGCTGGAAGCCGAGGGCGATCTGGTGCGCGTCACCACGCCGGTCTCCACCGAGCTGGAAATGACCGAGATCCACAAGCGCACCCTGCATGCGGGCGGCCCGGCCATCCTGTTCGAAAATGTCATCAATGAGCGTGGCGAGAAGAGCGAGATGCCGTGCCTCGTGAACCTGTTCGGCACCGTCAAGCGGGTCGCCCAGGCGGTCACGCTGGGCGGTCAGGCGCGCACAACCGGGGCCGAGCTGCGTGAGGTCGGCGAGCTGCTCGCCTTCCTGCGCCAGCCCGAGCCGCCGCGCGGCGTCAAGGAAGCCATGGCGCTTTTGCCGCTGGCCAAGACCGTGATGTCGATGCGCCCGAAGACCGTGAAGAAGGCGCCCTGCCAGGAGGTCGTGCTGACCGGCGATGAGATTGATCTCGACCGCTTGCCGATCCAGACCTGCTGGCCCGGCGAACCGGCGCCGCTGATCACCTGGCCGCTGGTCGTCACCAAGGGCCCGTCCGACGACAAGCAGGATGATTTCAATCTCGGCATCTATCGCATGCAGAAGCTGGGCAAGGACCGCACCCTGATGCGCTGGCTCAAGCATCGCGGCGGCGCCCAGCACTATCAGCGCTGGAAGGACAAGAAGCCCGACCCGCTGCCTGCGGCCGTCGTCCTCGGCGCCGATCCGGGCACCATCCTCGCCGCCGTCACGCCGATCCCGGACACCCTGTCGGAATACCAGTTCGCCGGCATATTGCGTGGCAAGAAGGCCGAGCTGGTCGACTGCAAGACGGTCCCGCTGAAAGTCCCCGCCGACGCCGAGATCATCCTCGAGGGCCATGTCCTGCTCGACGAGTACGGCCCGGAAGGCCCTTATGGCGACCACACCGGCTATTACAATTCGGTCGAGCATTTTCCGGTCTTCCGGATCAGCGCCATCACCATGCGCAAGGATCCGATCTATCTGACCACCTATACCGGCCGCCCGCCCGACGAGCCGGCCATTCTCGGCGAGGCGCTGAACGAGGTCTTCATCCCCCTCCTGCAGCAACAATACCCGGAGATCCTCGATTTCTGGCTGCCGCCGGAGGGCTGTTCCTACCGCATCGCCGTGATCTCGATGAAGAAGGCCTATGCCGGCCACGCCAAGCGCGTGATGATGGGGGCCTGGTCCTTCCTGCGCCAGTTCATGTACACCAAGTGGATCATCGTCGTGGATGACGACATCAATGCGCGTGACTGGAAGGATGTGATGTGGGCCGTCTCGACCCGCATGGACCCGGCCCGCGACATCGTTACCGTCGAGAACACCCCCATCGATTATCTCGACTTTGCCTCACCGGTATCCGGCCTCGGCTCCAAGATCGGTCTCGATGCGACGAACAAGACGGGCAATGAAACCACCCGCGAATGGGGCGAAAAGCTCGACATGGACGACGCCACGAAAGCCCGGGTGGACGCGATCTGGGGGGAGTTGGGGATTGAGGTTTAAGAGCCGGCGAGCGGCGGAGGGACTGTCGGGGACTGAAAACGGTCCGCCAGTCGGTCAGGCCCGCAGGCTGGGTTATCCGCGCCGACGAGGCCGGGGCATGTCGCGAAACCCAACCCCACCGTCATCCCACGGTGACCGCGCAGCGGGCATCCGGGGGACCTGTGCTTCCCCGTCGACGGCCTGGCTGAGGTCCCCCGGACAAGCCGGGGGATGACGGTGGGGAATTGGGGTGATGGTGTTGGAGCGGATGCGGCGCACTCCCGGCAAGGGGTGAAGGGCGAAGCGGGCGCCGGCACGCTCTTCGCAACACCCCTCTACTCCGTCATCCCACGGTGGCCGCGAAGCGGGCATCCGGGGGACCTGTGCTTCCCCGTCGACGGCCTGGCTGGGGTCCCCCGGATCGCGGCCTTGCCGCGACCGTGGGATGACGGTGGGGAATTGGGGTGATGGTGTTGGAGCGGATGCGGCGCACTCCCGGCAAGGGTTGAAGGGCGAAGCGAGCGCCGGCACGCTCTTCGCAACACCCCTCTACATCGTCATCCCACGGTGACCGCGTAGCGGGCATCCGGGGGACCTGTGCTTCCCCGTCGACGGCCTGGCTGAGGTCCCCCGGATCGCGGCCTTGCCGCGACCGTGGGATGACGGTGGGGAAGTGGGGGCATCCCAAACCATCCACACCCTCCTTCCTGCTTCCCGACCGAGGAGGGGCAGGTTATCCCCCGCCGCGCCGCTCTAACCCACTGCAAATCCGCGCTTTCCCAAAAACCTTATCCGCCCCCCTTCGCTGATACCCCATACTTCTCCCGTTCCCGCGCCAACTCGAGGCTCGGACCGGTTATCCGGGGGTGCGGGGATTGCGGAGCTCGTCCGGTCTTGTGGATTTGACCACCACAAAACCCGGCGTGGCCATCGGCAGGACGGCGGCACAAAGCTCGACCGTTTGTTCCTGTCGGTTTCGAGACGGGGCCGGTAACGGCTCCGACCAAATCTCCGTGTGCGAGGTGCCCCCGGCGCCACCTACACAACTTCCATAGCAAGGCACCGGCAAGGCACCTCGCACCCCTCAACTGCCCACAACGCCAGGCGATCGCGCCGTGGCGCGGATGGGCGCTGGGCGGGAGACTTGTCTGATGAACGCGTCGCGATGGAGCCTCTTGGCTGCAGCCCTCACGCGCGTTGATCCTGCATCTCCGCTCTCAGGTCTGACCCATCTTGATCCGCACATCGGCCGGCGGGGCTTCGTACTGCTCGAACGCATCCAGCAGCGTGGTCACACGATCGGAGACGATCAATGCACCGCGGTGTTGCGGGGCGAGGAAGCCCTGATCGGTCATCCGGTCGAGGAAGGCGACGAGGTCGTCGAAATAGCCGTTCACATTCAGGAGGCCGACCGGATGACGGTGCTGGCCGAGCTGTGACCAGGTCCAGATCTCGAACAATTCCTCCATCGTACCGATACCGCCGGGCATGGCGATGAAGGCTTGCGACAGTCTCACCATCTTGGCCTTGCGGGCATGCATGGAGCGCACGACATGAAGCTCGGAGAGCTCCATGTGGGCGATTTCCTTGAGGGCAAGGAATTCCGGGATGACCCCGACGACCCGGCCACCGGCGGCCAGTGTCGCGTCGGCGATGCGGCCCATCAGTCCGACCTGCCCGCCGCCATAGACCAGCTGGATGCCGCGCAGTGCCATCACTTCGCCGAGCCGGTCGGCGATGGTCAGAAAAGCCGGATCCTTGCCGGAATTGGACCCGCAATAAACGCAGATGGACTTGATGGCAGGCTTGGACATTCTGGACATGATGGTGGGTCGGGTTTGAGAAGAGGGCAGACTTGGGAACAAGGCGGGCTATCGTATCCTGCCGACAGCCGACAGGGAGACAGGCATGAAACGGATTACGATCCTGATAATCGCCCTCCTTGTGACAGGCAAGTCACTGGCACCGGCTGCGGCCCAGATCGAGACGCCGATCACCCTGCCAGCGGAAGTTTGCCGCGGCTATTTTTTCCTGCCCGTCACACTCGAGCTTCGCGACGGCGAGGACGCCGCCGACAGGACGCTCTGGTTCCTCTACGACACCGGCGCCTCGGCCACCTTTGTCGATCCCGACAGTCTCGAGCGGGTCTCCGGCCAGCGGCTCAGCCGCAATGCGCGCGCCAATTTCGGGACGCTGACGAGCGGCGAGCTGCGCATCACCGGCCTGCAGGCGCGGATCCGCGACCTCGACCATCTCTCGATCGCGCTGGGTCGGCAGATCGACGGCATTCTCGAATATGGCGCCTTCGATGACGTGCTGCTGACGCTGGATTATGCGGCCGGCGAAATGCGGGTGGTCTCCGGTGAATTGCCGCGCCCGGATGGCGAGACCGTGTTTGACGCCAACGGCCCCGACACAAGACCCTGGCTGCGGGTCGCGTTCCCGAATGGCAGCCGCCGCCTGCTGATCGATAGCGGTGCCGCGCTGAGCCCGATCGTGCTGCGCCGGATCGAGCGCTATGACACGGTGTCCCCGCCCCGGGCGACCGGGGCCGCGGTGCGTTTCGCCGAGATCGAGCCGCGCTCCTCGGCGCGGCTCAGCGACAGCCTGTGGATCGGAGGCCATGAGCTCGAACAGCCGGTGGTCCAGTCGACGCCCGAAACCGAGATCCTCGGCGGCGCGGTGATGCGTCACTTCAGCTGGACCTTCGACCAGCGCCATGAGCGGGTCCGCATCATCCGCAATGATCCGGCCTTACCGATCCGCTTCGAACCGCTGGTCACGCACGGTCTGGTCCTGGTGCCGGAAGGCGACGGGATGCGGGTGGCGGCGGTGATCGCCAATTCACCGGCCTTCGATGCCGGGGTCGAGACGGGTGACTTCATCACCCACTTCAACGGAAATCCGATGCGGACCCGCAATTGCGACCTCGATCCGGACGCGGCGACCACGCTCGATCTCAGCCTGATCCGTGAGGGTGAGGCGATGGAAGTGACGCTGGCGCTTTATGCGCTGGTTGAATGAGCTCGGGCGGCATGCCCCGCCATTACCCTGATCGCCGCGATGATGCGCTCGGGATCGGCATCCAGGGCACGCTCGCCGATGGTCAGCTCGAGCGCCGGAACCGGGTCATGCGGGAAATGCCAGAAACGATTGCCGAGCCAGACACCGGTCGCCTCGGCGGCTGCGTCACGGGCGGCCTCGGCGGTCCCGAGATCGCAGTCCAGACGCAGGTGCATCGTATTCACCGCCGGCGGGTCGGGGGTGATCTCGAGGTTGTCACAGGCGCCAACGCCGGCCGCGATCAGGCGGGCCCGCTCGACAAAGGCCGGCATTTGCGGGAGCCGCAGATCGAGCGCACGCAGGGCGTCGGGCACCATCGGCCAGGCCGAGACCAGCCGCCCACCCATCCGCGCCCGCCAGATCCGGGCCTCGTCGATGAAGTCGGCCTCACCGGCCAAGATGGCCCCGCCCGAGGCACCGAGATCCTTGTAGAAGGAGGCATAGACCGACGCGAAGCCGTCACAGATTGCCGCCAGGTCCTGACCCGGCCAGGCCGAGGGCAGACCCCATATGCGAGCACCATCCATGTGCAGCGGCAGGCCAAGCGCTTTCGCCCGCGTCTTGATCGCGACCAGCTCGTCCCGGTCCGGCAGGGCGCCGCCATTCTGGCGCTGCGGCAATTCGATGAAGGCGCACCCGGCGGCGGCCGGCAGATCTTCGGCCCGTAGCGGCCGTGACCAGTCGCCCATCATGACCGGGTCCAGCCCGTGCAGATGGATATGGCCGTCTTCCTCGTGCAGGACGAGATGGGAGGTCGGATGCAGGCCAAGCCGCGTATCGCCGCTCGCCTCACAATGCAGCCGCGCCGCGACGCCTTGCGCCATTGTCCCGGTCGGGAACCAGGCCGCCGCCGGCTTGCCGAACATCCCGGCGATGCGCGCCTCGAGACGCGCCACCGAGGGGCCCGTCAAATAAGCCTCGGCGCCCAGCGCTTCGGCGCGCATCCACGCCGCCACGGCCTCGAGCCGATCGGCGGGCGCCATCTCGTGATGGAAGGGAAAGCCGAGATCAAGATCGCAGCGCGCTTTCAGCGCCGCAGTCATTCCGCCGCGCCAGCCAGCAGCGCGTCGAGGCTGGTCGCATTCCAGCCCACGGTAATGACGGACCCGGCCTCGATGACCGGGCGTTTCATCAGGGTCGGATGGGCGATCAGCACACCGGCCGGATCATGGGTCGCCAGCTCGCGATCCTCGCCCGACATGTTGCGCCAGGTGGTCGAGCGTGTGTTGACCAGCGCCGTGGCCCCGACCGCGTCGAGCCAGTCGGGAACCTTCACCACCCGGTCCACGCCCTCGCGGATGTCGACGAATGTGTGAGGCAGGCCGGCCCCCTCCAGCGCTTTCAGGGCCTTCTTGCAGCTATCGCACGTCTTCAGCCCGTAAACCGTCACAGCCGTCATCTCGAACTCCTACAACACAATCCCATGGCCAGGGCGAGGACTGGCGATCTACTCGGCCGCCTCGACCGCCTCACGCTCGGCCCGCAGCAATGCGGCCCGGGCCTCCACCATCTCGACGATATGCTCGACCATCTCCTCGTTGGAGACATTGTGGTCGGGCCGTCCGGAGACATACATCTTGCCGCGACCGGCACCGCCGCCGGTGAAACCGAGATCGGTCATCAGCGCTTCGCCGGGTCCGTTGACCACGCAGCCGATGATCGACAGCGAGATCGGCTCGGCGATGTGGGCCAGACGGTTCTCCAGGGTCTCGACCGTGCGGATCACGTCAAAGCCCTGCCGCGCACAGGACGGGCAGGCGATGATATTGACGCCGCGGGTCCGCAGCCCCAGCGATTTGAGGATATCGAAGCCGACCTTGACCTCCTCCTCGGGCTCGGCCGAGAGCGAGACCCGGACCGTATCGCCGATCCCGGCCCAAAGCAGCGAACCGATACCGATGGAGGATTTGACCGTTCCGATCCGTGTGCCGCCGGCCTCGGTGACACCGAGATGGAGCGGCGCATCAGTCGCTTCGGACAGCGCCTGGTAAGCGGCGACGGTGAGAAAGGTGTCCGATGCCTTGACCGAAATCTTGTAATTGCGGAAGTCGAGATCATCGAGGATGCGGGCATGGTCGAGCGCGCTTTCGACCATCGCTTCCGGACAGGGCTCGCCATACTTCTCCAGCAGGTGACGCTCCAGGGATCCGGCATTGACCCCGATGCGGATCGCGCAGCCATGGTCGCGCGCCGCCTGGACGACGTCCTTCACCCGGTCCATCGAACCGATATTGCCGGGATTGATCCGTAGGCAGGCGGCGCCGGCCTCGGCGGCTTCGATGCCGCGCTTGTAGTGGAAATGGATATCCGCGATCAGGGGCACCTTGGCCGCCTTGGCGATCGTCCTGAAAGCCGCCGTCGAGTCCTCGTCGGGGCAGGACACGCGAACCAGGTCGACCCCCGCCTCCTCGCAACGCCGGATCTGGTCGATCGTGGCGCCGGCATCGGAGGTCGGCGTATTGGTCATGGTCTGGACACTGATCGGCGCATCGCCACCGATTTCGAGCCCGCCAACGGTAATCTTGCGGCTCTTGCGACGGTCAATCATCCGCCAGGGGCGGACGCTGCGCGGATCGGGACTGGAAGACGACATCGACACTCTCCCTCACGGTTCCCATCAAGGCGGCGAACCGGAACACGAGCTGGATATAGCGTCAATATGACCGGTGTGCGACCGGGGGTGCGGCAATTTACTGCGGCTGGAGGTCAGCCGGATCCAGTTGCGCCATAACCGGCAGGTCCTCGACCGGTACGCCGGCATCGCCGAGCAGGCCGACAGGCTCGCCATTGCGCATGATTTCGATCGCGCCGGCATTGGCGGCCGACACGGTCAGCCCCGGCTCGAGTGCGCGATAGACCTCGCCAATGGCCAGCTCACGCGAGAACAGGATCCGTCCGGAAGCATCGCGCACTTCCAGCCAGGTCGGCAGCACAGCGCGCATCACGACCTGTCCCGAGGCGGCGGCCGTTTCGCCAAGCGGCAGGCCGGACCAGATTTCATCGACACTGACCGCCACGCGACCGGTGCGGAAATCAGCCCGGGCCCAGTCGGGCGCCGCGTCCGGCGGAGACGGCATGTTGGTCAGACCGGTGCCACCGGCAAATTGCTCGGAATACCACCAGGCTGCGCCGCCAACAGCGGCCAGGATCAGCAGCGCACCAATGGCGCCGCGGGGCAGCTTGATCGGGTCGCGGGTCTTGGCTGCAGCGCTGGGCTGGGCCCGACCGGTCTCGGTATCCACCTCGCGCTTGAACTGCTCGACAATGCCGCCGGCATCCAGGTTCAGGAAGCTGGCATAGGTGCGCAGATAGCCGATGGCATAGGCCCGGGCCGGAAGGCCGCGCGGGTCCATGGTCTCGATGGCGTCGAGATAGTCGGAACGGACGCGGGTCCGTTCGGCAGCCTGTTCCAGTGTGAGATTGAGCTTGTGACGGGCTTCGCGGAGGCGTTCACCGGCTGACAACTGCACATAGCCAACGCCGTCATCGGAATAGACGGCATCAACGGGAACAAAGTCCGTACTGGGCGTCTGACTCACCATCACCATACCGCCGCTCATCCTTGCCGGAGCGATCGTCACTCACAACGCGTCTGAAAGGGAAAATCCTTAACGCAACGTTATAAGATCAAATCTCTCGTCCATTATCAATGGCCTCGCGGGGAAGTCCGGCGTTTTCTCCCGCCTCGATGAGGAGGGGACGCAAACTGTCCACGGGCTGATGACGATGGCTCGCAAGCCAGGTGCCAAGTTTGCCGACATCGAGACCGGAGACCAGTTTCTTGATCGGCCCGATATTGCCCGGCGCCATGGAAAGACTTTGATAACCAAGCCCGATCAGCACGGCGGCCTCCAGCGGCTTGGCGGCGATTTCACCACAGACCGAGACCGGCGTGTCGTGTTTGGCGCACAGATCCCGCACGTGTTTGAGCAGGTCGAGTGCGGCCGGGGCCAGCACATCGTACCGTTCCGAGACACGCGTATTCTGACGATCGGCGGCGTAAAAATACTGCATCAGGTCATTGGCACCAACGGAGACGAAATCGACATCGTCGAGCGCGTATTGCAGCGCCCACGCCATGCCGGGTGTCTCCAGCATGATGCCGCAGCGCACCTCGGACGGCAGCTCGTGACCGGCATGGCGGGCATGGTCGAGCTCGCGGTCCAGCATCTTGCGCGCCGCGCGGGCTTCCCAGGGGGCGGCAATCATCGGGAACATCACATTCAACGGGCGCCCTGCTGCCGCGATGATCAGGGCGCGCAGCTGGTAGCGCAGCAGGCCCGGACGATCGAGACCCATGCGGATCGCCCGCCAGCCGAGCGCCGGATTGGGCTCCACGGTCGACGGCGCAAACGGTGCCACCTTGTCGCCGCCCAGGTCGAGGGTCCGGAAGATCACCGGCTTGTCTCCCGCGGCATCGAGCACGGACTTGTAGACCGCCGACTGCGCAGACAGGCGTGGCAGGGTCTCTGCGACCATGAACTGGAACTCGGTCCGGAACAGGCCGACGCCGTCAGCGCCGGTCTCCTCCAGCGCCGTCAACTCGATCAGCAGGCCGGCATTCATGTGCAGGCCGATGCGCTGACCATCGGCACTGACCGACGGGCCGCGCAATTCGGCATAGGCCTGGCGGCGTTCCGACAGGGCCGTGACCCGGGCCTCATAGGTCTCGACCACATCCGGCTGCGGGCGGATGTGCAGAATGCCGAACTCACCATCGAGAATGACCGGGTCCCCGGTTTCGGCCCGGTCCAGCGCGCCTTCGAGGCGGCCGACCAGGGGGATGCGCAGGGCCTTGGCGACAATGGCCGCATGCGAGGAGGCAGACCCCTCCTCCAGCGCAATCCCCTTCAGCTTGGTGCGGTCGAACTCGAGCAGTTCCGCCGGCCCGATATTGCGGGCGATGATGATGGCATTGTCGGGCAGTTCCAGCGCCCTGCCGTCGCCGCCCAGATGGCGCAGCAGGCGGTTGGCGAGATCCTCGAGATCATGCAGGCGCTCGCGGAACATCTGGTCGGACGCCTTCATCAGGCGGGCCCGGTTCTCGTTCCGAACCCGCTCGACAGCGGCTTCCGCGGTCAGGCCCCGGCGAACGGCCTCCCGCAAGCGCTCCATCCAGCCGCGGTCATGGGCGAACATGCGGTAGGCCTGCAGCACATCGCGGGTCGGGCCGCCAAACGGGATCCGGCCGCCTTCCAGCATCTCGTCGATGGCACTGCGCAGGGACTTGATCGCGGCCTCGAGCCGGACCTCCTCCTTGGCCGGATCATCGGCGATCAGGCGGGTTGATTCGACATGCGGCTCAAACAGGACGGCAACGCCCTGCGCGACACCGCCGGAATAGGCCCCGCCCTGAAAGCGCTCCGGACGCGACTGGCGGACATCGAGCCCGGCCATTTCCGCCGCGTCGACGATATCCCCGGACGCCACGATCTCGGCCAGCACCATGGCGACCGTCTGCAGCGTCTCGATCTCGTCGCTCGCAACCTGGCGCTCGACCGAGGTCTGGGCGGTCAGGACACCGACCATGCGGCCACCGCGCAGGATGGGGACGCCGACAAAGGTGTCAAACGGCTCCTCACCGGTCTCCGGCTTGTAGGAGAAAGCCGGATGGGCCCGGGCATTCGAGGTCGATAACGGCCGGGCCCGGCGGGCGACCAGACCGACAAGGCCCTCGCCCGGCTGCAGGCGAACGGTGTGGACGGCTTCGCGCTTGAGACCAAAGGTGGCGCACAATTCGAGCGCGTTGGATTGGCGTGCGAGATAGATCGAACAGACGTCCCAGCCGGCCTCTTCAGCGATCAGGGCCGTCAGATGGTCGAGGCGGGCCTGGGCGTTTTCCTGCACCGCCATGAGCTGGCGCATGCGCTTGAGCAGGTTGCGCGGATCGCGGGCCGGTTTTGGGGTCATGTCTTCCATGCCTACACCTGATCCAAACCATAGGCCGCGTGCAAGGCCCGGACTGCGCGTTCAACGGCATCATTCTCGATCAGGGCCGAGATCTTGATCTCGGAGGTGGCGAGGACTTTCACGGCTATATCCTGCTCACCCAGTACCGCAAACAGGGATCGGGCAACATCAGCCCGCTGACGCAGGCCGGCACCGACCACGGATACCTTGGCCAGACCGGTCTCCGCCGAAATCCGCACGCCCGTCATCGCATCTTCCAGCGCCGCATGCGCGCGATCCAGATCACGGTGGGCCACGGAGAACTCGATCGTGACCGTGCCGGGCTGGCGGGCATGGGCCTGCACGATCATGTCGACGCCGATCTCGGCCTCTGCCAGCCGGGCAAAGCAACGCGCCGCCATGTCGGATCGATTGGACGCACCATGCAGGGCGATACGGGCCTGGTCGCGGGCATAGGCCACGCCGGAAACAAGCCGCCGCTCGGCAATATCGGTCTCGGCCACGACATCCGTGCCCTGGCTCGCACCCGCCTCGAGGAAGGACGACAAGACCCGCATCGGAACGCCGCGCGCCTTGGCAAACTCGACCGAGCGCGGTTGCAGGACCTTGGCTCCCTGGGCGGCCAGCTCGAGCATCTCGTCATGGCTGATCGCATCGATCCGGCGGGCCGCCGGCTCGATCCGCGGATCGGTCGTGTAGACCCCGTCGACATCGGTATAGATGTCACAGCGCGCATCAAGCGCGGCAGCGAGGGCGGCGGCGGAAAGGTCGGTTCCGCCTCGCCCCAGCGTACGCACCTCGCCGGTCTCGGTAATGCCCTGGAAGCCGGCCACCACCGGAATGATGCCCTCGCCGATCGCGGCCTCGAGCACCGTGGCATCCATGCCGGCAATCCGCGAGGCGCCGGGCGGACCATCGGTGATGACGGGCAGTTGCCAGCCGAGGAAGGATTGCGCTTTCAGACCGCGCTCACGCAGGGCCAGCGCCATCAGCGCCGAGGAGACCTGTTCACCGGCAGCGAGGGCAACATCGGTTTCGCGATCACCCAGACCGCTGCCGAAGGCATCGGCCAGCGCCAGGATACGGTCGGTTTCGCCGGCCATGGCCGAGACAACCACGGTCATGATGTCGCCGCGCGCTGCAGCGTCAGCGACGAGACCCGCCGCGTGGCGGATCCGCTCGATCGTCCCGACCGAAGTCCCTCCGAATTTCGCCACGACTCGCGTCATGTTGCCTGTCCCTCGCGCTTCCCCTGTAAGCCCGCCGCGACCATAACGTCGCACCGCACTCGATTAGACGCACCGTTGGGGCCATATTGAGGCATTGGCGGTCGCCGCGCTGGCGGTTAGGTAAGCGCGAAGCGACCCGTACGCAACGCCTGAACGCAATCAGCCGCGGCTTCGCCCGCGAGGAGAAAAGCATGACCAGCGCCACAGCGCCCGACACGCTGAACCGCCCCTCGATCGACCCGGAAGAGGTCGAGAAATTCTCCCGGATTGCCGCCGAGTGGTGGGACCCGGACAGCAAGTTCAAGCCGCTCCACAAGTTCAACCCGGTCCGGCTCGGTTTCATCCGCGATACGATCTGCGCCCATTTCGGCCTGAGCGGGGAACGTCCTTTCGAGGGCTTGCGCATCCTCGACATCGGCTGCGGCGGCGGGCTGGTCTGTGAACCAATGGCCCGGCTCGGCGCCGCGGTAACCGGCGTCGATGCGGCCGAAGCCAATGTGAAGACCGCCAGCGTCCATGCCAGCGAGCAGGGCCTGAAGATCGACTACCGGCATGGCGTCGCCGAGCAGCTGATCGAGCAGGACGAGCCGCTCTTCGACGTGGTGCTGAACCTGGAAGTCATGGAGCATGTTGCCAATCCGCACACCTTTCTGGTCGATTGCGCCAGCCTGGTGAAGCCCGGCGGGCTGATGATCTGCGCCACCATCAACCGCACATCGAAGGCTTTTGCCCTCGCCATCATCGGCGCCGAATGGGTGATGGGCTGGCTGCCGAAAGGCACACACCGCTTCCACAAGCTGGTCAAGCCGAGCCAGATCCGTGCTGCCCTCAAGGAAGGCGGCATGAGCCTGCGCGCACCGGTCGGCGTCAGCTACAACCCGATCACCGACCAGTTCTCGCTCGGTGAGGACACCGCCGTGAACTACATGATGGTCGCCGAGAAGCCGGGCTAGTTCGCCTTTTTCGGCGGTGTTGGGGCCAGCGCGTCCGGCAGCGGGGTGACCGCAATTCCGTCATCGCTCAGCGCCCGGGTCTCCTCCGGCGAGGCTTCGCCGTAGATCAGGCGTTCGGGCTTCTCACCGTCATGGATGGCCCGGGCCTCGCGGGCGAAGTCCTCGCCGACATAGTCGTAATTCGTGCGGATATGGGCGCGGACCCTGGAGGCCATGTCGGCGATCTTGTGCGCCGCTGTGGCTTCGCGTTTGCGCGAGGTGGAAACAGACGGCGCCACGAGGGCCTTGCGGATCCGGGTCGAGCCGCAATGCGGGCACTCCACCAGACCGCGCTCGTTTTGCGTGTCATAGCTGTCTGAATCCGAAAACCAGGCTTCGAAGTCATGTCCGTCGTCACAAAGAAGCGCATAGCGGATCATGGCGGGCTCGTCAGAGCGGTCCGGTCAGGGTGCGATCATGCTGCAGGGCGGGAACCCGGCGACGGGCCTCGGCGACCTTGCGCAGATCGAGGCTGGCCAGCAGCAGGCCCGGATTGTCATGATCGAGCTCGGCCACGGTCTCGCCCCACGGTCCGACGATGAGCGAATGCCCCCAGGTCTTGCGCCCGTCGGCGTGCAGGCCGCCCTGGGCCGGGGCCAGCACGAAACTGCCGGTCTCGACGGCCCGCGCCCGCAGGAGCACGTCCCAGTGGGCCTTGCCGGTCGGACGGGTGAAGGCGGCGGGGACCGTCAGGACCTCCGCGCCAGCCTGGGCGAGGCGCCGGTAGAGATAGGCGAAGCGGACGTCGTAGCAGATCGACAGGCCGAGCCGGACGCCGTCGACATCATGCATGACCAGCCGGTCACCAGCCTGATAGTTATCGCTCTCGCGATAGGTCTCGCCCTGGCCGAGGCCGACATTGAACATGTGGGCCTTGTCATAGGTCGCCACCATCTCTCCGGCCGGTGAAAACAGGAAGCTGCGATTGGCGGCCCGACGCTCCGCAATGCGAACCGCGAGCGAACCGATCAGCAGCCAGATGCCGAGCTCTTTCGCCAGCGCCGCGAAAGCGGGAATGGCCGGATCGTCCTCGGGCGCACACATCACCGCGAAGGCCGCATCGGCATCCTTCTGGACCAGATGCGTCGTCTCGGGTGTGGCGACAAAGCGTGCCCCCTCCGCCGCGGCGGCCCGGATCAGCGCGCTGGCGGTGGCCAGATTTTCCACCGGGTCGATCCCCGAGCGCATCTGGATGAGGGCGACGTCCATACGGGTCAGGCCTGCAGCAGCGCGTCGAGCTTGTTGCCGCGTTCCAGCGCCATCAGGTCATCACAGCCGCCGACATGCATGTCGCCGATGAAGATCTGCGGGAAGGTCCGGCCGCCATTCGAGCGCTGGATCATCTCCTCGCGCTTGGCGCGTTCGAAGCCGGCATCGATCTCCGTGAAATTGACGCCCTTCTGCTTGAGCAGCGAAACCGCGCGGGCGCAATAGCCGCACATGGGTCGGGTATAGATGGTTACGTCAGCCATGAACTCACTCCAGATGAACCCCTTAGATAGTGGGATCAGTTTCACGTACAACTCGGCACAATGCCACAACACGAACCGAGGCGGCACCAGCCCGTTTCAGCTGATAGGCGCAGGCCGACACGGTCGCGCCGGTGGTGATCACATCATCGACCAGCACAAGATGTTGCCCGGCGACCCGCTTGCCGTCGGGCACGTGGAAGGCGGCGGCAACATTGCGCTTGCGCATGCGGGCGGTCCGCCCGGCCTGGCTTGGCGTGGCTCGCCGCCTGAGCAGGACATCGGTCCACAACGGCAGTCCACTCTCCCGCGCCAGGGCCTGCCCCAGCAGGGCGGACTGGTTGTAGCGACGGGCGATCAGGCGGCGCCAGTGCAGCGGCACGGGCAGGAGCGCGTCGGCGCCATCGAGGCAGTCGGCGCCGGCCCGCGCCATCCAGCGGCCGAACTGGTCGATCATCTCGCGGCGACTGCCATGCTTGAACCCGACCACCAGCGGGCTGATCGCCGCGTCATAGGCCAGGGGCGCCCGGGCCCGGTCATAACGGGGCGGATGAGCCGCACAGCTGGCGCAAATCGCCGTCAACGCCCCGCCGGACCCCGCCGGGTAGGGAAAGGGCCAGCCGCACAGGTCGCACCAGGGCGCATCGAGGAAGGTCAGTCTCGACCAGGGCAGCGGTGACAGGTGACCAGCTCGATCCACACGCTCGCCTGCCAGCGGACAAACCGGGGGCCACACCAGGTCGGCAAAGCTGCGCCCGCTGGCCCTGAGAGCCGAACTCCACATGCCGCTCACCTCCTTTTGCAGCGGGCGCCCCTTTCCCTGACCCCGCCTTGGGGGCATATCCGCTGGATGACCCATACGGCCCCGCCCACCCTCTTCGACCGCTCGCTGCTCGGACGCCGCCGGGACCGCGCTGCTGGCAGTCTGCCAGACTACAACTTCCTCGCGCAACGGACCTTCGATGACATGGGCGACCGGGTGGCCAGCGTCATGCGCGATTTCGACCGGGCCGCGATCCTCGGCGGCGGACCGGGCCTGACCGCGAGCCCGGCGGCAAGCGAGTTGAGGGCGAAGGTCGGTTGGTGGTGCCAGTCCGACCTGTCGGCATCGGTCACGGCCGGGCTCGGCGGCCCTGCGCTTGCTCTGGATGAGGAAAGCCTGCCCTTTGCCAGCGAAAGCCTCGACCTGGTGCTGGCACCGTGGGGCCTGCACTGGACCAATGACCTGCCCGGTGTCCTCGTCCAGATCAATCACGTGCTCAAGCCGGACGGTTTCTTCGCCTGCGCCCTGCCGGGTGGTTCGACCCTGACCGAATTGCGGCAATGCCTGATGGCGGCCGAGAGCGAGCTGACCGGCGGCGCTGCGGCGCGGATCTCGCCGCTCGCGGGAACCTTCGACATGGCCGCCCTGCTACAGCGGGCCGGCTTTGCCATGCCGGTCGCCGATGTCGACCGGATCACCGTTCGCTACGACCACATTTTTGCGCTGATGGCCGATTTGCGCGGCATGGGCGAGACGTCGGTGCTGGGCGACCGACCGCGAAAGCCGGCCACGCGGAGTCTGTTCGCCCGGGCTGGCCAGATATATGCTGAACGCTTTTCCGATCCCGACGGACGCATCCGCGCCACCTTCGAGATCGTCCATGCCGCCGGCTGGGCGCCCCATCCCGACCAGCCCAGGCCGAAACGGCCCGGCTCAGCGACACACAGGCTCGCCGACGCGCTTGGGGTCACCGAGACGTCACTGGGTGAGAAGGCGGGGCGCTAGCCGGACCCACACGCGGGTCCTCGAGCACTTTTCAAAAAGCGTGGAGCCGACCTTGCGGGTCGCAAACGCGGAAAGGCAGGAAATCAGAGCAACTTCGCTGCCTTTGAAATCAATGAAATTGCGCTAGAAGGGCGCCGCCGCACCGTTATACATGTCCAGGACGACTGGCCCGATAATCACCAGCGCAGCGACCCCGGCCATCGAGACGATCACGGCGATCAGCGCATATTCGATCGCCGTCGCGCCGCGTTCATTGCGGCAGAATCGGGTCAGGTGATCGCGCATCCTAGAGACGATCCCTCAGCTCGGCGGCCAGGGAGATGTCGGCGGCGGACATCTGGTAGTCGCGCAGCTTTTCCTTGCGGACCCAGGCCAGTTCCTGGCCTTCATTGGGCTGCGGGAAACCGTCCCAGGTGCGGCACAGGAAGAGCGGCATGACGATGTGGAAGCTGTCATAGGGGTGCGAGACGAAGGCGAACGGGTGCAGGCACCGTTCACACGGCTCGACACTCAGCTCTTCGCGCAATTCACGCACCACAGCCTGCTCCGGCGTTTCTCCGGGCTCGATCTTTCCGCCCGGAAACTCCCACAAGCCCGCCATTGGCTTACCCTCGGGCCGCTTGGCGATAAGGATGCGTCCGTCAGCATCCAGCAAGGCGCACGCGGCAACGAAGAGCACCGGTTTGGGGCTACCAGCTGTCATGGTCCCACATCTCCCTTAAGGACGTGTGCAGAAACGCGGTTAATCGCCGCCTAGCCGGGCTGGTCCGGGTCCGGACCGTCTTCCACGGGGCCTGGCGCGGCTTCCTGCGTCTCCTCTTCACCGTCTGCGGGCGCAGGCGCAAGCAGGAGCGACAGGTCGGCGCGCTCGATCACCGCCTGGTTCCGCAGCCCCTCGATCAGGGCTTCGAGCTGATCGAAGGTATAGAAGCGGGCGATGTTCGGGCGCAGGACCTCCAGCGAGGGCGGCGGCTGACGACGACGATCCACGACGGTCAGCAAGTGCCAGCCGAACTCCGTCCGGAAGGGCTCCGAGACGCCACCCTCCGGGGTCGCAAACGCCACGGCCCCGAACGCGGGCAGAATGCCTTCGCGCGAGAAATAGCCCAGATCACCGCCCTCGAGGCGGGTCGCCTGGTCCTCACTCATGGCCACTGCCAGTTCGGCGAAGTCGCGGCCCTGATCGAGCAGCGCCTTGATCGCGAGCGCTTCTTCCTCGGTCTGCACCAGGATATGACGGGCCCGCACCTCCTCGCCCAGCGGGATGAGACGGATCTGCTCCTCATAGATGCGCTGGATGGTCTCCTCGGTGACGGCGTCGGCAAGTGCCGTCTCGACCAGGACATTACCCAGGATCCGCTCTTCGGCCAGCGCCAGCCGGCGGCGGGCTTCCTCGGACTGGTTGAGCCCGCGGCGCCGCGCCTCGAGCGCCAGAAGCCGCTGATCGATCAGCTCCTCCAGCACCCGGTCGAACTCCTCACTGCCCGGCTCCGGAGGGGACCCGGCGGGATCATCGCCCTGGGCGACGGCCTCACGTTCGACATCGGAACGCCGGATCATCGTGCCATCGACCCGAGCCATGACCGGATCGGCCTCATCCAGGGACAGGCCGGAACGCCCGGGCTCGAAATCTTCGGCTGTCCGCCGCGGCTCAGGGCCGCAGGCTGCGCAAGTTGCAGTCAGCACAAAAATGCAAAAGACCCTGAAAACAGACACCTGTAGCGCCTCGCCTGGAAAGGGCACGCCGCCGGTCTGCCGCGCGCCTTGATTGACAGTTACACCCCTCATCCTTAAGTCACCCTGACGTTTCAAAGCAATGCTGTCGTCCCCGGCGAACGGAACGAAACCTGGGCGCCGGACGCCAGTTGCGCAGTAGTTCGCAAAGCCTGACCCAGATGCTCTCCATTGCCCGCAAGATCTTCGGAACCGAGAACGACCGCAAAATCCGCCGTTTGCGGCCCGTGGTTGAAAAAATCAACGCCATGGAGCCGGAGTTCCAAGCGCTCTCCGACGACGCGCTGAAGGCCAAAACGGCGGAGTTCCGCGACCGGCTGGAGAAGGGCGAAAAACTCGACTCACTGATGCCCGAGGCCTTTGCCGCGGTCCGCGAGGCGGCCCAGCGCGCCCTCGGCCTGCGCCCCTATGACGTCCAGCTGATGGGCGGCATGGTGCTGCATGAAGGCTCGATCGCCGAGATGAAGACCGGTGAGGGCAAGACCCTCGTCGCCACCTTGCCCTGCTACCTCAACGCGCTGCCGGGCAAGGGCGTGCACGTGGTCACCGTCAACGACTACCTGGCCACCCGCGACAGCGAGTGGATGGGCCGCGTCTTTGCCCAGCTGGGCATGACCACCGGGGTGATCGCCCACGGCATGACCGATCCGGAGCGCCGGGCGGCCTACGCCTGCGACATCACCTACGCGACCAATAACGAGCTCGGCTTCGATTATTTGCGCGACAACATGAAGTACTCGACCGAGGAAATGGTGCAGCGCGGCCACGGCTTCGCCATCGTCGACGAGGTCGACTCCATCCTGATCGACGAAGCCCGCACGCCGCTGATCATCTCCGGCCGGACCGAGGACCGCACCGAATTCTACAAGACGATCAACGAGCTGATCCCGCTTCTGGCCGAGGATTGCTACGAGATCGACGAGAAGGCCCGCTCCATCCTGCTCACCGAAGAGGGCAATGAAGAGATCGAGCGCCTGCTCCAAGAGCGCGAGCTCCTGAAGGAAGGCGATCTCTACGACGTCGAGAACATTTCCGTCGTCCACCACGTCAACCAGGCCCTGAAGGCGCACAAGATCTTCGTGCGCGACAAGGACTACATCATCAAGGACAATGCCGTTGTCCTGATCGACGAATTCACCGGCCGCATGACGCCGGGCCGCCGCCTCTCCGATGGTCTGCACCAGGCGATCGAAGCCAAGGAAGGCACCGAGATCCAGCCGGAAAACCAGACCCTGGCCTCGGTCACCTTCCAGAACTATTTCCGCCTGTACGACAAGCTCGCCGGCATGACAGGTACGGCGCTCACCGAGGCCGACGAATTCTTCGACATCTACAAGCTCGGCGTGCTGGAAATCCCGACCAACAAGCCGATTGCCCGGATCGACGAGGAAGACGAGGTCTATCGGACCCTCGAAGAGAAATACGCCGCCATCATCGACGAAATCGTCGACTGCCAGGAACGCGGACAACCGGTTCTGGTCGGCACCGCCTCGATCGAAAAGTCGGAAGTCATCGACCGGCTGATGAGCGACAAGACCGTCTTCAAGAAGATGCTCGGCCACCTCTATCCCAAGGATGAGGCCGCCAAGGCGGAGTTCGAGAAATCGGCCCGCGCGTCGGCCCGCACCCTGCCGGAAATGCTGAAGCTGATCCCGATCGACCACCAGGTGCTGAACGCCCGCTATCACGAGCAGGAAGCCTTCATCGTCGCCCAGGCCGGCGTGCCGGGCGCGGTGACGATTGCCACCAACATGGCCGGCCGCGGTACCGACATCCAGCTCGGCGGCAATGCCGACATGCGCCTCGACGCCTGGAAGGCCGAACAGGACGCCGCCGGCAAGACGCCGAGCCAGACCGAGATTGATCGCGAGATGGACGCCATCAAGGCCGACATCGCCGAGAAGAAGCGCAAGGCGCTGGATGCGGGCGGTCTCTATGTGCTGGCGACCGAGCGGCACGAAAGCCGCCGCATCGACAACCAGCTGCGGGGCCGGACCGGTCGCCAGGGCGATCCGGGCCGCTCGAAATTCTTCATCTCCGTACAGGATGACCTCTTGCGCATCTTCGCGCCGGAACGCCTCGACACCATCATGCGCACGCTCGGCATGAAGGAAGGCGAAGCGATCCAGCACCCGTGGATGTCCAAGGCGCTGGAAACATCGCAGCGCAAGGTCGAGCAACGCAATTTCGACATCCGCAAGAACGTCCTGAAATACGATGACGTGATGAATGACCAGCGCAAGGCGGTCTTCGAGCAGCGCATCGACTTCATGCTGTCCGACGATGTCGCCGACGTCATCAAGGACATGCGCCAGTCCACCGCCGAGGACCTGGTCTCCGAACACATCCCGCCGAAGGCCTATGCCGACCAGTGGGATATCGCCGGGCTGAAGCAGGCGCTCCACGACACGTTCGGCCTCGACCTTCCGGTCGAAGCCTGGGCCGAGGAAGAAGGCATTGCCGACGAGGAAATCCTCGAGCGGGTCTCCGAAGCCGCAGACCGCGCCTATGCCGAGAAAGCGACCAATGCCGGACCGGACCTGATGCGCCGGATCGAAAAATCGATCCTGCTCCAGGCCATCGACATCAACTGGCGCGAGCATCTGCAGAACCTCGACGCCATGCGCTCGATGATCGGTCTGCGCTCCTACGCCCAGCGCAATCCGCTGAACGAGTTCAAGACCGAGGCCTTCAACCTGTTCGAACGGATGATGGACAATCTGCGCGGCGAAGTGACCAAGCAGCTGATGCTGATCCGCTTCGAACGGGCTCCGGCACCGCCCAAGGAGCCGGAAGGCCTGACCGCAACCCATATCGATCCGCGCACCGGTCGCAACGAAATGGGCGACCCGGGCGCAGGTCCGGTCGCACCGCGCGTTTCTCCGACCCAGCGCCGCGTGTCGACACCGGCCGATCCGAGCCGTCCGGAGACCTGGGGCCGCGTCGCCCGCAATGCCGCCTGCCCGTGCGGATCCGGCAAGAAGTACAAGCAATGCCATGGTGCCATCGACACCGCCCCCGGCGCATGATTACGGCCGCCTGATGAGCGCACGCCAATGAGTGACGTCCAGCTGCGCCCCGCTCGCCTCGGTGAAGAGGATGCCCTGTCAGAACTGTGCCTGAAATCGAAGGCGCATTGGGGTTATGACGAGGTCTTCATGGCCGAGGTCGCGCCCTACCTCAAGGTGACACGGGACGCCATAGAGGCAGGGCTGACCACCTTGGCCGAACTTGCCGACGGCACGCCGCTCGGCGTCTGCCAGATCGATCCCGGCGGCCATCACGGCACGCTCGACCTGCTCTTCATCACGCCCGGCGCGATCGGCAAGGGCGTCGGTCGCGACCTCTTCGAGGACGCCAAGGCCAAGCTGAAGGCACGCGGCGAAACGGTGATGACCATCCTCTCCGACCCCTATGCCGAGGCGGCCTATATCCATATGGGCGCCAAGCGCGTTGCCATGCGGCCAAGCGCGGTCTTCAAGGGGCGGGAGCTGCCCTGGCTGGAAGTCGAGCTCTAGATGTGAGTTTTCATAAGGTTGGTCAACCGGGCTGAAGCCTTGAGACTGGTTGTTGCGACACGACCAGAGCAAAGGAACGCCCGGATGAACAGTCACAAGAATGCCGGAACGACGCCGTATTCGCGAGCCCTGATTGCCGAGCGGCCTTTCGATCGCATTGGCGGCCGAGGTCATCGCGACAGCGCGTCCCTGGACCGTGGCGGTTCCTTCCGCAGGATGGAGGCACGAAACCTGTCATTTACGCCCGGACCCGAATTGATGGGGCGCGCCCTCAATCAAGAGCGCGCGTAAAACGGCCGGCTCTCCGAAAGAGAACCGGCCGCACCAGGCGTCAACGCTTGAGGGAGCGGGGGGGCGCCCCTCCCGGTCGGCGCCTAGAAGTCGGTGATGGAGCTGACCGACACCGAGTTGCCGATCGCGGCAGCCGTGGCGGAGACGTCACCGGCGACATCGGAGATCGTCGCATTGGCGACCGCGCCGGTATAGGCGTTGTTGAGCTGGGTCGAGTTGAGACGAATGTCTGCTGTCTGCGGCAGTGTCGAGACGCTCAACGAGTTCGAGATGGCTGCTGTTGTGCTGCTCACATTCCCGGTGACATCAGAAACACCGACATTCGAGTAGGCACGCGGGTCAACATTGGTGGTCTGATAGTTGGTGATATTGGCCCAATCGGTCGCCTGGACGTCATAGGATGCCGAGTTCGCGATGGCCGCCGAGGTCAGCGCGACCTCGCCCTGGACGTCCTCGACATGGCCGTTCAGCGTGGAGATCGCGTCTCCGCGGAAGAACTGGTTGTTGCTGAGGTTCAAGCCCTCGCCAGCCGCCTCAACCGACAGCGAGTTGCCGATGGCCGCGGCGGTACCGCTGACATTGCCGACAACATCGTCAACCCCGATATTCAGGTCGGCCCGGAAAACACCGGTTGCGCGCTGGTTATTGACGAGCGACGCGTAGTCACTATCGCCAACCGTTGCACTGGCAGAGTTTCCGATCGCCGCCGCGGTCGCGGAGACATCGCCCACCACCGCATTGATGTCAGAGTTCAGCTCGGCTGATGAATCACGGTAGGTGGTCTGATAATTCTGGATCTGGACATTGCCCGCAATATCCGCGGAAAACGAGTTGTTGATCGCGGCAGCGGTCAGCGAAACCTCGCCGTTGATGCCATCAATCTCCGAGTTCAATTGGGCACGGGATTGCGCCCAGTTCGTCTGAACGTTGCGGACCGTTTGATCTTGGGCCGATGCGGACGCCGCAAATGCGGCAAAAACCAAAACGGTACAGCCGCCGGCAACGAGTGTCTTCTTGCTCATGTCGTTTCCTTCCTAGGACTAAAGCTGCAGCACGGTCGTCCCGCCTGCACGGTCGACCTCGCAACCGACGAACCACTCCAAAACCGGAGATTTCATTAGTATTTATAATGGATTAACGGCAAATATCGCATTCAAAACAAATACGGTTTTCCGCGGTAAAACTTATGGCGACGAGATGGGGTTAATTGATTCAAATTTGCACAAAAAAATTAACCGCAAATTTGGGACACTGGCACAGATGAAGTGTTCAATTTTATAACACAATTTCTCATATAGGCACAGAATGTAAAAGCGGACATCCTCGAAACCCTATAATCAACAAAGAAAAATAATAGATCCTCGAATTCAATTAATAGGATATTTGAGATTTTTCTTTTAGCGATATAGGGGAATTTCATTGTTTAATTTTGTCGGCATAAATCCCGCAATAGGAGTATTTTTACTTGTTGTAAATGTTAACGGAATCTCCTCTCCCTGTTAAAATCCTGATTTTATTAAAATTGGAGATAAATGGCCCGGCATCGATCGGCATCTGGCCTCACCGTTGCAGTTCACATCCCGAACAACAGATATCCGGGAGCGGACCATGAACATCGCACATTATATAATAGGAGCCGCTACCAGCCTGGCTCTGGTCGGCCCGGCCTTCGCGCAAACAAACAGCTTTGGCGCGCCGCAAACCCAGCCATACGGCACCACATTCTCGCAAAGTGCACAGCCATATCAGCCCGCAGGGCGAGACGAGAACGGTAACCGGATCATTATCAACGGCCAGTTGATGGGATCCGGCGCCAGCAACAACCCGGCCCGCACCCGCGCAGGCCTCGCCAGTCGAAGCGGCTCCACGCTTCCAATGGGCGGAACGCTGAGCCGGGCGGGCACGACAGCCGTCAGCATCGGCAATAGCGTCTCGATTTCCGGGACCGTGGCCAGCACCATCATCATCAACCAGACCAACAACAGCTCGCAGACCGTCAATGTGAACGGCACGCCCCAGACGAGAGGCCGATAGAATGCGTCGCTTTGCCCTGCCGCTCATCGCAGCCCTATTGCTGCCTGCCTGCTCGACGACGCAGGATCCGGACGCCCCGGTCGCGTATGTCGCGCCTCTGACGGGGAGCCCGGTCGTCCAGTCCCGGAGCGTCTATACTGAAGCCCTGCACTGCTTGGCCGACCATGCCCGGTCGCAGAACTATGCCGCGCCAAGGCTGGCCGTCGGACATATCTCCGACTTGACAGGTGCGGAGGACTACCTCTCCGGTCGCCGCCTGACCCAGGGCGCCACACTGATGGCAATAACCGCCGCATCAGAGGCCGGCATGCGTCTGGTGGAGCGCTTCGACATGGGCGTCGTGCAGGTCGAGCTCGATTATGCCCAGAGCGGCCTGGTCCGGGATGCGCCCAATGTTCTTCGCACGGTCCAGCGCGGACAGATGGAGGGCGCAGACCTCTACCTGGTTGGCGGAATTACCGAGTTCAATCCAAATATTCGCTCGAGCGGAACCAACGCCTTTGCCAATACCACCAGCCAGACCGGCGGCGCGCTGGCTTTTGGCGGCAGCGAGTACATCGTCGATGTCGGAATTGACCTGCGCCTGATTGACGTTCGCTCCACCGAGGTCCTCGCGGTCCGCTCCCTGCGCAAGCAGATCCGTGGACAGGAAGTCGAAGCTGGTGTCTATGCCTTCCTGGACGGGACGGTCCTGGATATTGGCGGGGGCGAACGCGCGCTGGAACCTGTTCAGACCGCCGTCCGGAGCATGATCGACCGCGCGGTCTTCGAGTTCATGGCGATGCTCTACGACCTTGAATCCGGTTCCTGCATCGATGGCCAACCAGCCTTGGCCCGTCAACAAACGGCGCAGATCCGGCCTGCTCCGACGGCGACTCTGGTGCAGGAAGCGCTACCCGAACAGCCTCAGGCTCTGGCAAGTAACGCCCGGAGCGAGATCCCGAGGAACCCGATACCGCCATCCCGCTTGCCGCCGACGAATGGTTATGGCCTGCATATCGCCTCAGAGCTGACGGTCTGGAACGTCAATCGTGAGTGGCGCGAGCTGCGCGCGATCTATGCCGACCTGTTGGCCGGACGCGCCGGACGCGTCCTGCGGGTCGAACAAGGTCATGGCGGTGCCGAATTCCACCTTCTGGCCGGGAGCTGGCAGACCGAAAGCGAGGCCGTGGCAACTTGCGAGGCGATCCGTCAGCGCGGTGGTACCTGCGCCGTCGCCCCGTTCGACGGGCAACCGGTCATGCGGGGCTGATCCCTCAGGCGCCCGGCAGGGTCCGGCCAATGGCCAGAAAGCGCTCGCGGCGCTGCTGGCGCAGGGCCTTGGCGTCCATCTGCTCGAGCTGCCCGAGGTGCTTTTCGATGGCATTGCCGACCGAGGTCATCGTGGCCGCGGCATGCCGATGGGCCCCGCCAATCGGTTCCGGAATGACCTGGTCGACGATCTTCATGGCCAGCAGATCCGGCGCGGTCACTTTCATGGCGACAGCGGCGTCCTTGGATCGCTTCATGGCCAGCAGATCCGGCGCGGTCACTTTCATGGCGACAGCGGCGTCCTTGGATCGGGCCGAATCCTTCCACAGGATGGAGGCGCAGCCTTCCGGCGAGATCACCGAATAGATCGAATGTTCCAGCATCATCACGACATTGGCGCTGGCCAGGGCCACGGCACCGCCGGACCCGCCTTCACCGGTAATGGTGGAGATCAGCGGCGTGCCGAGCGTCAGGCAGCGTTCGGTGGAGCGCGCGATGGCCTCGGACTGGCCGCGCTCTTCCGCGCCAAGCCCGGGATAGGCACCGGCGGTATCCACGAAGGTAAGAACCGGCAGGTTGAACTTTTCGGCCAAATCCATCAGGCGGATCGCCTTGCGATAGCCTTCCGGGCGCGCCATGCCGAAATTGTGCTTGATGCGGGTTTCGGTATCGTGGCCCTTCTCATGGCCGATCACGACCACGGAGCGACCGCGGAAGCGGCCCAGGCCACCGACGATGGCGGCATCCTCGGAGAAGCGGCGATCGCCGCACAATTCCTCGAAATCCTCGATCAGCGCCTTGCGGTAATCACGGAAATGAGGGCGCTCGGGGTGACGAGCCACCAGCGTCTTGCGCCAGGGGTCGAGCTTGGAATAGAGCGCGGCAAGCTGTTCGCTCGCCTTCTGACGCAAGCGCGCCGTCTCTTCAGCCGTGTCCGGAGAGTCTTCACCCGCAAGGGATTCGAGCTCTTCGATCTTGGCTTCAAGCTCGGCCAGCGGCCGTTCGAAATCGAGATAGGTACGAGTGGGGTCGGACATGCCCTGCCAACGCCTGTGATCACAAAAGCGGAGGGCAACCTAACCACCCCGCCCCGGTGTCACAAGCCTCAAAAGCCGCGCGTGCGCATCGGTCAACCGGAAGGGTCGTCACCATCGCGACGGGCGAGCGGGTGTGCCGACTGGACGAGGGATTTCAGCCTCTCGTCAAGCACATGCGTATAAATCTGCGTGGTCGAGACATCGGCATGACCCAGCAGCATCTGGACACTGCGCAGATCAGCGCCCCGGGCCAGCAGGTGTGTGGCAAAGGCATGGCGCAGCACGTGCGGCGAGACCTTCGCCGGATCGAGACCTGCCGCGACAGTCAGCTCACCGAGTATCTGGGCAAAGCGCTCGCGGGTGAGATGACCGGTCTTGGCGGTGCGGGAGGGAAAGAGGAAACGCGCGGCCTTGCCGCCCCGCGTCTTGTCGGCTGGCAGGTGAGCCTCACGCACGGCCTTGTAGGCCGACACCGCCTCCAGGGCAGCCTCGGTCAGGGGCACCAGTCGCTCACGCCCGCCCTTGCCGGTGATCTGGATACAGCGTTCGGCCTGCACGAAAGCCCCCAGCGGCAGGGACACAAGCTCGGTCACGCGAAGCCCGCCGGCATAGAGCAGCTCCATCAAGGCGCGGGTGCGCAGACCGGCCGGACCCGGCAGTGTGGTCGCCGCGTCAAACAGCGCATCGACATCGGCCTCGGAGAGAATCTTGGGCAGCGAACGGCCCTGCTTCGGCGCCCGCAGAGGCGTGGCGGGATTGTCGTCGCGGACCCCGTCCGACAGCAGGAAGCGGTAAAAGCGCTTGATCGCGGACAGGCGGCGCGCAGCCGTCGAGGCCGCCAAACCGTCGGCCGCAAACCCGGCCAGCACGGCTTCGAGGTCCGGTGTGGTGGCCGCATCCAGCCCCTGGCCGCGGGCCGCCAGACGACCGGCGACATCGTCAAGATCGCGGCGATAGGCATCGAGTGTGTTGGCGGCGGCCCCGCGTTCGGCAGCCATCATGTCGAGAAAGAGCGCGATCAGGGCGCCATCGCCATTGCGTCCGCCCCGAGAGGTTAGACTCACCGCGCCCTCGCGATCACCCGCTCCAGCACCAGGGCCAGCGCATGCCGACGCAGGCCGGCGGCATCCAGCGCCGCGATGGCACGGCTGAAGGCCACCGGGTCGGTCGCGGTTTCAGGCCGGTTGAGCACGGATACCGCAAGCAGCGCCGTCTCCGCCCGGGCCCCGGCACGAACCGCCATCTCCATGGCGGCCGCTTCGGGACTGCCCGCGGTTTCGGACCGTCCCAGAACGGCGAGACGGATATCACCCGGCAATCGGGCCCCCAGCGCCCCCAGCGCCAGCTGCTCCGGCAGGGCGCCAGAGCCCTGGCTTTCAAGCCAGGCAGCCAGCACGGCATCGAAATTACCGGCGCCCAGCGCATCACGGGCAATGTGCAAGGCGAGGTCGAGCGCCACCATGCGGCGCGGGTTCGGCGGCACCCATTCGGAGACCGCGCCATCCACCGGCGTTCCATCGGCATAGACCAGCGTGCCATCCGCCATCTCGAGCACCGGCTGGCCGGCCAGCTCTGCTGCACTCGGACGGCGCGGCGGACCGTCCATCAGCGCATCACGCCAGCGGGCGGCATCGCGCAAATCCCCGATGATGACCGCCGCAAGTGCAATCTCGTATCCGTGTTCGAGCAAGGCCTCGGTCAGCGGCAGGGTCTCGATCTCGCCACCGTGATGACGGGCGACATGGATGAAGCGTGCCGTGTCGGGCGTGTCGGCGAGAAGCTGGCCGAAAGCGCGCGCCGCAATCTCGCGGTCACGCCCCTGGCCGAGCAGATCCTCGAGCGCCTGATGCCGCTCCGCGCCCGACAGGGCCAGGGCCGCCTCGAAAGCGGCTGCCGGATCGTTGATCGGGACCGGCTCGAACACCGGCGTGACGCCAAGCGCACGCAGCCAGGCCGGCGCCGTCGTGGAAATCGCCGGCGTGTCGGCCTCCGGGTCAACAAGATAGCGGGCCATGGCAAAGTCGAGACCGCTGTCCGGCGGCGCCACACCCTCCGCCACACTGCCCAGCGTGATCGAGAAGAGGCGGGCATCGAAATCCTCGTCGGCGGATGCCGCACGCGCCAGCTCGGCGGTCAATTCGGCAGCAGCGCCCTGCCCGTCCAGGGCGAGACAGAAAGCGCGGCGACGCAACCAGTCCGGCGCCTCGCGATTGTCGATCAGCGCATTCGTGGTCTGGCACGCACGGTCCGCCGCACCGACCGCAAAGCCGAGCTCGGCATGCCAGCGCGCCAGCGCCGGGTTCCGATTCACATTGGGGGTCCGCTCCAGCAGGTCAAAGGCATCATGCGCCCCGCCGGCCGCCAGCAGACGGTCGACCCGCAATTCCGCCAGACGGTCATCACCACGACCGCCCGCCGGAGGCTGTCCGCCGGACAGCAGGATGATGCGAGCGGTATCGCCGAGCGCCTCGCTGGCATAGCCGTCTTCGTCCGAGCCGGGCAGCCTGGCCAGCACGGCCTCGGCCATGTCGCGACCTGTCCCCGTCCACAAACGGTCCCCGAGCCCGCGATCGGTCAGCGAGACCTCCAGGGGATCGAGCGCATCAAGACGCTCCACTTCAATCGGATTCTGGGCCGTAGCGGCCCCGCCCAGAAGCGCTGCCAGCAGGCTAGCGCGGGAAATCATCTTCCAGCTCGACACGCACATTCTCCCGGGTCGGTTCCAGGCCGTTGGCGATCATGACCAGCGTGCCGAAGCCGATCGCAACGAGACCGGCGATAACCGCCACACCCACCAGAAAACCACGCATGAACCCGACTCCTTGACCCTAAAATGCCCACCATCGCACTGCAGGCAGACGCGGCGACGAGCCTAACCCTGATTGCGGCGATTTCCAGACCGTTTATACCGCTCGCATGTCGAGCGTCCACAAACCGCAGAAATCACTCGTCCTCATCGGTCTGATGGGGGTCGGAAAGACGACCGTCGGCCGGCGCCTCGCGCAGGCCCTGAAACTGCAATTCCGCGATGCCGACGAAGAAGTGGAACAGGCCGCCGGCCGCAGCGTCTCGGACATTTTCGAGGATTTCGGCGAAGCTGCCTTCCGCGATGGCGAGCGCAAGGTGATTGCCCGTCTGCTCGAGGAGCCGCCGATGGTGCTAGCGCTCGGCGGCGGCGCTTTTGTCGATGAGGAAACCCGGGCCCGGATCAAGGCGCAGGCCACGTCGATCTGGCTCCAGGCGGATGTCGAAACCCTCGTCAAACGCGTCTCCCGCCGCGATACCCGCCCGCTTTTGCGCAAGGATGACCCGGAAACCGTGCTGCGGGCCTTGCTCGCCAAGCGTCAGGCCGCGTATGCAGAAGCCGATATCCATGTTGACGCGTCCGGCGGTTCCCACCACATCACGCTGGACGCGATCCTGCGGGCGCTGGATGACCGGGAGGCCAAGACTTGAGTGACATTCTGAGGGTTCCCGTCGGCCTCGGCGACCGCGCCTATGACGTGCTGGTGGGCCCGGGAGCGCTCGCAGCCGCCGGACCGGAGCTCACCCGTCATTTTCCGCGTGGACGCGCCCTGCTGGTCACCGATCGCAATGTCGCCGGCCTGCATCTCGAGACCGTGTCACGCCAGCTTGCCGAGCTCGGCCTGCGGGTCGACCCCATACGCGTCGATGCCGGCGAAGCGACCAAGAGCTGGGCCGGGCTCGAGGCTGTGGTCAACGCCTTGCTGGACCACCAGGTAGAACGCTCGGAAGCCGTCATCGCCCTTGGCGGCGGTGTCATCGGGGACCTGACGGGTTTTGCCGCTGCCGTGACAAAGCGCGGGCTCGACTTCATCCAGATCCCCACCACATTGCTGGCCCAGGTCGATAGTTCCGTGGGGGGCAAGACCGGCATCAATACCCGGCACGGCAAGAATTTCGCCGGTGTTTTCCATCAACCCCGCCTGGTCATTGCCGATCGCGACCTGCTGACCACCCTGCCCGAGCGCGAGCTACGGTCCGGCTATGCCGAGATCGTGAAGGCGGCCCTGATTGGCGACGCCCCGATGTTCGATGACCTCGAAGCGGCCGGTGCCGGGGTGCTTGACGGCAACCGCCTTGATGGCGCCGTGGCCGCAGCCATCGCCTTCAAGGCCCGGATCGTCGCCGAAGACGAGCGAGAAGGCGGCGTGCGGGCCCTGCTCAATCTGGGTCACACCTTCGGCCATGCCCTCGAGGCGGAAGTACCCAAGGATGCCATCCGTCACGGTGAAGCCGTCGCCGTCGGCATGGCGCTCGCCTTCGCCTACTCCGCACATCGCGGCGATTGCAGCAGCGACGACGCAGCTCGGGTCACCGCCCATTTGCGCGCTGTCGGCCTGCCGGCCCGTATCCGCGAACTGAACTACGCCACCTGGAAGCCCGCCCGGCTTGTCGCCCGCATGCGGGACGACAAGAAGAACAAGGATGGCCGCATTACCCTCATTCTCGCCCGCGGCATTGGTCAGGCTTTCATTGACCCGGCGGTCGATGAGGCCGACCTTCTCACTTTTATGGAGACCCAGCTCTCATGAGCCTCGACTGGACCCTTATCGGACCGGCCCTGACCATTCTCGGCCTGCTCTGCCTGTCTGCCTTTTTCTCCGGATCGGAGACCTCGCTGACCGCGACCTCGCGGGCCCGCATGCTGCAGATGGAGCGCGACAAGAACCCCGCAGCGGCCCGCGTCAACGTGTTGATCTCGGACGGCGAAAGCCTGCTGGGGGCGATCTTGCTCGGCAACAATCTCGTCAATATCGCCGCCTCGATGATCGCCGGCCAGTTGTTCGAAAGCCTGCTCGGCGGCAATAGCGTCCTGTGGGCGACCCTGGTCATGACCATTCTTGTTCTCGTCTTTGCCGAGGTCCTGCCGAAAACCTATGCCCTGTCCAACCCGGAGCGCTTTGCGCTTGTGGTGTCACGCCCGATCCTGTTCGTCGTTCGGGTTTTTTCACCGGTTGTCGGCACGGTGCAGTTCGTGGTCCGCAATGTATTGCGCCTGTTTGGCGCGCGGGTCGAAGGCCCGGTCCTGTCCTCGCATGACGAACTGCGCGGTGCGATTGCGCTGCACCACGAGGAAGGCGGCGTGGTCAAGGATGACCGCGACATGCTCGGAGGCGTTCTGGACCTGCGCGACCTGACGGTCGACGACATCATGGTCCACCGCAAATCCATCCTGATGCTGGACGCCGACAAGCCGTCCGAGGAAATCGTCACCGAAGCCCTGCACTCCCCGCACACCCGCCTGCCGATCTACAAGGGCGATGCGGAGAACATCATCGGCATCCTGCATGTCCGTGACATTGCCCGCGCCCTGCACGAGGCCGACGGCAATGCCTCGGTGATTGATATCAGCGCCCTGCGTCGGGAGGCCTGGTTCGTACCGGAAACCACCGAAGTGCTCGACCAGCTCAACGCCTTCCGCGAGAAGCGGGAGCACTTCGCGCTGGTCGTCGACGAGTATGGCGCCCTGATGGGCCTGGTCACGCTGGAAGATATTCTCGAGGAGATTGTCGGCGCGATCGAGGACGAGCATGACGTGACCGTCGAAGGCATCCAGCCTGACACCGAGGGCGTCTGGCTGGTCGATGGCACGCTGCCGATCCGCGACCTCAACCGCGCCCTCGACTGGGAATTACCGGACGAGGAAGCGGTCACCATTGCCGGGCTGGTCATCCACGAAGCCCAGACCATCCCGGAACGCGGCCAGGTCTTCGGCTTTCACGGGGCCCGTTTCGAGGTCGTCGAACGTCGCCGCAACCAGATCACCAGGCTGCGTGTCTCGGTCAGTCCCGATGACGTGGTGACGAACGGCGGTTAGCCGGTCGCGGCCTCGGCCTCAATCAGCGCCTCATAACCGTTGCAGGTGCCTTGCGGGGTGGACGCCCGCACCGGCTCACGGCCATCACGGGCCTCGGTGACCAGGTCGCCGACGGCATCGGCGAAGACGCTGGACAGGTCCATCACATCGGCGAGGTTGGAGAATGCGTCCGGACCATCGAGGATGGTCGTGACCCCGCCGCCCGACGCCAGGTGGTTCTGTGAGGCCCAGCGGATGGCGGCAACCTGGCGGCCGGTGCCATCAAGGATTTCAGCCTCCACACCCAGAGCACCGATACCCAGCGGGACGCGCGGATTGAGCGGTCCGGGCACGGCAACCCCGATCAGGCGGGACACCCCAGTGGTGGCGACATTATTGCGGCGGATCCCGGTAATGGCAGCGCTGACCTCACCATCGGGATCGGTCTCCGCTTCGGTCGGGATTCCGGTCGGCAGGACCGAGAAGCCGGCCCGCGCCAGACGCTGGCAGAGGTCCTGGGACAGCTGCACGCGGACATCGACCAGCCTCGCCGGCGGAATGGCGTCATCGATATCAGCGCCCGGTGCGATCCGGACAGGCGGCAGGAAGAGCGTATCCATCCCGGCCAGAGCCTCTCCGTCGGCATACTCCTCGACAGAAAGCAGGCGCCGGTCTCCGGCTGCCAATTGCCCGGTTGAGGAGAGCGTGGTTGGCGTATCGAAACTGGTGCTGCACGCGGACGCCAGAAGGGCCGCCAATGCCGGTAGTCCGGTCTGGGTCAGTCGCCGAAACATGGGTCATCCCTCTCTCGCCAGGTGAACGTTACAGCCCGGGGCTCGCCCCGGCTGGGGACAAGAAGGACCTGATGCTTATTCGTTGAGACCCCGCGCCCGGATCACCAGCGCATGGACCGGTCCGGCAAGCTCCTCTGCCAGCACGTCGTTGACCAG
Source organism: Maricaulis maris (assembly GCF_036322705.1). Taxonomy (NCBI): domain Bacteria; kingdom Pseudomonadati; phylum Pseudomonadota; class Alphaproteobacteria; order Maricaulales; family Maricaulaceae; genus Maricaulis; species Maricaulis maris. The sequence goes on from NZ_AP027270.1 coordinate 2,416,197, forward strand.
CCGGTGGCGGGCAAGGCGGGTCAGGCCGTCAAACTGGCTGGCGGTGATGTCTGCTGTGAAATGGCTTTCGCCGCCGGGGCGGGCCCCAGCGTGTCCGGCATGCAAATGACTGTCATCAGTCACCGTCAAAGCGCTGGGCGCGAAGGCTTTTTGCAGTTTCTCCTCGATACGGTCGGCGACAGCACCCATATTTGCACCTCTTTGTTCATTCGCTTCATTGCCGCTTTACAGACGCGTGACCATAATCGGGGATCATGTCCGAAGCCTACCCATATAAGCCGCGGTTCAAAGACATCCGCATCAAGCCGCCCAAGGACAAGCCGGCGCCGGAGGAGCGTGTCTGCGAGTGGCCTGGCTGCCGCAAGCACGGCGATAGCCGGGCGCCGAAGTCGAATGACCGGCTGAATGATTTCTACTGGTTCTGTCAAAGCCACGCGTCGGAATACAACAAGTCTTGGAATTTCTTCGAAGGCATGGGCGAACAGGCGGCGCAGTCCTTCCGCGAGAGCGCGGCCTATGGTCACCGGCCGACCTGGAACTGGCGCAATACCCATTCCGCCTCAGCCCGGGCGACGAAGGCCAGCCGGGATTTTGCCGACGGGTTCAACGATCCCTATGGCATGTTCGGTGACCGCAAGGACCCGCACAAGGAAGCCCCGCGCGAAAAATCCATGGGCCGGCTGCAGACCAAGGCCCTCGAAACCATGTCGCTCGATCCTGATGTGGACCCGGCGACGGTCCGCAAGCGCTATGCCGAACTGGTCAAGCAATTCCACCCGGACGCGAATGGTGGTGATCGTTCCAGCGAAGAACAACTGGGTCGGGTGATCGCGTCCTACCAGATTCTGAAAAGCGCGGGGATGGCTTGAGGCCATGACAGAAAGCCGTGTTTGTTTTCCGATACGGCTCTTTGTACGGTCGCGAGACGAACGGGAAGCACAGATGGCCTCAAACTCACTTCAGTGGCGCGCTCCGCAGATAGCGGCGGTCGCATTGGCCGCCCTGCCCATGCTCTACATGTTTCTCTGGTGCGCGATGTTTGTGGGCAGTCTCAGCGGTGCCTGGCATCCGCGGATCGGCAATCTTGATGTCGGCACTGCCATCCAGCGCTCCGATGGCCTGGACCTCGCCGGCCTCGTCCTGATGACCCTCGCCTGGCTTGCCGGACTTGTGCTGATTGCCAGACAACGGCGCGCCGGCGTCTATGCCATGGCGCTTGCCAGCCTCGCGCATATCGGCACCTGGCTGCGCATCACCGACGGCCAGTATTACAACGGCCAGTTCGGGCTGATCGTCATCCTCCTCGAAATGGCGATCATCACCCTCGCCTACTTCGCTTTGCGCGGGCATCGACGGGTCTGAACCGCACTCCGTCACGGCCATTGACTTGAAGCGGGGCCTTGCCTGCGATACCTCCGTTGACAGACCGATTGCGCGCCGCAGCAATGACCGCAGATTACCGACAGCGCGCCCAGCCAAAAAGACGGGTTTGATGAGCGACAGTTTTCCCCTTTCCGCCCCTGATGCCGTAGCCGATTGCCAGAAGCTGTTCGGCTTCGACCCCGGCTTTGATGTCGCCATGTTCTCCACCCCTGACGAGCACACGCCGATCATGGATCCGGACTATGTGTTCGATCCGGCCACGACGCGCTCCATCCTGGCCGGCTTTGCCTATAATCGCCGGGTGATGGTCCAGGGCTATCACGGCACCGGCAAGTCCACGCATATCGAGCAGGTCGCCGCGCGCCTCAACTGGCCGATGGTCCGGGTCAATCTGGACAGCCATGTCAGCCGTATCGACATGGTCGGCAAGGACGCCATCGTGCTGAAGGACGGCAAGCAGATCACCGAATTCCAGGAAGGCATCCTGCCCTGGGCCCTGCAACGCCCGATCGCGCTCCTGTTCGATGAATATGACGCCGGTCGTCCGGACGTGATGTTCGTGATCCAGCGCGTGCTGGAAGCCTCGGGCTCGCTGACCCTGCTGGACCAGACCAAGGTGATCCGTCCGCACCCGTATTTCCGCCTGTTCGCCACCACCAACACGATCGGCCTCGGCGACACCACCGGCCTCTATCACGGCACCCAGCAGATCAACCAGGGCCAGATGGACCGCTGGTCGATCGTGGCCACGCTGAACTATCTGCCGCGCGAGACCGAGAACGCCATCGTCCTGGCCAAGATGAAGAAGCTGGCCGCCTCCGAAGACGGCCGCAAGCAGGTCTCCGACATGGTCAAGATGGCCGATCTGACCCGCGAAGCCTTCATCAATGGTGACATCTCCACCGTGATGAGCCCGCGCACCGTGCTGACCTGGGCCGAGAACCAGGAAATCTTCGGCGATCTCGGCATGGCCTTCCGCCTGACCTTCCTGAACAAGTGCGACGAGCTGGAACGCCCGGTCATCGCCGAAATGTATCAGCGCGTGTTCGGCGTGGACCTGCCGGAAGCCAAGGTGAAGAGCGCGGCCTGACCCTGCCGGTCAGCCGGCGTCGGCTTCCGGTTCGGCGGCAATCACGTGCAGGCCCTCTTCGTCGCTGGTGACGGTGATGGTGAGGGCCGCGCCGGGTTCGAACAGTGAGATATCCACCGCCTCATCGATCATGAACGGCATGACCATCGCGCCCATGCCGACCTCCGGCATGGCGCCATGACGGATGATGGCGGTGCGGGCCTCGACGTCGACTGTGCGGACATCCCCGAAGGTGACCGATTGCGCAGCCATCTCGCTGGCCATGGCTCCATGATGGTCGCCGCCATGATGATCATGGTGATCGACGGCGCCGGTGGCGAGCAGAAAGCTGGTGGTCAGAAGGGTGATCATGGCGTCAGTCCTTTCGGGTGAAGTGGGTGTCAGACCGCATTCGGGTCAATCCCGTCGCGGGCCAGTTCATCGGCGCGGGCCGCACGGGCCTCGCCTTCGGGATTGTCATACCAGCCGGGATCGCCGTCACCGGTCAGACGGTCACGCACCTTCAGGATCGTGAACATGCCGCCCATGGTGATGTAGTCGCGCGGACCGCGGGCGCCGACCATGGGCAGGGAATTGTCCGGGATCGGCATGTGACCCATCTCGATATGCTGACCCATCTCGCCCATGCCATCCTGGCCCATCGTCATATAGGTCGGGAGCAGGCTGCCAACGGCGCGATCGATCCGGCGGGCGTTGACGCCGGTCAGGTTGGGCACATGGCCCATCTGGTTCATGACGTGGTGGGTCATGTGGCAGTGCATGGCCCAGTCACCCGGATTGTCGGCAATGAATTCCACCGTCCGGGTCGAGCCGGTCGGGACCAGCACCGTGGTATCGGGATGACGCGCACTGGCCGGAATTGCACCGCCATCGGTCTCGGTGATGGTGAAGGCATAGCCGTGCAGGTGGATCGGGTGATGGTCCATGGCCGAAAGATTGCCGAAGCGCAGCCGGACCCGCTCGCCACGCTGGGCGATCAGGGGCGAGGTCCCGGGATAGCAGCGCGCATTCATGGTCAGAACGTTGAAGCCCGACATGGCGTTCGGATCGGGCCGCTCGGCACCGGGGTGCAAGGCCCATTCCGAGAGCATGATCGCATAGTCACGGTCCGGACGCGGGCCGGCGGGTTGGCGCGGATGGACCACGATCATGCCCATCATCCCCAGTGCCATCTGGGTCATCTCGTCATGATGCGAGTGGTACATGAATGTGCCGTGCTGGCGGAAGGTCCACTCGTAGACGAAGGTTTCACCCGGCGCGATCGAGCGCTGCGAGAGCCCGCCGACACCATCCATGCCGGAGGGCAGGATGACACCGTGCCAGTGCACCGTGGTCGGCGCTGGCAGGCGGTTGGTGACGTAGATGCGGACCTTGTCACCCTCGACCGCCTCGATGGTGGGGCCATGGGTGCGACCATTATAGCCCCAGGTTCGCGCCGACAGGCCCGGGGCAAATTCATGCTCGACCTCTTCCGGGACGAGATGAAAAATCTTGACCCCGTCGACCACGCGGAAGGGCAGCGTCGCCCCGTCCGGCGTCACGACAGGTGTATAGTCGCGTCCGGCGCGACCCGGCGCGTAATCCCTATCATGCGGGACCGAAGCGGTATGAGCCGCCGCCCGCACCGGCTGGGCCGATGCGGCGCCGGTCCCCAGACCGGCCGCAGCAACACCGACACCACCGACGAGCAGGGCATCGCGTCTTGAAATCGCCATCAGTGACCTCCCTCGGCCATCATCGGAGCCGCTCCGCCAGCCGCCGAGAGACCCACGCCATGCGGTGAGCCTCCGGCACGAATTTGCTGCAGGGCAATGCGGGCCCGGTGCAGATCGGTCAGTGCATCGACATAGGATTGCCCGGTCCGGGTCCGCATCTGGACGGCAGCCATCAGATCGAAAACGCTCACCTGCATCGCATTGTATTGACGCATTGTCGCATCCATCAGGCGCTCGCTGGTCGGCAAGGCCTCGCGCTCGATGCGGGCGAGCCGGGCTTGGGCCAGATCGGCACTGGCTTCGGCGGCCTGAATCGAGGTCCGGATCTCGTGCACCAGACCGGCATGGTGATCGATCGCCTGTTCGGCCCGCAGGCGCCCCGCAGTGCGCCGGGCCTCACCGAGGTCGAAGACGGGCAAGGCGAACTCCAGCGTCCAGCCACGCGACCATTCCCGGTCATCCCGCTCCCAGACACCGCCCAGCTCGACATGCTCCAGCAGGGTGGCCCAATTCTCCAGACCCGCTTCACCTGCTGTGGCTTCTACACGGGCACGGGCCGCTGCCAGTGGCAGGCTGGCCGTCATGGCATCCGCATCCGGGATGTCAAAACCAGCCGGATCAAGTCCCTCGAGCCGGTCTGGCAGGCTATCGGCCGTGATCTCGACACCGAGTTGACGCGACAGCATCAGCCGGGCCTGCAGGGCGGTATGCTCGGCGGCCAGAAAATCCAGCTCGGCCTGCTCGGCAAACACCCGCTCGCGTTCCAGATCCATCAGCGGCGAATTGCCGGCAGAGCGCATCTCCTCGGCCACGACCAGGCTGGCCGCGGCGGCATCGCGGATCCGCTGCTGCAGATCCAGGCGCTGACGCGCGGCGACAGCATCGACCCAGGCGCGCCGCGTCTCGGCGATGAAGTCGATGACCGCGAGGACGGTTGCAGACCGCCGGGCCTCGTACCGGTTGTGCGCGGCTTCGGCCCGCCACGGCGTCGCGGCAATGCCCAGCAGCGAGGCACGCAGATCAACGTCCCAGATGCGGCCAGTCCCGTTTCCGGGGAAGCTGGTGACACCAATGACCGGATTGGTGGGACGGGAGGCCGTGACCCAATCGGCGCGCGCCAGGCCGGCTTCGGAAAGCTGCGCCATCAGACGCCGATTATTGGCGATGGCCATCGCGACAGCTTCGTCTTCAGCGAGCGGTTGGCCGGCCGGAGGCGTCACCGTTTCGGCCGCATAACCCGTCCGTTCGGAGACTTCGTCGAGCACCAGCGCGCGCTCGCGGGACGGGTCAATGCTGGCGCAGCCGGCCAGCACGGCCGCGCAGAAAACCGGGGTGAGGATACGGACAGCAGCTTGTTTCATGTGGCTTGCCCTAACATACCCCCCGGGGGTATACAATCCGCATGACAGAGACCCACACCGCCCTGATCCCTGCCCGCACCGCCAGCCTCGCTCGTCTGAAGCGCGTTGAGGGTCAGGTGCGCGGCATTGCCCGCATGATCGAGGAAGATCGCTACTGCATCGACGTCCTCACGCAATTGTCAGCGGTCAAGTCAGCGCTGGCCGCGGTTGAAGGGGAAATCCTCAAGAACCATGCCAGCCATTGTGTCAGCCACGCCATCGAGAGCGGCGATGCCGCGGATCAGAAAGCCAAGCTGAACGAGCTGATCGCCCTGCTGGCCAAGCACTACCGCCTCTAGCGTCCGGCTCCCGACGGAGGTGACTTTACCCGTTATCGGCCTAGTTTGCGGCGGATGCAGGTCTTCTACTCCGATACGTTCTCGCTCCCGCTGCCGGACGGTCACCGTTTTCCCGGTGGCAAGTACACGGCCTTGCGCGATCGACTGGTGGCCACAGGCATCGTCCGCGAGGATGAGCTGAGCGTCTCGCCGCTGGCGACGACCGACGCCATCCTGCGTGCTCATGATGCGGCCTATGTCGAGGCTTTCGAGACCGGACAGCTGGACCGCGCGGCGATCCGCCGCATCGGCTTTCCCTGGTCTGAAGGCCTGGTCACACGGACCCGGGCCACGGTCGGCGGTGCCATCGCAGCGGCCGAGGCGGCGCTGCAGGACGGGATTGCCGGACAGCTGGCCGGGGGCACTCATCACGCCCACCGCGATTTTGGTTCGGGCTATTGCATCTATAATGATTTCGCGGTGACGGCCCTGCACCTGCTCGAGACCGGGCTGGCCAGCCGGATCGCCATCATCGACCTTGATGTTCACCAGGGCGACGGCAATGCCGCCATTCTCGGCGACCATCCCGATGTGTTTGTCTTCTCGATGCATGGCGAGAAGAATTTCCCCTTCCGCAAGCAGGTCAGCGATCTCGATGTGAACCTGCCGGACGACACGCAGGACGCGGCTTACCTCGCCACGCTCGACACCCACTTGCCGGCTGTCCTCGGCTTCCGCCCGGACTTTGTGCTTTACCAGGCGGGCGTTGACCCCCTGGCCGAAGACAAGCTGGGACGGCTTTCACTCAGCCACGCCGGTCTGATGGACCGCGACCGGATGGTGCTGGACGCCTGTCGGCGACAGGGCATTCCCGTCTCGATGGGAATTGGTGGCGGCTATGCCGATCCGATCGAGGCTTCGGTGGTCGCCTATGCCAACACCTATGCCGTCGCCCAGGAGGTCTACGGCGTCTGATGGCCGAGCATTGATCCGGCGAGGCGGTGACCGGACAGGAAGGCGGCCTCGACGCGGGGCCCAAGACACCAGTCGCCGGCCAGACCGAGGTCTTGATCCTTGTCCCACAGGAAAGGCTCACCCAAGGCTTCCATCACCCGGGCATAGCGCCAGCGATGCACGGCGGCATGAAGAATGGTCACCGGGACGCCGGCCCAGTCGCGGAAGGCATCGCACAAGCGCTCGGTGACGGCTGCGGCGTCCTCTTCCAGGTGAATCTCGCTCCAGCGCGGCCCGGCCTGCATGACCCAGGCTTCCTGACCACTCGGGCGGCCCGGCTTGCTGGTATTGCGGGCCAGCCAGGCGCAGGGGCCGTCAGAGCTCCGATGCACGTCCGGCGCGACACCGAGCGTCTCGGACACGGTCAGCATCAGGGTCCAGCACGGCGCATAGACGACGGCGTCGAGCGGCGCCGCGAAATCGGCATGGCCAGCCAGAAGCGTCCGGGCCTGGGGTGCCGGAATGGCCAGCACAACCCGGTCGGCCGAGATTTGCCCGCTGGTCGGCTGATCGACATCAATCAACCAGCCGGCTTCAAACTTGCGCAGGGCCGACACCCGATGCGAGCGACGGATATCCAGACCCTCGGCCAGCGGGGCGACCAGACCGCTCATGCCAGGCTCACCGACCCACCACGCCTCGTCATCATCGCGTCGCGGCCACAGGCCGGCCGCGCCGCTTGTCCGGGCCTGGTCGAGGAAAGTCTGAAACGCGGGGGCACGGGCGGTGACATACTGGGCGCCGTGATCGAACACACCGGCATCGCCGCGCCGGGTCGCCAGGCGGCCGCCGAGGCCGCGGCCCTTGTCGAGCACGATCACAGCCTCGCCCGCATCGGCGAGACGCCGCGCACAGGCCAGGCCGGCCATACCCGCTCCGATGATAATGGTCGTCATGATATCCTCGGACCCTTTTGCTGCCCCAGCATTTAGGGCGCGTTCCGGCTATCGCCAGCGAGGGCGTGCGTTTACTGGAAGAAGTTGAGGATGACACGGGGCGCGCGGTTGGCGATTTCCAAAGCCTGCACGCCCAGTTCCTCACGGACCCGCAAGGCCTGGAGGCGGGCGCTGTCACGGCCAAGGTCCGCATCGACAAGATTGCCGATCCCGGCCTCGGTCACATCGATCTGCTTGACCAGAAGTGTCTTCTGGATCTCCAAAGACTTCAGCCCCACGCCAAGACGCGAAACCGAAGCGGTCACATCACTCATCGAGCTTTCGAACGCCGTGACATCGGCACTGGTCGGCTGGGTCGTCACAATCGCGTTGTCGCTCTGCGGCAGGTTGGCGGCCAGGCCGGCGTCGAAAATTCCGCCGCCATCGGTCAGGTCCTCGGCGGCAATGGTGAGGGTCTGACCGGGTGTGGAGCCGATCAGGACGGACAGGTCCTCGCCGCCACTTTCCAGCAGGTTGAGATCATTGAAGCTGGCATTCTCGGCGAGGCGCTGGGCCTGGTTCCCAAGCTCGATGAAGTCGGTCATCAGGCTGCGCCAGCTCTGCTCGTCGAGGGTCGTGTCCGTCGCAGCAACGAGCTTTCCGTGCATCTCGACCATCAGGTCGGATATCCCTTCAGACGCCGCCAGGGCTGTCTCGACAACGCCAATTCCCAGATCCATCGAGGTCAGCGCGCTGCCACGCGACTCATTGTCCGCACGCATGCCGTGGGCCATCGCCCACACCGTGCCATTATCGCTGGCACTGCCTACCTTGAGCCCCGTCGCGATCCGGGTGTGCACAGCGGCACTTTCCCTTTGCAGCATGCTCATGTGCTGCAGCGCAGAGTTCACGGCGGCCATGGAATGGACCGAAAAGGTCATCCTGCCGACACTCGCCACCAACTAGTCGCCCGTCCGGCATTTTTGCCGATACAGGTCCACTGTCCAGTTTTTCACCCCGGGGTTAGCAAGAGGTTGACGACGCGCCGCGGCGGCCGCTGCAGCGCGACTGGCAATCAATGGCCCTGACGGCTCGATTTCCGCGATCAATCGGCTAGGTTCACGGCTATGAGTGAGCCGCCTTCCGATCCGGACGCCTTCAAGCGCGCCCTGTCCATCACCACCCGCGCCATTGCCGGCGACCGGGACCTTGACGTGCGCTTCGGCGGCGAAATTGCCGGCCTGTCGGGGGGGCGCATGGTCCTGCCCAATCCGGGAAGCGAACCCTCATCCGAGGCCGCCGCGGCGGTCCGGGGCCGGGCCGATGCGCTGGCCCTGCGGCTGGCCCATCATGACGAGGCCGCCCACATGCGGGCGCTGCCGCCTGGCGCCACGGCACGGGCGATTTTCCATGCCGCTGAACAGGCCCGCGTCGAAGCGCTTGGCGCCAGGAACATGCGCGGCATGGCCGGCAATCTGGACGCGGCCCTGGCCATGCGTTGCCGCCAGAAAGGCTGGCAGCGGGTCGAGGATCGCCAGGCCGCCCCGATGGAAGAAGCCCTCGCCTTGCTGGTTCGCGAGCGCATCTCGGGTAACCCGGCACCGCCGGAGGCCGCTGGTCTGATGGGGCTCTGGCGTGACCAGATGGAAAGCGTCGCCGGCCTCTCGCTCGACGCCCTCGCCGAGAATGCCGACGACCAGCTCGCCTTTGCCGAACTGCTGCGCACCGTCATCCAGGATCTCGACCTGTCCGACGAACTCGGCGGCGATCCAGAGGACTCCGACAATCCCGACGATGATGATGAAGGCGTCGATCGCGAGGAAAGAACCGGCGACGACGAGGACGATGACGGCAGCCAGGGCGAGCAGCCCGACACGCCGGACGCGGCCGGTACGGCGGGAGACGAGGAAGAGATCAACGCCGACACCGATGATGCCGAAACCCGCGTCGATGCGATGGATGACGAGGGCGCGGCGCAGACCTCGATGCGTCCAAACTGGCAGCCCGTCAATGACGCCAATGCCAATGCCTACAAGGTTTTCACGCGCGAGTTCGACGAGGTCATCCAGGCCTCTGACCTGTGCGACAGTGAGGAACTCGAGCGCCTCCGCAAATATCTCGACAACACGCTCAAGGGTCTCGACCAGGTCGTCGGCCGCCTCGCCAACCGGCTCCAGCGCCGCCTGATGGCGCAGCAGGAACGCGCCTGGATGTTCGACCTCGAGGAAGGCGTGCTGGACGGCTCCCGCCTCGCCCGGGTCATTGCCGACCCGACCCTGCCGCTGTCCTACAAGCAAGAGAGCGACACCGAATTCCGCGATACCATCGTCACCCTTGTCCTGGATAATTCCGGCTCCATGCGCGGCCGTCCGATCATGGTCGCAGCCGCCTGCGCCGATATCCTCGCCCGCACTCTGGAACGCTGCGGCGTGAAGACCGAGATCCTCGGCTTCACCACCAAGGCCTGGAAAGGCGGACGCTCGAAGGAGCAGTGGCTGGCCGAGGGCAAGCCGCCCAACCCGGGCCGCCTCAATGATCTGCGCCATATCATCTACAAGGCCGCCGACACGCCCTGGCGCCGGGCCCGGGTCAATCTCGGCCTGATGATGCGCGAGGGCCTCCTGAAGGAAAACATCGATGGCGAGGCCCTGCTCTGGGCCTGGAAACGGATGGCCGCGCGACCCGAACAACGCCGCATCATGATGGTGATCTCGGACGGCGCCCCGGTCGATGACGGCACCCAGTCGGCCAATTCCGCCGGATATCTGGAACGCCATCTGCGCGAGACCATCGCCATGATCGAGACCCGCTCGGAAGTCGAACTGCTCGCCATCGGCATCGGCCATGACGTCACCCGCTGGTATCGCCGCGCGGTCACCATCAATGACGTCGAACAACTCGGCGGCGCCATGACCGACCAGCTCGCCGCCCTGTTCGACGAGGATGGCGGCAAGGGCTCGAGCGTCTCCTCCGGTCGACCCGGCCTGAAGCGCACCGACTTCGCCGGGGTCACGCGCCGCGCCTGACCCAGGCCCGAACCCAAACACCGAGATCGCCACGACGCTTGGCGCCTGGCGGTTTGGGCAGAGGAGGGAGCGGGATGCCGGCCGGAGCCGATAAAGCGCTGTATTTATGAGGGTAGCTTCGACAAGCATCCCGCACGCGGAGTTTTCCCGGACGCTCTCGCCCCCGATTCCAACGCGACAGGTAGATGGGGTCGGTCGTTTAGTGCCCCGCGACCATGTCGCACGCCCTGCCGGAGTATCGGGATGTCACCCCCGTACGCGGACAGGCTCCGCACGTTTCCGGGCACAAGTGACTGAGCTCGCGCCTCCCGTCCCGAAAACCGCAGGCATTATCGGCGATGCGGGAAGGGGGCGGATAAGTTTTGTCGGCGAGGCGAATTCCCTCTCCCTGGGGAGAGGGTCAGGGTGGGGGGTAAACCCCGGTATTTCCCGGAGAATCCCCCTCATCCGCCCCTCCGGGACACCTTCTCCCAAGGGAGAAGGAAGGGCGCTGGAGCGGGGGATAACGCAGAGTAACGTGGTGGAGAGCGCCCCGCAGCCTGCATCCGGGATGAAAAGCGGATGGCGTCAAACAGACACACCCTTGACCTGATGATCCGGATACGGCCTGCTGGCGGGCAAGCGATCCGTGGATCGGGATGCGCCCGGTGGCGTGTCAGGCCTTGCGTGCTGGAACCGGGTTACATGTCCTCATTTCGATCCCCGATGCGCCTTCTCCCCCTGCTTGTCCTGCTCGCGGCCTGCTCGCCCGGCGCGGACCTCACCCGGAGCCTCGCCCTGCCGGTCGCGCTTTACGATGCGGAGCCTGAGCGCACGGATCTGGACCAGCTGACCTATCTGGGCGGTGTCGAGCTGTCCCATCCCGACAACCGCTTTGGCGGCTTCTCGGCGCTGGGCATTTCAGCGGATGGGACGCGCCTGATCGCCGTCTCCGACAGCGCCTACTGGATGACCGCCCGCTTTGGCTGGAGTGAGACCTACGGGACGTTCAGCGTCGGTGATATCGCCATCGCCCCGATACTGTCCCGCGACGGCCGCCCCCTCGACGGCGCGGCTGCCGACAGCGAAGCGCTCGCCTTTCTTGGCAACGGCGTCTACGCGGTCAGCTTTGAGCGGGACCACCGCATCAATACCTATGCGCTCGGTGACGACTGGGGCGGGCTGGACAGTGTCGGGGTCGCGTTTCCCGCTCCACCCGGCGCCTCGGGCTTTTCCAATAATGGCGGCATGGAAGGCCTGACCGCTCTGCCCGGCGGACGCCTGCTGGCGGGCGTCGAGGACGGCGATGGGGGGAGCCATGCGCTATGGACCCGGGACGGCGACACCTGGCGTGAGGCGCAGCTGGCGGCCGAGCCTGACTACGGCCTGACGGCCCTCGATTACCATGACGGTGCCGTCTATGCGCTGGAACGCTTCTGGCAGACCGGCATTGGCAATCGGATCCGCATCCTGCGCTTTGACGCCGGGGCGCTGGAGGCCGGCGGGCAGGCCCCCATCCAGCCCGAGCTGCTCGGCACGCTGGAAGCCGGCAAGGCCGTCGACAATTTCGAGGGCCTCGCCGTTCTCGAGCATGATGGCCGGACCATCCTGCTGATGGTCTCGGACGACAATTACAACCGCGCACAGAGAACGCTGGTGCTGGCCTTCGCGGTCAATTGAGGCGCGCCGTTCCGGTCACGGTGTGACCCGTTCAAACCGGATGTTTTCGGCCAGCGCGGCCGAGGCGAGCATGCCCGACACTTGGCGATTGCCATCGCGAGTGAAGGTTACAGCCTGAAGCGGGCCCGACAGGGAGAGGAAAGTGTCGACCTGATAGGGCGTGAAGCTGAACGCCGGGCGACGCGCATGATCGGCGACCAGAACGCCGTCCTGCACGGTCAACACATAGCGTGTGGCCAGCTCGTCGCTTTCATAAAGGCCGGTATAGTCGGCCAGGCTCACCGAGGCCGGGTCAAACGGGGCCAGTTCGATGCGCCGGCCGGGTATCATGCCGTGCAGACCGATACGATAGTCCAGGCCCTGCGACGGCCCGATTTCCGGCGCCTCGAATACCAGGGCGATATCCGTCGCGGCCGAGAGCTGGAACTCACGCGGGCCGATTTGCGGGAGGGTGACGGCCTCACCGCCCGGCACCCCGAATTGGGCGAATTTCAAGCCGTCATCATCGGCGGAGATCGTAAAAATGACACCCGGATAGATCTCGTAGTGTCCGGCATACGGCTCCAGCTCTGCCCGGGTGGCTTCTGCCCAGTCCGCTCTGGTCTCCGGCTGATACTCCGGGGCATCGCCCAGAAACAGCTCGACCAGGTCAAAGGCGAGAGCCGCGGTATCGAAGTCGGTCCGGTTGCTGAGAATTGACAGGGCAAAGCCATGTTCCGGGACGCGCAGGACGAAGGAGCGGTATCCGTCATCGCGGCCACCATGGGACCAGGTCTCCAGCCCGTTGACCATACGCCGCTCCTGGCCGCGGCCAAAGACCGCCACATCTCCATTGCTGGCGTGGTTGCGTTCGGCCATCTGCTCGAACACAAAATCGCTCCCGACCTGCCGTGTCTCGAAATTCCGGCTCCAGGTCAGCAGATCCAGCGCGTTGGTATAGAGACCGGTCGAGCCGATGGTTTCACCCGCCGAGATGATCGGGGCGAAACTGTCACCGGACGGGAAGTAGGATGTTGCCCGATCGGGAATGAGGGCGTTTCGGTCGCCATGAAACCGCGTTGCCGTCATGCCGAGAGGCTCGAACATGCGGGTCCGGGTGAAGGCGTCGAAGGACAGGCCCGAGACCCGCGCGACGATCTCTGCGAGCAGCGTATAGCCGGTATTGCTGTATTCGATCTCGCTTCCCGCCGGGAAATTCACACCGCGCTGGCGGGCATTCAGGTCGAGCTGCTGGTCGCGGGTCCGGATGTCATCATCGAGCCATCCGGCCATGGCCGTCAGCGTGCCCTGCTCACGCAGCCCGCCCGCATGGTCGAGCAGATGGCGCACGGTGATGGTTTGCGGCGGTGCGGCGAGTTCGGGAATGTAATCGCGGATATCATCATCGAGCGAGATCGCGCCCTCGGAGGCCAGCAACAGGACCGCGAAAGCGGTGAATTGCTTGGAGACCGAGGCAACCTGGAACACGGTCTCCGGCGCAATCGGGACGGCATGCTCGAGATTGGCCAAGCCGGCACCACGCGCCCAGACAAGCTCGCCGTCCAGCGCGACCGCTACGGCGACACCCGGCGCCGTCCCGGAGACCCAGGGCTCGACAAGGGCCTGAGCGGCCTGCGTCACCGGCTCGTCAACGAAACTCGGTCCGGGTTCGGACAGGCTGCAGGCGCTCAGTGTGAGGCTGAGGACAGCGCCCATGAGATGGGCGGCGGGTAGATTGGCAAACATGATGGGACCCCTCGTCTTGTGTGGGGTCATCAATGCCGGAGCGGGTGACGGGCCTCGACCGACTTCGTGAAGTCGAACCGTTTTGCCGAAAGTCGGACCGTCGGGCGCTTACCCGAACGTGGTCCTCACGCTTCCGGTCCGCGCGCACGATAGGCGCTCGGGGTCAGGCCTGCATGTTTGCGGAAGGCGGTGTTGAACGAGGATTTGGAGTTGAAGCCGACCGCGTAGAGGATTTCGAGCACCGACTGCCGCGGCGTGGCGAGGAGCAGGTCCTGGGCTTTCCTGACCCGGTAGCCATTCACGAAATCGAAGAAATGCATCCCGGTCGACTGGTTGAGCAGTTCGGATACTTCGCGCGGCGTCATGGCGATCTGATCGGCCAGGGCGGCCAGACTCAGTCGCGGATTCAGATACGGCTCGTGCGCGTCCATGAAGGCCAGCAACGTCTCGACCTGTTGCTGCCGGGCATCCGGCTCTTGCCCCGACCCGCCCTCGCTCCGCTGCTTTCCAAGCGCCAGCACGCGCCGGTCGACATCGCGGAACAGGTGCGGCTGGAGGAGCGACTTCAAGGCGATCCAGGTTGTGATCGCCAGCGCCAGAAGCGCACCGAAAACCTGCAGGGCCAGCACCAGATGGCTCGCTGTCGTGTAGCTGAGAAGATTGCGCACCAGGATGAGCGTGTGCGCGATCAAGGAGACCGCCGCCAACTGGGTCAGCCAGATCAGCATCTCGGATCGCGCGCCGGAATGATGTTCGCGAAACAGCCTGCGGAACTGCCACAGGACCGCCAGCACGGCGCTCATATAGCCGTAATACTGGAGATGGCTGCCGATCCACAGCGCATCGGCTTCCAGCTCGGTGAGGCGCAGCCCGGCTCCGGCTTCGGCTCCGGACACTGGCATGAAGGGGATCTGACTGCCCGGCATGACCAGCACGAGCGCGATCAGGAAGGGCACGAGGTGCAGGAGATCGCGACGCCTCGGAGCGACGTCCGAATAGCAGGACGAGACGAAGAAGCCGAAGAAGACCGGCATCTGGAGAAAGCCGAGCGCCTCCCTGACGCCGTTGAGCCAGGAATTGACATTGCCCGGATTGACCCACAGCCAACCGCTCAGCTCGATCGCCGTCAGCAGCAGGAAGACCGCGAGCAAGCTGTTCGGCAGCCTGCGCACTGTGGGCACGGTCAACAAGAACCCGGCCAGCAGCAAGCAGAGGAAGCTGATCAGGATCGACATGACCCCGAAGAATGTACCCAATGTGAGGTCTATGACCGGCACTCCTTCATGAGCCCGGCCCTGCGATACCGAGGCAGCCGGGCTCCGGACAGCGGGCGGATTGGCCCATCAGGAAGAGAGGACCCTATTCGCCGCCATTGTGGAAACTGTCCGGGCTCTCGAACACCACCTCGCCATCGACCACGGTCATCCATGGCTCGACGCTCAGGATGTCGGCGGCCGGGATGGTCATGATGTCCTCGGAGAAGATGGTGAAATCGGCGCGCATGCCAACCGCGATGGTGCCGAGATCGTCCTCGCGGAAAGAGGCATAGGCCGGCCAGGCGGTGAAGAATTTGAGCGCATCCTCGCGCGACAGGGCTTCCTCGGGATGCCAGTTCTCGCCCTGGAAACCTGACAGGTCGGCACGGGCGACGGCGGCGTAAAACTCGATGCGCGGGTCACCCTGCTCGACCGGGGCATCGGAACCGCCGGTGATGTGGGCGCCGGCATCGAGCAGGCTCTGCCAGGCATAGGCACCGACCAGGCGCTCATCGCCGAGGCGGTCGGGCGCGAAGTGCAGATCCCCGATGGCGTGCGAGGGCTGGAAAGAGGCAATCACGCCGAGTTCGGCGAAGCGCGGAATATCGGCCGGATCAATGATCTGGCTGTGCTCGTCACGCCAGCGGAAGTCCGCGATGGCGCGCTCCTCCTCGGGCACTTGGGCGAGGGCTTCCTCGACCCAGTTGAGCAGGTAGCGATTGCCGCGGTCGCCAATGGCATGGACATTCATCTGGATGCCGTCGCGCAGGGCCTGGGTGAACAGGCCCGTGGTCTCGTCGGCTTCGGCGATGGCCAGGCCGGAGGATTCCGGGCGATCGGAATAGGGTTCGAGGAGGGCGGCGCCGCGCGAGCCCAGCGCCCCGTCCATATAGAGTTTCACGGCGCGGGTAATGACCCGGCCATCGGCGACATCGCGGCGACCACCGGCTGCCAGCGGCGCATAGCCTTCCGGTCCGACCGACAAATAGGTCCGAAGCGGCAGGCGACCGGCTTCGGCCAGGCCCTCGATCATCTCCACAGAACTCCACGGCACCGACATGTCGTGGGCACCGGTCCAGCCGAGGCTGACGAGACGCTCGGCACCCTCGACATAGATCTCCGCGGCTTCTTCGCCGGATGGCGGGGTGATCAGCGAGCTGACCGCTCCCATGGCCGTATCAACAAGGATGCCGGTCGGATCGCCGTCGCTGTCGAACAGGATTTCACCGCCCGACGGCGCAACGCTGTCCCGGGTCACGCCAACAGCCTCGAGCGCCACCGAATTGGCCACCAGGGCATGGCCGTCGGCCCGTCTGAGAATGACCGGATTGTCCGGTGAGACCGCGTCGAGATCCTGACGGGTCGGGAAGCGGCCTTCCGGCCAATGGGTCTCAATCCAGCCGCGCCCGGTCAGGGTCGCCCCCTCCGGGACGCCCTCCAGCGCGATCTCGACGCGGGAGACAAGGTCGGCGACCGAGGTGACGTCATCGAGATTGAGGATGCGCTCACGCTGGCCGACGCCGAAGACGTGGATATGGCTGTCCGTGAAGCCGGGATACATCGCCGTGCCATTGAGGTCGACAAGACGGGTCTCTTCGCCAAGCCAGGCCTGGGCCGCATCCTCGGGACCGGCAAAGGCGATCCGGCCATCGCGCACGGCGACCGCCTCGACCTGCGGGGTGTCATCAAGCGCGGTGTAGATCGGTCCGCCCCAGATCACCAGATCGGCGACGTTTTCACCCCGGGCATCCGCACCGGCGCCGTCAACCGCAGGCTCAGTGACGTCGCTCTGGCCGCAGCCGGCCAGTGCCAGGACCGCCAGTGAAATCATCCATGAAGTGGTGCGCATAAAAAAGCCTCCCCGCGTGTTGCGAGGAGGCTATAGCGCGATTGCGCACACGACAACGCCCGCGGCAGGCCGCGGGCGTTGGAATGTCATCAGGTCGTCCGGTTGCTTACGCCACCAGAGCCTTTTTCAGGTCGCGCTTGATCTTCAGGGCCTTGTCCGAGAGCTTCTCGTCACGGGCCTTGAGGAGGAAGGCATCAAGCCCACCGACATGGTCAACCGAACGCAGGGCCTTGGCCGCAATGCGCAGTTTGTAATTGCGACCAAGCTTCTCGGAAGCCAGGGTCACATCGCACAGGTTCGGCAGGAAACGGCGGCGGGACTTGTTCTGAGCGTGGGAGACGTTGTTTCCCGTCAAAACACCCGTGCCGGTCAATTCGCAGCGACGCGCCATAGTCGCACCTTTCACATATAAGAATCCGTGCGCACTGGTATTGCGACCAATGCGAGAGCGGGCGATCTAAAGGAGCCAGGGCGGAACGTCAAGCTTGCCGCGTTCATCTTGCAGCGGGTTTCGATCAGTTATTGCAGTAGTCTGGACAAATGGGTTAGGGCCTTGGGGGCTCAGATCAGGAGAGTTTAGCGTGAAAAAGACTTGGATTTACGGGGCGATGGCCGCGGGCCTTCTGGCCTGCTCGGCGACCGCGTCCGGCGATGACGCGGCGATTCCTGTTTCAGCAGCGACTTCCCAGAATGTCACGGTCCAGTATGCCGGATCGGTGATGGTCTTCCAGGTCGCGAATATCGTGGTCTCCGGACAATTCGCCGAAGACACCTATCAGGCGTCGGCCCGTTTCACGACCGCCGGCCTGGCCGCTCTGTTCAGCGATGCCGACATCGAGGCCGGTGTCAGTGGCTATCGCGATGGCGTCGCGCTGCGCCCCTGGCATTACAGCCACCTCAACCACGCCAGCTCAAAGAACCGCGTGGTGGCCATCGACTTCCCGGACGGTGTCGCCACGCCCGATATCAACCCGCCCTTCGGTTCGATGGGTGAACCGCCGGCCACCGACGCGGAACGCGCCGGCGCGGCCGATCCGCTGTCGACACTCCTGTCGATGGGTCTGGGAGCGGTCGCCCGCGGGCAATCCCATTGCGAGGGGACCCTGCCGGTCTTCGACGGTCGCGCCCGCTATAACCTGCGCTTCGAAGATGGCGGTACGGACCGCGTGCGCACCCGCGCCTGGTCCGGCGAGGCTGTGGTCTGTCACGCCTATTACGAACCGATCGCGGGCTATGAGGCGGACGAATTCCCCAGCGCCGACGATATCAGCCGGCCGATCACCTTCTGGCTCGCTCCGGTGCATGGCGGCGACATCCACATCCCGGTGCGGATCCGGACCAATGCCGGGTTTGGCGGTGTCACTGTGGTTGCCCGCTCCATCGAGGAAAATTGACCGCTCGCCCCTCGCCAACGGCCACCGGATTGCCTAGGTCTGGGGACTGCACGCGCGTGTGAAGGAGTTGCGGCATGGCATCCCACCGCAACGACCCGGGCCAGATTACCGCCGCCCTCGGTCCGACCAATACCGGCAAGACCCATCTGGCCGTCGAGCGCATGCTTGGGCGGTCGTCCGGCATGATCGGCCTGCCCCTGCGCCTGCTGGCACGGGAAATCTATGACCGGGTGGTCAAGGCCAAGGGCATGAGTGCCGTGGCCCTGATCACCGGCGAAGAAAAGATCGTCCCGCCCTCGGCGCGCTATTTCATCTGCACGGTCGAGTCCATGCCGGTCGAGAAGCGCGTCGCCTTCGTCGCGATTGACGAGATCCAGCTCGGCGCCGACCCGGAACGCGGCCATGTCTTCACCGACCGGCTGCTGCGGGCACGGGGCACCGAGGAGACCATGCTGCTGGGTGCCGGGACCATGTACCGCATGGTCCGCGAGCTCGTCCCCGAGGCCGAGATCACCTTCCGGGAGCGCTTCTCGCAGCTCAGCTATACCGGCCCGGCCAAGCTCACCCGCCTGCCAAGGCGCTCGGCTGTGGTCGCCTTCTCGGCCGAGGCCGTCTACGCGATCGCCGAGCTGCTGCGCCGCCGCCGCGGCGGGGCGGCGGTGGTGATGGGCGGGCTGTCGCCGCGCACCCGCAATGCCCAGGTCGAGCTCTACCAGTCCGGCGAGGTCGACTTCCTGGTCGCCACCGATGCCATCGGCATGGGGCTGAACATGGATATCGACCATGTCGCCTTCGCCGAGAGCCGCAAGTTTGACGGTCGCCGCCGGCGACGTCTGACCGCAGCCGAACTGGCCCAGATCGCCGGCCGCGCCGGTCGCTTCCGCAATGACGGAAGCTTTGGCGAGACAGCTGACTGCCGGGCGTTTGATCCCGATCTCGTCGAGGCCGTCGAGCATCACCGCTTCGCGCCGGTCGAGAAACTGCAATGGCGCAACCCCGATCTCGATGAGCGCTCGCTGGAGGCGCTGCAATTCACGCTCGGCAAGCCGTCGCGCGACCGGATGCTGGAACGGGTCGGCGAGGCGTCGGACGAAAAGGCGCTGGGTGTTCTGGCCACCGATCGCGAGATCCGCGATCGGGTCACCTCACCGGCCGGCGTCAGCCGCCTCTGGGATGCCTGCCGCCTGCCCGATTTCCGCAAGGCGACGCTGGACGCCCATGCGCGCCTGATCAAGACGATCTTTCTCCACCTGACCGGACCGGGCGACCGGCTGCCGGACGACTGGATGGCCGGTCAGCTTGAGCGTTTCCGCAAGACCTCGGGCGATGTCGATGCGCTCGCCGCCCGTCTCGCCCATGTCCGCACCTGGGCCTATGCGGCGCACCGCTCGGACTGGACCCGCGACCCGACGCACTGGCGCGGTGTGACCCGCGAGATCGAGGACAGGCTGTCCGACGCCCTGCACGAACGCCTGATGCAGCGCTTCGTCGATCGCCGCACCAGCGCGCTCGTCAAAGGGCTGCGCGATGAAAGAGATTTGCTGGCCGGGGTCGCCAGCAATGGGGAGGTTACGGTAGAAGGCCATTTCGTCGGTCGTCTGGCCGGCCTGACCTTCAAACCGGACGTCCAGGGTCGCGAACTGGAAGCCCGGACCCTGAAATCGGCAGCGCTGCGTGCGTTGCGCCCTGAGATCAACAGACGGCTGGGAGCCCTGGCGAAGACGACCATGGACGACATCACTTTTTCCGATGACGGGCAGATCAGCTGGAATGGCGAGACCGTCGCCCAGCTCATCCCGGGCCCGACGCCTCTCAAGCCCGCCGTCAAACTGATCGGTGGCGATCTCGGCGCTCCCGAGACCCAGTCTCGCGCCCGCGCCGGCCTCGAGGCCCGCGTGGCCAGCTATATCGAGACCCAGCTGGCATCGCTCTTCAAGCTGCGCGATGCCGGTCAGTCCGACGACATGCCCGGTCTCGCCCGCGGCCTCGCCTGGCGCCTCTATGAAGCCGGCGGCGCCCTGCCCCGCCTGACCATCAGCGATGATGTGCGCAACCTGTCCCAGGTCGAGCGGCGTTCGCTGCGCGCCGCCGGCGTGCGGATCGGCGAGCACATGATCTATGTCCCTGAACTGGTCAAACCGGCCCCGGCCCGGCTCAACGCCCTGCTGCACGCGGTGGCGGCCGGTCGGACCGATCTCGCCTGGATGCCGGCCCCCGGCCTGACCTCGATCGCCAATGACCGCTCTCGCAGTCGCGCCGACTACGCCGCCGTCGGCTTTCAGCCTTGCGGACCGCGCGCGGTCCGTTTCGACATGCTGGAGCGGCTCGCCGACACGCTGCGCGAAGCCGGCAAGGATGAAGGCCAGGGCTTCCCGCTGACCGCCGACATGACGGCCCTGCTGGGCTGTTCGGTCGAGGATCTGCGCGGCACACTGACCGCGCTCGGCTATCGCCGCATCCAGAAGGGTCCGGATCCGGAGAAAGCCGAGGGCGAGCGCTGGGACCGGCGTCGTCGCAAGCATGCCGGGCCACGCCCGTCGGCCGAACGCAAACCGGTGGTCACGGCGCCACCCCCGGATCTGTCGGACAGCCCGTTTGCTGCCCTTGCGGCGTTGACGCTCACCGCGCCGCCCGAGCGCAAGCCGCGCCCGGCCCGTAAGCGCCGGCGCAAGGCCGCAGGACACGCCCAGAAAAGCGAGCAGACTCCGAAAGGCGAGCAGACCCAGAAGACCGAGCCGGCCGCCACAAGCGATCAGACCCCGGCAAACGAAGCGGCGGCCAAGCCGACCGCGGACCCGCAGGACTAAAAGGCGCATCCATGAGCGAGATGGGCGAAGGCCTGCGGATCGATATCTGGCTCTGGCATGCGCGCCAGTTCAAGACGCGCAGCCTGGCCACCACCACGGTCTCCAAGGGCCGGATGCGACTGACCAGCGCCGGGACCACCCGGCGCATCAACAAGCCGGCGACCCTGGTGCGCGCAGGTGACATATTGACCCTGCCCCGCAATGGCCGGATCGTGCAGCTTGAAATCCTGGCCCTGGGCACACGCCGCGGGCCAGCGGCAGAAGCCCAGCAGCTCTATCGATCAGTCGACGACGAACAGACGGAAGAGAGCCATGTTTGACGCCATCCGAAACTTCTTCGCTCCGGCCGAAGCCGACCTGCGGCCTGAGACCGATCCCCATATCGCCGCCTGCGCCCTGCTGGTCGAGGCGGCCTTGGCTGACGGTATCTATGCCGATTGCGAGCAGGACCAGATCCGCGTCATCCTGTCTGGCGCCTTCGGCCTGTCCGAGGCCCGGGTGGCGCATGTGCTCGAGCAGGGCGAGGAGCTCGCCGAGAGCGCCATTGACCATCACCGCTTCACCAAGGTGGTGAAAGCCTGCCTGTCACGGCAGGAGCGGATCTCCCTGGTCGAGCAATTATGGCTGGTGGCGCTGGCCGATGGCGAGAAATCGCCCTTCGAGGACGCCTTCATCCGGCGCATCGGGCCGCTGCTTGCGGTCGAGGACCGCGACCGCATCTTCGCGCGCACACGTGCAGAAGCGCGACTGCGGACCCGTTGACAAAAAACCCGTCGCAGCCCATGTCCCGGCAGCAACCTTGTCCCAGATCTGACCACGGCCAACATGACCTATATTGTCACCGACGCGTGCGTGCGCTGCAAATATACGGACTGCGTGGAAGTCTGCCCCGTTGACTGCTTTTACGAGGGCGAGAATTTTCTCGTGATCCATCCGGACGAATGCATCGATTGCGGTGTCTGCGAACCGGAATGTCCGGTCGAGGCGATCAAGCCCGACACCGAGGACGACAAGGACGGCAAGTGGTTGGCCATCAACTCGAAATTTGCCGAGTCCTGGCCCAATATCACGCTCCGCAAGGACGCCCCCGCCGACGCCGATGCGATGGCGGAAGAGACCGGAAAATTCGAGAAATACTTCTCGGAAAAACCGGGCACGGGCGACTAGCCGGATCGGGTTAACCGAACCCTACCGTTTGGAAAACGCCGAATTTTGTGGTATGTTATTCACATTGATGGGTAGCGCCTGTCGCGCCACCTGCCTTTCTACACGGTGATTTGCGCGCAGAATTTTCGATCTCGGAGCCGGATGGGTGCCGGAATTTCTTTGAGAGCGATCTGCGAGCTTTTGCGTTTCCGTGGCAGCAGGGCCCAACGAGAGAGCATCCATGACGAAAAACGACAAGTCTTTCAAAAAGGGCGACTTTATTGTGTATCCCGCGCACGGCGTCGGCCGCGTGACGGGCGTTGAAAAAGACAGCGTCGCAGGGTTCGACATTGAAGTTTATGTCGTCACCTTCGAGCAGGACAAGATGACGCTGCGCGTGCCGACGGCCAAGACCGAAGCATCCGGCATGCGGCCACTGTCCAGCGACCGGATCGTCAAGGACGCGCTGAAGACCCTGAAGGGCAAGGCCAAGGTCAAGCGGACCATGTGGAGCCGCCGGGCCCAGGAGTATGAAGCCAAGATCAATTCCGGCGACCTGATCCAGATCGCCGAAGTCGTTCGCGACCTGCACCGTGCCGAGGACCAGCCGGAGCAATCCTATTCTGAGCGCCAGCTCTATGAGTCCGCGCTCGACCGGATGGTTCGCGAACTGGCCGCGGTCGAGGAAATCGAGCACGAGGCGGCCCGCGTCATGCTGTCCGACTCGCTCGCCAAGAAGGTTGCGGCCTGATCGACCCGATCAAGCAGCGAGACTGATGCGAAACGCCCGGCTATTGGCCGGGCGTTTTCGTTTTGGGCCGGGTTTTCAACGCGTTCCGCTCAATCTGGCCGCCCTCGCCTCACTATTCCCGCTTCGCACGGCACCCGAAGCGCTGAGGTCCCCCGGATCGCGGCGATGCCGCGACCGGGGGATGACGGTGGGAGTTGGGGTGGCATCGACTTTGCACGCCGATTGAACATTCGCGCCTGTCGCGGAGAGATCCATGAAACCCTTGTCAGCCAGCTGGCCGTATCCTTCAAAGCCTCACCGCATCTTCCCTGACGGGCCTTGTCGCGATCCGGGCCACGGAAAACTCATCGCTGGCCGGACCGGCTCGGCCTGCCAGCCAGCCAGCCAGCGGATCAACCCTCGAAACAGTATCGGTACGGGTCCCGTGCGACGCAGCCATGCGCAGTCGCGCGACCAGCGCCAGTGATCCGAAACCCCGGTACGGGCGTAAGCCTCCCTGAAGCGAAGGAGGAAGACCATGCCAAGCGGCCCGACCGTGACTGCGCGTTCCACCACATCGTCCCAGGCACGTGATGCCGGTGAGCAACGTTTCGTGAAATCTGCCATGTCCAGACCGCTCTTGTCGCGCGAAGACGAGTCCGATCTGGCCCGGCGCTGGAAAGATGACCGCGACGAGGCTGCCCTGCACGTTCTGACTGAGGCTCACATGCGCCTCGTCATCGCGGTCGCCGCCAAGTTCCGCCGGTATGGCCTGCCGTTTTCCGACCTGATCCAGGAAGGCAATATCGGCCTGATGAAAGCCGCCGAGCGTTTCGACCCGGAGCGCGATGTCCGCTTTTCCACCTATGTGACCTGGTGGATCCGCTCCTGCATCCAGGACTATGTCTTGCGCAACTGGTCGATTGTCCGGACCGGCACCACCTCGGCCCAGAAATCACTCTTCTTCAATCTGCGGCGGATGCGGGCGCGGATCGGCGACCTGGATGGCATGTCCATCACCCCGGAGAACCGGGAGCAGATCGCCAAGGACCTGCGGGTTCGCGAAAGCGACGTCGACACCATGGTGACGCGCCTTGGCGCCTCGGACCGGTCGCTCAATGCGCCCGTGGGAGATGAGGACCAGTCGCAGTGGCAGGACTTCCTGGTCGACGAGAGTGCCGCTCCGGAACTGGAGGTGATGGAAAAGACCGACAGTGAGCGTCGCTCGGCCTGGCTCGGCCAGGCGATTGACGGTCTCAATCCGCGCGAGCAATTCATCATCCGGGAACGCCGCCTCAGTGAGGAAGGCTCGACCCTGGAGACACTCGGCCAGACGCTGGGAATTTCCAAGGAACGTGTGCGCCAGATCGAGAATGCGGCTCTCGACAAGCTGCGCAATCATCTGTGCGCCGCCGTGGGTGACCCGGTCGAAGCCGGCCTGATCCCCAGCGCCTGATCGCACGCCTTCCAGCCGGGACCCCGCCTGACGGGTGCGGGTCCCGCTATGGCGCGCAAGGGCGCTTCGTCCTTCAAGACGGAGGCCGCCTGCCTGCCCGCCCGCCCGCTTGCTCTGGCCAACCTTACCGTTGTGTTTGATGGGCTGGAGGTCGACCCGCGGCGAACTCCCGGAGTGCGCGGACAAGTTTGGCATCGGCGCCGTGCGCCCAACCCGGGCGCATGGCCTGAGCCGTTTGCGCGCCCCAAGCGACCGGCGGGTCCGCAGCCATTCGCATCGCCAGGCGTCAGCGCGCGATGACCGGGTCAGACGTCTCGTCGAGGACTTCCAGACGAGCCGGATGGTCCAGCGTCATCATCGGACCATTCTCAACGCTCAGCCAGCCTCGCACCCGGACACGGCGCCCTTCGAGCGTGTCGGGTGACAGACCCGCCGCGCTGAAGGCCTCGGCATCTTCCGCGTCGATGCGAACCGTAAAGTCAGTGCGATAATCATTGCCGAAATTGAGGTAGATGCGGCCGGAGTCCAGCTGGACCGCGTCGAGGACGCGGCCGCTCACGATCTGCGCGCTGCCGACATCCTGGGCCAGGGCATCGGGATGGCTGTCCCGGATCCGGTTGGCCGGATCGCCCCACAGGCCCACACCCTGCGATCGGGCGCGGGCTTCAACCGCGAG
The DNA here is from genome assembly GCF_036322705.1 of Maricaulis maris. Classification (NCBI taxonomy): domain Bacteria; kingdom Pseudomonadati; phylum Pseudomonadota; class Alphaproteobacteria; order Maricaulales; family Maricaulaceae; genus Maricaulis; species Maricaulis maris. Next base: position 2,441,676 of record NZ_AP027270.1, read on the forward strand.
CAGGTCTGTGGCGTGGGCATGATTGTCGGCATGGGTCATGACCCGGGCCAGGCCTGCTTCGAGGAGCCGGTATTGCAGCCAATCCGAGGGACCGGCGCCTCCGTCATCGCCAGACAGCTGTTCATCCCGCCTGCCATCCCGTAGCCCGTTGGTGCGGACCTGTGCCAGTGCCCGGTCATAGCGGTCCCGGCGCAGGCCGGAATAGATCAGCGAGACCTCTTCCCCCTCCAGCCAGAGCCCAAGCTGCGCCGACGCGGCTTCGGGCACCGGCGTATCAATCTCCGCGAGGCGGACCTCAATCACCCCGTCTGCTGTCTCAACCGACAGGGTCAAGGCGCCCGAGAGTCCCAGGAAGCGCCCTGTCTCACCAGCTGCGCCAGCGGGTTCCGCGCGGACCGCCGGCTGCGGACCGTGTAGTGCGTCCTGCACGGCAGCCGACGGACCACAGGCCAGCGGCCCTGAGACGAGCACAATCAGGACAGGCAGAAACAAGCTTTTCATGGCCTCATCTCCTTATATCCTGAACATACACGCATTAGTTGCAGGCAGCAAGGACACGCGCCAAAAAAGATGCGGCAAAGCCGGCCGGGCTTTTACCGTTCCGTTTACCATCTCCGGGTAAGTCTGGCGGAAGACATGTCAATCAGGGACACCCTCCGATGAACGCCTACGCCTACACCGACGATACCGTTGCCCCTGCGGGCGGAAATGCCGACACCCACGCGATCGCCGAAGCCGTTGGCGAGTCCGCCGCACGCGCCTCCCAGGGCGCAGAGGCCGCCCAGGTCGCCCGCGATGCGATGAACCAGGTCGAAGAGTCCAGCCAGGTGCTTGAGCGCCGGGTCGAGGCCCTGACCGATGCCTCCCAGCGCATCAATGCCATCCTGTCGACGATCGAGGCGATCGCCAGCCAGACCAATCTCCTCGCCCTGAACGCGACCATCGAAGCGGCGCGTGCCGGCGATGCCGGCCGCGGCTTCGCCGTTGTCGCCGGCGAGGTCAAGGCCCTGGCCGGCCAGACCGCGAAAGCCACCGAGGACATCGCCTCGCGGATCGCGGCGCTCGACAGTGAGGTCAAGGAAATCCTCGACGGCGTCCGCGGCTCCGGCCAGTCGGTCGCCCGCGGCAAGGTGGCCGTCGACCAGATGACCCAGGCGACACAGGAAGTCGCCCATCAACTCAATTCGCTGCGCGACCGCGTCCGCTAGAGCCACAGCCAGACAGCCAGATGACAAAGAGGAGCGGGCGCCGCATGGCCCCGCTCTTTTTTTTGTTTGTCAGGCCGGTCATGGCCGGAGACACCCGGCTCGCAGCGTTGATCCGACGGCCACCGGATCAACCCGGTGTTAACCAGCGGATCAATTTAAGGCTTTGTTAACCGCGCTGGTTAGCTCGATCGATAGGTAGCGCGGGAATACTGCACGCATGAAATTTGGCGGAGGGCCTCATGCGTAAGTATTTCAAGTCTGGAGCGGCCGCAGTTGCACTACTCTCCCTGTCGGGACTGTATGCACCTGTAAATGCGCAGGAATCGAGCGATCAGGATGCAGCCGGGGACACGTTCCTGCATCCCTATCGGGGCGACATCAATCCGTTCTGGGGGGATATCAATCCCTTCCGCGGTGACATTAACCCGTTCCGCGGAGACATTAATCCCTTCTACGGCGACATCTCGCCATTCTGGGGCGATATCAATCCCTTCTGGGGTGACATCAATCCGTTCGGTGGGGACATCAATCCCTTCTATGGGGACATCAACCCGTTCTGGGGCGACATCAATCCGTTCGGCGGGGACATCAATCCGTTCTGGGGCGATATCAATCCATTCTGGCAGGACGTCGGCCCGATCTGGGGCGATCTCAACAGCCAGTGGAATGAAGCCGCCAACGACAATGGCGACTACCAGGCGATCTCCACCGGGCTGGCGGACGTGATCAGTCGTGCCGAAGCCGTGTTTGGCGAGACCGTTCTGGCCCGTACCGGCCAGACCATGGACGAGGCCTTCATGGCCGAACTCCTCGCCCGCTTCGGGATTGATCTCGATGATCCTGACAGCCTCGCCTCTGTCACCCAGGCCGAGCGCTCGGAATTCTTCCTGACCTTCTATGACAGCCTGATGTCCTTCTCCGGGGTCGACCACGTCGATCACTGGATGCCGGCCATCAACTGGTCACCGGCCCTGGCCGCCAGCTATGACAGGGGCTATCGCCCGACCGTGGGCGTTCTGGACTTCAGCGTCCGGGACGTGGATACCAACTCCGTCCGCGGCCAGCATGGTGAGCGTACCTATCTCAACGTCAATCATGGTGACGCGGTCGCCAGCCTGATCGGCGCACCGATTGACGGTGTCGGCATCATGGGTGTGGCCCCGCACGCGTCCATGCTCTTCTACAATCCGTTTGACGAGTCCCACACGGCGAGCTGGTCCGATGTCGCTGACGGCATCGACCGCCTGGCCCGTGGTGGCACGCATGTCATCAACATGTCGCTCGGCGTACCGGGCTGGACCCTGCACCAGGAATGGGCCGAGGTCTTCCGTCAGGATCGCGTTGCGACCCATGCCCAGAACATCACCTTTGTGGTGGCGGCCGGCAATGACGGCTCGACCCAGACGACCGACCTCGACTGGACCGGCGTTCCGGTGCTCGACAATCTGATCATTGTCGGCTCCGTCGATCCGCTCGGCAATATGTCATCCTTCTCCAACCGTCCGGGAGATGCCTGCCTGCTGGTCAATGGCGTCTGTGAAGACGGCAACCGGCTGATGGATCGCTATCTGGTTGCTCCGGGTGAGCTCCTGCTTGTCGCCGACGGCGAAGGCGGCGTGACACGGGCCACCGGCACCTCCTTTGCGGCCCCGCTGGTCGCTGGAGCTGCGGCACTGGTCAAGGGCTGGTGGACCTGGCTCGATGGCAGCGAAGTCGCTGACGTCCTGCTGCTCTCGGCCCGCGATCTCGGTGACCCGGGTGTCGACGCGGTCTACGGGCGCGGCATGCTGGATGTGGCCGGTGCCATGTCTCCGCTGGATCCGGCCAATCTCTACGGCATAGATCGCCGTGGCGACCCGGTCGCGGCAGAAAGCCTGATCATCACAGGTGGCCGCCTGACGCTGCGCTATGCAAACAAGAACCGGGTAACTGTGTTCGAGGATATCGGTGACAGCTTCCGCGACTTCACCATCACCGTCGATGACCTTCTGGTTGGCAGCACGCTGGCTGAATCGGTGGCAAGCGCCTATGCCGAGCAGTACATCTTCGAGCGCACCGATGCGGCCTTCACGGGGACGGCTTTCTCGGACGTTTCAGAGGCCTCACGGGTTCTCTCCCGCGAAGGCAATCTGACCCTGACCGCGACAGCCGCCCGCCTCGATCCTTCGAACCCGGGCCTGGCCCGCAATCTCGGTTTCCATGCGAGCATCGAGCTTCGCGATGAAACCAGCGGCCGCTCCATGGCCATGGGTGTTGGCGAAGGCGCGCTGGCCCTGTCGAGCCACAACGCCTTCAACCTGTTCTCGGACCATCGTCCGGAAACCGGTGGCGTCAATCCGGTGCTCGGCTTTGCCTCGGGCGGTGCCTTTGCGGCCAGCCGCTTCACCCTGTTCGGCGATACCGAGCTATCCTTGGGTGTCACCACGACGATCGAGGAAGCGGTCTATGCCGTCCCCGGTACCGGCGAGGAGCGCGCCCTGTTTGACGGCGTCTCGCCCTACCAGGCCGCGGCGGTCAATCTCGAGATCGTTCATCCGTTGAGCGAGACCCTCACGGTCAGCGGAACCCTGACCCAGCTGCACGAGGCGACCGGCCTGCTCGGCGCCCAGGGCGGTAGCGTCCTGGCCTTCGAGGGCGGTGCCGATACCACGGCCCTGACATTCGGCCTGGAAGCGCGTCCGTCGGGCCGGCTGACCCTTGGTGCCTCGTTCACCGCAGCCCAGACCCGGACCACGCAGTTCGATCAGGGGTTGATCGCGGTGGCGGATCGCATCGACAGCACGGCGGCACAGATCTCGGTCCAGTTTGACACGGTTCTGGGTCAACGCGACGGGATCCGCTTCAGCGTCGTCCAGCCGCTACACATCGAGTCAGGCTCGCTGAGCTATACCGGCATGGCCGTCACCGACCGCGAAACCGGTGCCCTCGGCGTTCAAACAGAGACGTGGGAACTGGGTGGGCGTCGTCCGGTCTATACCGAGCTGATCTACTCCACCCCGCTCGGGTCGGACCACAGCAGCCTGAGCCTGTTTGCCCGCCAGAACCTGTCCGGCGAAGAGACGAGCTCCGAGTTCTCCGCTGCGACAACCGGCGCCAGACTGCAGCTGCGCTTCTAGGCCTCTTCCAAGGCTGATCATCAAGGGCGCCGACACCTGTCGGCGCCCTTTTTGTTAGCCGGGTTGCGCGTCACGGTTGATTAGCCATTTCTTCAATCATGCTTGGTATAGGAGAAACGTGCAGGCGGCAGGCCGCCACAGGAGAAGTCGATGTTCGGACAGGTTTGGAAACTCTTGATCATGGTTGCTATGTCGTGTTCCGTCATCGTCAGCATGACCGATGCGGCATTGACCCAATCAACCGTTCCCGCACCGGCATACCAGGACGCCATCGAGAGCGCTCAATCGGTCATGATGGCCGATCCAACCGAGGCCCTGGCGTTGGCCGAGCTGGCCGAGGCACTTGCCGCCGAAGCCCTTCCCGAAGCCCGTGACATGGCCTTTGCATCCGCATGGTGGCTGCAGTCCGAAGCCCTCACGCGGGTGGGCCGCGCCGAGGATGCCTTTCCGCTTGCGGCACAGGCCCTGGACCGTCTTGGCGAGGCCCCGACTGCGACCAAGTTGCTCGCCGATATCTACACCTCGCTCGGGCGCATCGAGAAAGTGCTCGGGCAACACGGAGCCGCGCTCGACCACTATCAAAAGGCCTATGAAATCTATCGGGAGCTCGGCGATCGGCGCAGCGAGTCGATTGCACTGCAATCCATGGCGTCCATCTACACGGACGCACAGCAATACGATCGCGCCGTCGAGTATTTTCAGAATGCCCTCGATCGGTATCAGGACAACTCGCTCGTCCTCGCAGCCCATAACAACATGGCCAATGCCCTGACCCAGCTCGGACGCTTCGAGGAGGCTGAAACCTCTTTTGCCGAGGCGATCGAGCTGGCCCAACGGATGGAAAGCCCGATCCTGGAAGCCCGGATCCTCAACAACCTCGCCAATATGGAAATCGAGGCGTCGGATCTGGAGGCTGCGGAAGCGGCGATCAATACAGCCTTCCAGCTGGTCGCCGATGACGGCACGTTCGAATGGATCCGCTTTTTCTGGGGCGTGCGCGCCCAGATCGCGTTCGGCCGTGGCGACAGCCTTGCAGCGGTCCGCTTTCTGGCGATTGCCTTCTCGGGCGTGAACCTCGAGACAACCTCCCAGAACTACGCAGAGATGCACGGGAGCGCCGCCGAAATCTACGCCGCGCACGGTGACTGGTCCTTGGCCTATGATCATTTGACCGCGTTCAAACGGCTCAGCGATGAGCGGGCGCGGTTCGCCGCTTCCACCAACACAGCGCTCGTCGGCGCGCAGTTCGATTTTGCCGAACAGGAGCTTGAGATCGAGCAGTTGCGGTCCGACAGTCTCGAGCAGGAGCTCGCGCTCGCGCAATCCCGCCAGTCATTGAATCTCATAGTCGCGCTTTTGGTCGGTGCCTTCGGCGTTATCATCACGGTCTTCCTGGTCGCTCGCGCTCGCGCGGTGCAGGCAAAGGCCCGAGCCCTTTCAGAAGAGCTCTACACGGACGTGCGGTCAGGCCTCCCGACGTCGGCGGCTCTTGAACGCGACCTTGCCAAGCAATACGAGGCCAGCGAGCAGGTCGCCGTTCTGGCAATTGCCCTTGCACGCCAAAAACACCTGGAAGGCGCCCTGGGCCATACCGCCTATGGCAAGCTGGAAATTGCCGTTTCCGAACGGCTTTCGACAGTCTTTGAGGCTGCCAATCCGTATCGTTTGTCGCCCGGGCTCTTTGGCCTTCTGGTTTCGGCTCCGGACATGGAAGCCGCGCAATCCTTGGCCCAGGCTATCGCGCGAATGTTCGAGACCCCTGTGACCGTCGACGGCGTGACGATCGACGTTAGTGTGATCTGCGGTGTAGCCCGAGACACCGATGTCGACGTGACAATCAAGCAGGCTCATCTGGCGATCGACCAAGCGAGGCGCAACAGGCTGAGTTTTGCCGTTTTCGATGCCGAGATGTACGGCGACCCGGCTGCCAACCTCTCGCTGATGAGCGAGATGCGGCTGGCGACCGAGCGCGGCGACATGAAGGTCTTCTATCAGCCCAAACTGAATGTCCGCCGCGGCCGCTTCGAGGGCGTCGAGGCCCTGTGCCGCTGGTTCCATCCGGAGCGAGGCTACATCTCTCCGGACCAGTTCATCCCGCAGGCCGAGGAAACCGGTCATATCCGGGCACTGACCGAATGGGTCCTCACAACCTCCATTGAAGACCAGCGCCGGCTGGTCGGTCAGGGCCTGCCGATCTCGGTTGCCGTGAATGTCTCCGGCGCTGTCCTCAGTGATCGGGATTTCGCCCGGAAAGTTCAGGGCCTTATCGTTGGCGCCGCCGGGCCGGTAACGCTCGAAATTACTGAAACAGCCATCATGGCCAATCCGGACCTCGCGATCGAGAATCTCAATATGTGGCGCGAGTCAGGTGCAAAGATCTCGATTGATGATTACGGCACCGGCCAGTCGTCCCTCGCCTATCTGCAAACCATCCCGTCCGACGAACTCAAGCTCGACCGCCAGTTCGTGTCCAACCTGGACAAGACCGCCAGAGGCCGCATGCTGATCAAGTCAACCGTTGATCTTGCCCACAATCTGGGCCTTGAACTGGTCGCCGAGGGGGTCGAAACCGAGACCGAACTGGCGGTTCTCAAACTGCTCGGCTGCGACTGGATCCAGGGCTTCCTGCTGTCCAAGCCGATCGCCGCCGACGCGCTGGTCGATTTCCTGCGAGAACACCAGCCCGGCAGGTCACAAGACAGGCGTGGATCACAACAAGCCTGACCGCAGCTACGCGGCCTGAAAAATGCCGGGCTTCCGGCCCTGTACAGAATTCAGTCTTGCCTCAATCCGCGCCTTCCCTCAGACAGACACACAAGGCGGCCCCGTAGCTCAGCAGGATAGAGCAACAGATTCCTAATCTGTAGGTCGCGCGTTCGAATCGCGCCGGGGTCACCATCCACTTTTCGGTACCGGCCGGCCCGAAGACGGGCCAGCGCCCTGCGTCAGGCCAGCGTCGCCATGTCGATGACGAAGCGGTATTTCACGTCGCTCCTGAGCATGCGCTCATAGGCAGCGTTGATCTCGGACATGGCGATCATCTCGATGTCGGAATGGATGCCGTGCTCGGCACAGAAATCGAGCATTTCCTGGGTCTCGGCGATGCCGCCGATCGCCGAACCGGCGATCGAACGCCGGCGCGACAGCAGACGCCCGACAGAGGGTGACGGGTGGGCCTCTTCCGGGACGCCAACCAGCACCAGCGATCCATTGACCTTCAGGCAGTCGAGATAGGGATTGAGGTCGTGCGAGGCGGCGACCGTGTCGAGGATGAAGTCGAGCCTGTGACGCTGCGCCTTCATCTGGTCGCGTTCCTTGGAGATCACCACTTCGGACGCACCGAGGCGCTTGGCGTCCTCGATCTTGCCGGGCGAGGTGGTGAACAGCACGACGTCCGCGCCCATCGCCTTGGCCAGCTTGACCGCCATGTGGCCCAGCCCGCCCAGACCGACCACGCCAACACGCTGGCCCGGTCCAACCTTCCAGTGCCGGAGCGGCGAATAGGTGGTGATGCCGGCACACAGGAGCGGCGCGGCTCCGGCCCGATCGAGCGCATCCGGGATACGCAGGACAAAGCTCTCCTTGACCGTCACGCGCTGGGAATAGCCCCCGAAGGTGTGGCTGCCGTCGGGCAGGCGGCCATTATACGTCCCCGTGGCTCCGGTATCGCAGTATTGCTCCAGCCCCTCATCACAGTGGGCACACGTCCCGCAGCTGTCGACAAGGCAGCCGACACCGACCGTATCGCCCGGCTTGAACTTGCTGACAGCGCTGCCGACAGCGGCGACCGTCCCGATGATCTCGTGGCCGGGCACGCAGGGATAGACCGTATTTTTCCAGTCATTGCGGGCCTGGTGGAGGTCCGAGTGACAGACCCCGCAATGGGTGATGTCGATCAGGACATCGTCCGGACCCGGGTCGCGCCGTTCAAAGGTGATGGTCGCCAGATCGGCGTCGGCGGACTGGGCGGCATAGCCAAGGGACTGCGGCATGGGTCGGCTCCATTTCGATGCTTCGGTATGGGAGTCTAGGTCATAAACTCATAAACGGGATTCCGTTTTTTGCCGAAGCCTGATTCAACCTCCTTGAGGAGGATTTGGATCATGGGCCGTCGTCGTTACGAACTGACCGATTTCGAGTGGTCGATCATCGAACCCTTGCTGCCGAACAAGCCACGCGGGGTGCCGCGCGTGGACGACCGCAAGGTGATCAACGGGATTTACTGGCGCCTGCGCACCGGCTCGCCCTGGGCGGAGATCCCCGAGCGCTACGGTCCGGCGACGACCTGCTACAACCGGTTCGTCCGATGGCGCAAGCTGGGTGTCTGGGATCGGATATTCGACGCGGTTACAGCCGCTTACGACGGCGACATCCAGATGATCGACAGCTCTTCGATCCGCGTTCACCAGCATGGGGCGAACGCAAAAAAGGGGTCCGCACGCCGCCGCGAGAGACACCCCTGACACCCGATGCATGGGGCGCTCGCGAGGCGGGCTGACCACGAAAATCCATGCGCTTGTGGATGCCAACGGCCTACCCGTCGCCCTCAAGCTCACCCCCGGCCAGGCTCATGACGGACGCAGCGCCACCGACATGCTCGACGGCATCGGCGAAGGCCAGATCCTGCTGGCCGATCGGGCCTATGATCCGACGCGTTGCGCGTCTCGCTCAAGGCCCGTGGCGCATGGGGATGCATCAAGCCGATGCCGAACCGCAAGAACATCCCCAGCTTCAGCGCCTTCCTTTACCGGCAGCGCAATCTCGTCGAGCGCTTCTTCAGCAAGATCAAACACTTCCGGGCCATCGCCACGCGCTTCGAAAAACACGCCGAGAACTATCTCGCCGCCGTCAAACTCGCCGCCATCCAAATCTGGCTTCGATTTTATGAGTCGGTGACCTAGACGAGCGGCGCGGAAATCCAAGGGCGACGGACGGTTCAGCCTCGCGGTGCCAGCGCAAGAATCCCGGCCTGCCCGCCAAACAAACCGCTCTGACCCTGATGATGCGAGCGGCGCGCCGAGAAGAGGCGGTCCTCCTCGGCATAGGTGCAGGCCGCTGACCGCCAGATGCGGGTCTCGTCGAGGCCTGCCATGATCAGCTGACGACGGCAGGCTTCGCCGACATCGAGATGGGCACCGCCTTCGGGATCACGCGGTGAGAGAATACCGCCGGTGACATCGAAGGTGTCCTCGAAGGCCGCGACGACTTCCCGGCCGACCCGGTAATTGACCGCCGAGATTGATGGGCCAATCGCCGCCAGCAAATCAGCCGGGCGCGAGCCATAGGCCTCGCCCAGCGCACGGACCGTCGCCTCGGCGATATTCTGGACCGTGCCGCGCCAGCCGGAATGGATCGCCGCGATGGCCCGGTTCTCGGGATCGAACACCAGGATCGGGGTGCAATCCGCGGTCTGGCAGACCAGACCGAGACCGGGGCGATTGGTGATCAGGGCATCGCCCTCGCCCGCCGGCTGATCGCCCTTGGGCGCGCCATCGACACGGACCACGGCCTTGCCGTGCACCTGGGTCGCAAAGACCAGCGCGTCGAGCCCCAGCGCCGTACGAACCCGCTCCCGATTCTCGGCCACACGTGCGGCCTCATCACCGCGCGAACGCGTCAGGTTGAGCGAGGCATAGGGGCCTTCACTGGTGCCGCCCCCGCGCGTGGTGAAGGCATGGATGAGACCCGGATGATCGAGCGAGGGCGCGCGGATGAGATCAAGCGTCATGGCCGAAACCCTACCCGGTCACGGCCCAGATCAAAGCCTTTTCCTGCCAGACGGATATCCTCAATCTTGCGGTTGAATTGCGACCAGTCATCGCGCTCGGCGATCGCCGCCCAGCAGGCCTCGACCTCGTCGATCACCAGGGTGACCGGGTCGGAGCGCTGGAAGCTCGCGTGCGACAGCCGGTCGGTGCAGACCGGCTCATGTGCCGCCAGGGCCGCGCGCCAGGCCTCGAAGGCGTCACCCGAATAGGCCGCCGCTCTGGGACCGGTCATGGCGCGAGCCGCCGAGGCGTCACCGCAGAACCAGTCATGGAAAGGCGCCTCCCAGGTCAGGCCGGAGGGCTCCATGAAAGCGAGAAAGCTGCGCACCAGGATTTCGTCGGCCTCCGCACCCGCCGAGGCGAGACCGAAGCGGGCGAGGAAGGCCTCGAGCAGCGCCGCGCGGTAGAGGGCGGGGAAGGTGTTGAGCGCGTCCTCGAGACCAGGATGATCGGCGACCACAGCCAGAGCGTTCGCCAGCTGTTGCAAGGCCCAGAACACGGCTTCGGACTGGCGGCCAAAACTGTAGAGGCCGGACTGGTCGAAATAGGCCGCCGTGAAGCCCGGATCATAATGCGGCAGGAAGCGCCAGGGCCCGTAGTCAAAACTCTCACCGGTCAGGTTGAGATTGTCGGTATTGAGCACACCATGGACAAAGCCGGCGGCCATCCAGCTGGCGGCCAGACGGGCATTCTCGGCGACCACGGCTTCCAGCAGCGCGGCGGGCTTGTCGGACGCGTTGCCAAGGGCCGGATAGTAGTTTTCGATGGCATGATCGATGAGCTGGTTGAGCCGGTCGGCTGCCCCCTCATGGGCCTGCCGCTGGAAGGTCCCGATCCGCAGGTGCGAATGGCCGAGCCGGGTCAGGACCGCCGACCGGGTCGGCGAGGGTTCGTCATTGCGGGCCAGCTGTTCGCCGGTCTCGAAGACGCAGAACGCCTTGGATGTGTAGACGCCAAGTGCTTCGAGCATCTCCGCGGCGAGCACTTCACGCACCGCGCCTTTCAGCGTCAGTCGCCCATCACCGCCGCGTGACCAGGGCGTTTGCCCCGAGCCCTTGGTGGCGAGATCGAGCAGGCGACCGGCATCATCGCGGAGCTGGGCAAAGAGAAAACCACGGCCATCGCCGAGTTCGGGGTTATAGGTCCGGAACTGGTGGCCGTGATAACGCATCGCCCGCGGCACGGGCTGGTTCTCGGGCAGCGGATCAAAACGCTGGAAATGCGCTTCGCGGCCATCCGTATCGAGCCCGTCGAGACCCACCGCGCCGTCCCAGCGGTCATTCCAGAAGCGCAGGATGGCGGCCGGGAAATCGGCCGGGTCCACCGGATCCGAAAACGAGTCACCGAGACGGGAAAAGGCGGGGTCGGGCCGGTAGGCGGAGGAAATGCTCATGGACGGGAGCTAAGCGTGCTTGGGCGCGATTGCAATCCTCAGCCGCGCAGCCCGTCACCCAGGATGATCGCCGTCTCGTCGACGATTTTCCGGGCGCCGGGCAGAACCGCGGTCAGATTGAAATATCCGTGCGGCAAGGCCTTGCCGACTGCATAGCTGACTGGGACCCCGGCAGCCGTCAGGCGGTCGCGATAGGCCTGCCCCTCGTCCAGCAGCGGATCGAGCTCGGCGGCAATGATGTGAGCCGGTGGCAGGCCGGCCAGATCATTGTTGAGCAGGGGCGAAACCGTCAGGTCGCTGGCCTGGTCAGGATCACTCAGATAGGCGCGCACAATCTGATCCAGCGTGAAGCTGGAGAGCAGATGACCCTCGATGAATTTCGGCTTGGCCTTGCGACGGTCGACGAGTTGAAGGAGCGGGTAAATCAGGAGCTGGAAGCAGATCTGTGTCCGCCTCGACTGGGCGAGGATGGCGGCCAGCCCGCCACCGGCGGAATCACCGGCCACGGCCAGGCGGTCCGGCAGGGCACCAACCTCGTCCGCGCCCGGGCCGGCAAGCCAGTCAAACGCGGCGAGACAATCCTCCACCCCGGCGGGCCAGAGATGTTCCGGCGCGAGGCGGTAATCGACAGCCAGCACGCGCGCGCCCGAATTGGCGGCCAGTCGGCGGCACAGGCGGTCATGGGTTTCCAGATCACCGATCACATAGCCGCCACCATGCATGAAGAAGGTGCAGGGCCCGGGCGCATCCGCCCCGTTGGGACGATAGAGCCGGGCCGCGATCCGGCCTTCGGCGCCCGGCACGTCGAGATCGCGGACCTCGGCCAGTTCCGGCGGGCGGACATCCATGTGCGGCGTCGCATTGCGCAGCGCTTCGCGCATGCGCGGCGCGGCGCGCGCGGGTTCGAGCGGATCGGGCATGCCGAATTTGGTCAGGGCCTCAGGCCAGGTGGGCGTTTCCATGCCAACGGGGTTAGCATGCGGCCGTCCGGACGGGAACGCGCCATGTGTCGCGAAGCGAGCGCAGCCTAGGTCACCGACTCATAAAACCGAAGCCAGATTTGTATTGCGGCGAGTTTGACGAGGGCGAGGTAGTTTTCGGGGTGTTTTTCGAACCGCGTGGCGACGGCCCGGAAGTGTTTGAGTTTGCTGAAGAAGCGCTCGACGAGATTGCGGTATCGATAGAGAAACGGGCTGAAGCTTGGAATGTTGACGCGGTTGGGCATCGGCTTGATGCAGGCCCAGGCACCGCGATCCTTGAGCGATTGGCGCAAGGCGTCGGAATCATAGGCCCGGTCGGCGAGCAGGATCTGGCCTTGCCCCATCGCGCCGAGCATGTCGGTGGCACTGCGCCCGTCATGGGCCTGTCCGGGGGTAAGCTTGAGGGCAATCGGCAGGCCGTTGGCGTCAACCAGGGCGTGGATCTTGGTGGTCAGTCCGCCGCGCGAGCGCCCCATGCATCGGGCGTCAGGGGCGTCTCCCGGGGCGGTTTGGCCCCCCCCTTTTTCGCGTTCGCCCCGTGCTGGTGAACGCGGATCGAAGAACTGTCGATCATCTGGATATCGCCATCGTAAGCGGCGGTAATCGCGTTAAAAACGCGATCCCACACACCCAGCTTTCGCCATCGCACGAAGCGATTGTAACAGGTCGTCGCCGGACCGTAACGCTCGGGGATCTCCGCCCAGGGCGCCCCCGTGCGCAGACGCCAGTAAATCCCGTTGAGCACCTTGCGATCATCCACACGAGGCACGCCGCGCGGCTTGTTCGGCAAGAGCGGCTCAATAATCGACCACTCAAAATCGGTCAGTTCGTAACGGCGACGCTTCATGATCCAGTTCCTCCTCACGAGGAGTGAATCAAGCTTCGTGGTAAATTGGAATCCCGTTTATGAGTTTATGACCTAGTGGACCGTGACCGCGCCATCGCGATCAAGACGGCCGGCCAGCGCATCCTCCATCACCGAACGCAGCGCCCGCCAGGCATCGGCGCTCTCGGGCAATCCCTTGCCATCCAGATCGGTGACCGCCTCATCGGCATAGCCGATCGCCTGTGCCCCGTGCAGATCGACCATGGTCCAGGCGATCTGATGGATGTCTTCAACGGTGATTTGCACATGCGGGGTCATTCGGGGCTCCTGCCGGACAAGTGTCTTGCCTCTGGGGAGAGCAAGGCACGGGCCAAGCCGATGATGCGAAAAATACAGCAAAATCAATGATATAAGTTATCCACAGATCAACCCAACCTGCCCTGCGGTCGAATTTGCCGAGTCGTTCTGACCGCGTTGACGCCCCGCCGCCTCAGGCGCGCTTGCGTCCCGGGGCATAGCCGCCACTCTCGAGATAGGCGATCTCGGCCGCGGTCGACGTCCGGCCGAGCGCATCATTGCGATAGGGGAAACGTCCAAACTGGCGGATCACTTCGCGATGCTTGATCGCATGGTCACGCGTTCCGGTGCCGGACAGGCGCTCGGTCGTCAGTTCGACGCACAGGTCCTGGTCCTCGATCTCCTCGGAATGCATGAAGGGCAGATAGACGAAGGCCCGACGGTCATCCGGGATCGCCCAGTCAAAGCCCTGCCAGATCATCTGCCAGGCGATCTGGCGGGCGATCTCGTCATGGGCGAAGGCATGCCCCGAGCCGCGCCAGACATTGCGGGTGAACTGGTCGAACTGCAGGATCAGCGCAAAACTGCCAAACGCTGTGTCCTCCCAGGGATGGCCGCTCTCCCACCAGATCCGGGCATTGGTCTCGATGGCACGGGCGAACAGCCGTCCCACGCGGGCGTCAAAGGCCGGTGAGGCCGCATACCAGCGCGCCGGTCCGGCGGTCTCGAACCAGAAGGTCAGGGTTTCGTCGATTGTGGGATCTTGAATGCTCATACGCGCAGGGTACCGGATTGAATCTCGGCGTACAGCTCCGCCGTCATCGGCACATAACGCCCCTCCCCCGGATGGTCGAGCAGGATGGGGTCGGAGACCTGGTCTGGGTCAAACCCCTCTTTCACCAGATCGACCTTACGGAATTTGAAGGTCCCGGTGGTATCGGTCTGCTGCTGGAGGCGCAGGAAGAGGGGCCGGGCAAAGCTTGGCAGCGCGGCATGAACATGTGCGTGCAGCGCCACGAGGTCGATGGGGTTGTCGCCCGTCACCAGAGCCGCCATGCCGGCGCGTCCGGAATGGCCGTCGACCTCGACGCCATAGACATTGGCCTGCTCGATCCCCGGAAAGACCAAGGCCTCGGCGACTTCACCGGTGGCGACATTCTCTGATTTCCAGCGGAAGGTATCGCCGACGCGGTCGACGAAATAGTAGTATCCCAGGGCATCGCGCGACATGAGATCACCGGTCCGGAACCAGGCATCGCCGTCCTCATAGACGTCGCGCAGCACCTTCTTCTCGGTATCTTCCTTCGAGCCGTAACCGTCGAAACGGAAACGCGCGTCGGACGGGTCGATCCGGCCGATCGCCTCGCCGACCTCGCCAGGTTCGCAGGGCACACAGCGCCCCTCGGTGGTCCGGATCGGCATTTCGCTGTCGAGATCGAACTTGACCAGATCGATGTTGAAGCGGCTCTTGAGATAATTCGGGACGCGGCCAACAGCGCCGGGATGATTGTCCGCATTGACCAGACCGACATTACCTTCGGTCGAGCCATAGAATTCGACGATCTGCGGGATGTCGAAGCGGGCCTGGAAAGCCTCCCAGACATCGCGGCGCATGCCGTTGCCGATGGCGCAGCGCAGGCTATGTCCCTTTTCCTCCGGCACTTCCGGCGAGTTGACCAGGAAGCGACAAAGCTCGCCGACATACATGAAAAGCGTGGCCTGGTGGCGCTGCACATCGGGCCAGAAGGCCGAGGCCGAGAAGCGCGGCTGGATAATCAGCGCACCGCCGAAGGACAGGGCACAGCCGACGCCGCAAAGCCCGCCGGTAGCATGATAGAGCGGCAGGACCATCATCATCCGGTCGTCCGACCGGGCCTTGGCCACGATCGCGAAAACATTGAGGTAATAGAGCGCGCGGATATGGGTCATCAGCGCGGCCTTGGGCAGGCCGGTGGTGCCGCTGGTAAACATCTTGAGCACCGGCGATTCCGGCGTCACATCGGCGCGCACCGACCGGTCCGGACGTGTCTCGCTCATCGCATTGAGGGCGGCATCGAGATCCCGCGCCTCTTCGATGCGACCATCGAAGGCCCAGGCCGAGACATCCTCAATGCCGCAGGGACGGGCTGCATCATAGGCCTCCGCCAGCGCACCCTCGACGATCGCGTGGCGGGTCTCGCCAATTGTCAGGCAATGCGCCAGCGAAGCGCCGGTCAGCTGGTTATTGATCAGCGAGGTGACAACGCCAACCTTGGACAGGCCGAACCAGAAGGCGATGTATTCCCAACGATTTGTCATGAACAGCGCGACGGAATCGCCCGGCTTGAGGCCCTGGTCGAGCGCCCAATGGGCAACCTTGTTGGCGAAGGCGTCAAACGCGCGGTAGCTGATCTCGCCATCGTCGAGAATGGCCATCGGGCGATCGGGGAAACGGTCCACGGTGGCTTCAATATGATCCGGTACGCGCAGGCCCGACCCCGATCCGACCTTGCGGATCTTGCGCAGCACCGACAGCATGCCCGTCACATAGTTGAACTCGCGCGCGATGGCGCCCAGCATGCCCATGAAGCCGACCTCCTTTTCATTCTCAACATTCTTGTTGCGCGAAACGATATGGGCACCCCTCCGGCGGTCAAGCAGAGGCGGGCGCTGAGGCGGCAAGTGTGATCACTTGTTTCAAAAGATTACCGAGGAAAGCCGCGTCAACCACGATCGATCCGGATACGCTAGCGGCGACGCATGGTCCCCTCGCGGCCGGTCTCCGACAGCAGGGCAAGGCAAACGGCGAGCAGCGGCAGGTCCTTGAGCAGGAAATGCCCGGCCTGACCGAGCGCCGGGAAGCCGCCCTGATCGCCGGCCCAGCTTCCCGGGAACGTCACCAGGAAGCTCAACGTCACGACGAAGGTAAGGATGGCGAGCACCAGCCCCATGCGAAACAGCGTGTTGGAGAACCAGTAGCCGATCAGACCGACCACGGTGATCAATTCCACCATGCCGATCAGGTTGGACACGGTCTGCAGCGGCATCAGCGTCAACAGCCAGGCCAGGACCGGGCTGGTCTCGACCAGTGGCGCGATCCCCGCTGCCTCGACCGCCGTGAACTTCATGGCGCCGATCCAGCCCAGTACAAGAACCAGTCCCAGCCACATGACCGGCTGGCTCCACATCCGCATGTCGGTGTGGCGCTGGGCGAACATGCGCGAATTCTCGAAACTCCCGCCCCACAGCGAAAGGCCCAGTATGGCGAGGTATTTCAGAAGGCCCTGGCCAGACCCGATGGCCGGGAACCCTCCAGCCGCCTGCGACCAGACCGGATTGGTGAACAGCACGGTCAGGGCGCCGAAGGCATAAAGCCCGATCATGGCGAAGCCGATGCGCCGGAAGCTCCCCGACGGGATCGGCGCACCAACCAGTACGCCGGCGATGATCTGGTAAAGCCCAAGCGTCTTGGCGGCAGACCCGGCCTGGTCAACCAGACCAGAGAACAGGGCATGGCCACCAATCCAGCCGCCCGTGATGTCGGTGCCAACCGCGGTGAAGTTCATCACCCCGAACCACAGGAACATCACCGCCAGAAAAAGGCGGGCCAACAACAACGCGTTTCCAGGCGACAACAAGGTCAGGCCTCCGTCCCGGCTCGAGCGCAAAGGCTAACACCGGTGACGACGACTGACGAGCGCCGATTTCAAGGGTTTACTCGAGCCAGACTGCCTGCCCCCTCGGAGGCGTGAGCAAAGCGAACTGCCGTGAAAGGAAAGCCCCACCCCGGCCCCAAGGGCCGCAAGCGCGACCGCGCGCCGGGCGGTCAGCCCGCCCCATCGGAGGCGTTCGCGCAGTGAACTACCGTGAGATAAAACCCGGCCCCAAGGGCCGCAAGCGCGACCGCGCGCCGGGCGGTCAGCCCGCCCTATCGAGGGCATGAGCGCAGTGAACTGCCGTGAGATAAAACCCGGCCCCAAGGGCCGCAAGCGCGACCGCGCGTCGGCGCTCATGCGCCGCCCCATCGGAGGCGTTCGCAACGCGAACTGACGTGAGATAAAAAATGGTGCCCCTGGCCAGACTCGAACTGGCACTTCCGAAGAAAACGGATTTTGAATCCGTCGCGTCTACCAATTCCGCCACAGGGGCCTGTGATCACCGGTCGGGCCTGTTTGGACAGGCGGTTCGAGCCGGGGAAAATCGGAGGCGCAAGCTGCCCATCCGGCCCGTTTCTGTCAACAACCCATTACGCTTGGCCACCCTCGGCTCAGCGGCTAGATTCGACGGCGGCCAGGACGGCAGATGTCGGGCCGGGACGGAAGACATGATGACCGACACGACTTCGCCGCGCGGCCTGATCGGGACGCTGGAACTGATCGCCGAGCAGGCGCCGGATGAGGGCCTCAGCCTCGGTGAGTTCGTTGACGCGCTGGGCGAGCAGGCCTTTGGGGTCATTCTCTTCGCCATGGCCCTGCCGGTCTGCATCCCTTTCCTCTACGGCGTACCGCAAGTCATGGCCCTGCCGATGATGGCGATCTCGGCACAAATGGCGATGGGGCGGCCCGAGCCGTGGCTGCCCACCGGTTTCAAGGCGCGCCAGATCGACAAGGCGGGATTGATGCGCATGGCGCGCGGCGGTCGAAAATGGTTCGGCTGGCTCGAGGCGCTGGCCCGTCCGCGCCTGACCGGCCTCTCCGGCCCGACGGCCGAGCGCATTGTCGGGGCAGTTTTCGTGCTCTTCTGCGCCTCCATCCTGGTGCCGCTGCCGATGACAAATTCGACACCGGGGATTGCCCTGGTCATCGCCTCCCTGGGACTTCTGACCCGTGACGGGCTGCTGGTGGTCGCCGGACTGGTGCTGGGCGCGCTCTGGATCACGCTGCTGATAACATTGTTTTCATTGTTCGGGGCCGCCGCGGTCGATGTATTCAAGGACTTCATCCGGTCACTGGTATGACCGCCGAACCTCTCTCTGTGCGCATTGGTCGCGGTGCGCGTACAAGGTGATGCCGTAATGATGCGTTTCATGAATCCGGTCCTGACCCAGTTCCCGCTCACGCGCTGGCCGCTCCTGCTGGCCGGTGGCTCGCTGCTGCTGATGCTGGGTGCCTGGGGCTTCGAGTATATCGGCGGCTATGAGCCCTGTGCGCTGTGCTACGATCAGCGCCACATCCACATGACCGTGATCGCGCTCGGCCTGGTTTCGGGCATCGCACTGATCCTGCGCCCGTCACTGGCGAAGTTCGCGTCCTGGATGATCTTCGTCATCGCCGCCGTGCTGATCTACTCGGCCGGCTTTGCCGGCTGGCATGCCGGTATCGAGTATGACTGGTGGGCAGGCCCGGCGACCTGCACGACAAGCGGCGGCGTCCCGGAAGTCGACCTGTCCTGCATCATCAACGGGACCGATTGCGGGCCGATCGTGTTGTGCGACGAGGCGGCCTGGACCCTGCTCGGCATCTCCATGGCCGGCTTCAATGCACTGATCTCGGCCGGCATGGCGGCAGCCGCCATCCTCGTTGGCTTCAAGGGCCTGAAATCATGAGCGACGCCACGCCCCGCTTTACCCCGCCCTTGCCCGGCAAGCGCAACAGCGCCCGCCGGGTCGAGGAAATGGTCCGCGTCGATCATGCCGGAGAGTATGGCGCAGTCGCCATCTACCAGGGCCAGCGCGCGGTGTTCAAAAGCCTGCCCCACAAGGCGCGCATCGCCCGCCAATTGGAAGAGATGGAAGCCGACGAGCAGCACCATCTCGACACGTTCGACCGGCTCATCTTCGAGCGCAATGCGCGACCCACCGCACTCGCGCCAATCTGGAGCATGGCCGGTCATGCGCTGGGCGCTGCCACCGCCCTGATGGGCGAAAAAGCCGCCCATGCCTGCACCGAGGCAGTCGAAAGCGTGATCGAGCAGCATTATGCCAGCCAGGTCGAGGAACTCCGCGCCATGGGCGAGGACGAGCTGGCCGACCTGTTCGCGAAATTCCGCGAGGAAGAACTCGAACACCGCGACCTCGCTATTGAGGAAGGTGCCAAGCAAGCGCCGGGCTATGCCCTGCTGTCCAAAGCGATCGAGGCCGGTTGCCGGGTGGCGATCAAGGTGACCGAGCGGATCTGACCTCGACGAAGGCAACGCGCAGCCGCCTGATCCCGGATGCCGAAAAGCAGTTTCAGGCACCAGGCCCGATTTCGGTCTGTTCTTGCTTGGATTTCCAGCTGTTCTTGCCTGTTTTCGGGACGTTGAGCTCCCTGTTCCCCTCATAACGCAACGGCTTGTTAAGGCTAACGCCAGAGATTGCTTCCCTGACGTCCGTTCCAGCCTATGAGCACGCCGTGTTCAATCGCTTCAACCTGTCCCTCAAATTCGGCCTCATCAGCATCGCCGGGTGTCTTACACTCGGCCTCGCTCTGGGTGTCGCCGCCAGCGTGCAAAGTAGCAATGCGGCGCGGGCCTCGACCCAGGAACGCCTGACCGCCATCGTTCAGGAACGCCAGCAGGCATTGGTCGACTATATGGCGCAGATCAATGATGACCTGGCGACGACGGCGACCAATCCGAACACCCTTGCGGCGCTTGCCGAGTTCTCCGACAGCTGGACGGCACTGGGTCCGAATGCCGGAAACCGGTTGCAGCGGCTCTACATCGAGGACAACCCGAACCCGACCGGACAGAAGGAAAACCTGGACCGGGCCCTGGACGACAGCCGCTACAGCGCAGCGCAGCGCACGGACGCTACCATCCTTGGTTCCGCCAATTCCTGCGCGCGCGTGGTTATTACGACATCTTCCTGTTCAATGCAGATGGGGACCTCGTCTACACAGTCTTCAAGGAACTCGACTACGCAACGAATCTGAATTCCGGCGAGTACCGCGACACGGACCTGGGCAACGCCTTCCGGGCAGCCATGTCCGGTCGCCCGGGCCAGACTCACTTCTTCGACTTCGAGCCCTACGCGCCCAGCCATGGCGCCCCGGCCAGCTTCATGGCCACGCCACTCATTGACGGAAATGGTGAGCGGGTCGGCGTGCTGGCTTTCCAGATGCCGATTGACCGGCTGAACAGCGTGATGGGTTCGGAGACCGGCCTTCTGGAAACCGGCAATGCCTATGCATTCGGGCCCGATGGCCTGATGCGCACGGCGCCGCGCTTCGGATCCTCGGACGATATTCTCAGCCAGGCCGTTCCGGCCGATTTTCTGGCGAGCGCGATGAGCAATGGCCAGCACTTTGCCCGGATGCAGGACTATCGCGGCCAGGACGTCTTCATCGAGTTCAATCCGGTCGAATTCGCCGGTACACGCTGGAATCTCGTGGTGACCCAGGCGACCGGCGAGGCGCTCGCCGCGGCCCGCCACACCCAACTGACCAGCCTTCTGATCACCGCCCTCCTGACCCTGATCATTGGTGGCGCGGCCCTCTTCATGGCCAACCGGATTGCCCGCCCGATTTCACGCATCACGACGATTACCCGCAAGATCGGCCAAGGTGATCTGGACCAGACCATCCCCTCTCAGGATGCGGGTGACGAGGTCGGAGAACTGGCTCGCACGGTTGAAGGCTTCCGCCAGGACCTGATCGAGAAGCGACGGCTGGACGCCAACAAGCACGAGATCGATGCGCAGCAGGCGAACCGTCAGGAACGCCTTGAAGTCCTCATCGCCGGCTTCCAGCGCACGATTGCCGGAATCGCCGAGACCGTTTCCAACTCGGCAACCGAGTTCACCGCGACGGCCAACGCGCTGACAACCATGTCCAACAGTACAACACACCAGGCCCAGTCCGCAGCCCGAGCTGTCGCGTCGGCAACCGGCAATTTAGAATCGGTTGCCGCCGCGACCGAGGAAATGTCCGCGACCGTCGCCGAGATCGGCCGCCGTGCCGCCGACTCGACCGCCGCGGCCACAACGGCAGAGACCGAGGCTAACCGCACCGTTTCGGAAGTGCAGGACCTGTCCCGGGCCGCCCAGCGGATCGGCGACGTCATTGCCATCATCCAGAAGATTGCCGAACAGACCAACCTGCTCGCCCTCAATGCAACCATCGAGGCCGCCCGGGCCGGCGAAGCCGGTAAGGGCTTCGCCATCGTTGCCCAGGAAGTCAAGCAACTGGCCTCCCAGACCGATGCCGCGACCGGTGAAATCTCCGAGCAGATCCACGCCATCCAGTCGGCAACCGAGACCTCGGCCAATGCCATCACCAGCGTGGCCGGTGCGATCGGCGATCTCAGCGAGATTGCCACCTCGATCGCCGGTGCGGTTGAGGAGCAGAATGCGGCAACCCGCGAGATCGCCGGCAATATCCAGACCGCCGCCACCGGGACCCGGTCCGTCTCCGACGACATCTCACAGGTGGCCCGCGCCATCGAAGATGCCTCGGCCTCGGCCACCCAGGTTCTTGGCGCCTCTGAGGAGCTCAGCGGCCTGGCCGAAATGCTCAATCGCGAAGTCAACGTCTTCCTTGATGGCCTGCGCGCCGCTTGATCCGGAGTTAAACAATCATGTCTTTCAGAACCACGCTTGTGGCCGGCCTGCCGGTCGCACTGATCCTCTCTGGCTCGGCCTTCGCCCAAGAAGTCACGTTCGGCGCAACAGCGACCAGCGACTACGTCTTCCGCGGCGTGACCCAGACCGCCGGCGACCCGGCCATCCAGCTCAGTGCCGACGTCACCATCAGTGATTTCTACGCCGGTGTCTGGGGATCCAATGTCGACTTCGGCGACGGCACCGATACCGAACTCGACCTCTATGCCGGCTTTGCGCCGAGCCTGGCCGGGTTTGATCTCGATTTCGGCTGGGTCCGCTACACCTATCCCGGTGCGCCCAGCGCCTCCGGCGACCAGGACTTTGATGAAGTCTATGCCGGCATCGGCCGCAGCTATGGCGCGCTGAGCTGGGATGCGAAATAGTCGTGGAGCGAGGACTTCTACCTTCAGACCGGCAATGCCAGCTATCTTGAGGCCGGCATCGCGTGGGCCCTGTCCGACACGGTCAGCATTGATGGCCGCTATGGCACCAGCCGGTTCGACGACCTGACCGGCGCGGATTATGAGGATTGGCAGATTGGCATGAGCTGGCAGACCGGCCCGGTCGCGCTCGGCGCGCGCTGGCATGACAGCGATATCGATGACAGCCGCTTCGTCGCCTCTGTCAGCTACAGCCTGACCCGACCATAACGCTGAACACCCGGTTATCGGGCGCGTGCCTTGGCACCGCCCGAGCCGGTCTGCGTCGCGAGATCAGATCAGACGATGGTGATCAGGTCGCGGATCTTGGCGACGTCAAGTATCTGGGCGACGGCACCCGTGGCACCGGTGATCTGGAATGCAATGCCGGCCTTGCTGAAACGGTCATTGGCCAGGATCAGCATGCCGATACCCGCTGAATTGATCGCCGGCACATTGGTGAGATCATACTCCACGCACGCAGGCGCCGCGCTCTCGAGCTCGGCCAGCATCGCCTTGTTGGGTTCGAATTCATCCATCGTCCAGACCCCGGTAAAGCGGACGCGCGTGACAGACTTTTCGACATCAGTGGCTCGATGCATGGCCAGCTCCTCGTATTGAACTCGGCAGATTTGACGATGATTTTGTTGCTGTTGGCAACTCGCCCTTACCGCTCGAGTTCGATATCCCAGTAGAGATAATCGAGCCAGCTTTCATGCAGGAATTTGGGCGGGAAACGGCGCCCCTGGGCCTGCAGCTCGTGCATGGAGGGTTTCTGCGGCGGACGCGGCAGCGGCATGCCGGCCTCGCGCGGGCTGCGGCCGCCCTTCTTGAGATTGCAGGGGCCGCAGGCGGCAACGATATTCTCCCAGCTCGTCTTGCCGCCGGCGCGGCGCGGAATGACGTGGTCAAAGGTCAGCTGATCGACCCCGTGCTTGCCGCAATAGACGCACCTGAAGCCGTCCCGGAGCCAGACATTGTAGCGGGTGAAGGCTGGCGACCGATTCTGGTGGACATAGTCCCGCAGGGCCACGACCGAGGGCACATGCATTTCGAAGCTGGGGGAATGGACGACCTCGTCATAGTGCGAGATCACCGCGACCCGCTCGAGGAAGACATTCTTGATCGCTTCCTGCCACGGCCAGGTCGACAGCGGCCAATAGCTTAGGGGCTGGTAGTCCGCATTGAGGACCAGACAGGGCCATCCCTGCGGCGCCCGATCAAGCACCTGCATGGCGACCTCCCTCGCTATGATCGGCCCCAATCGCTCGGAGAGGACAGATCAGGAGGGGGTGGGTATTCCGGACGACCGTCCTGAAAGCACACCTCCCGTCGCACGCGGGAGGCGGATTCGCGTCTGCGAATCAAATCACATCCTGCGCTTGGTTACAGGTTACTCCCCTTCGGATGACATGCCCATGACAGCGCCGAAAATCTTGCGTGCCAGCCCGGATCGGGCTTTTCGGACAGGCTCAGCGATAGCGACCGGCGAGTGCGTTACCGATGAAGTGGCGCCCGATATCCAGCCCGTCCTGACCGATCGAGTGCGGCAAGCCCTGCGAGATATGCCACTGCGCGCCATGGTCGGCCGCCGCGATATGCTCCAGCGCATCAAACATGAAGCCCAGCGGGAGGACCTCGTCCTGGTCGCCATGGACCAGCATGATCGGCGGCTTGGAGCGCATCTCCTCTTTCAGGCGCTGCCCGCCCGGCAAGGCCCCCGAATACCCCATGATCCCGGCCAGGGGCCGTTCGCGACGAAGTCCCGTCGCCAGCGACAGCATGGTGCCCTGCGAGAAGCCGCACAGCACGACATCGCTTTCGGTCAACTGATAGCGGGCCAGCTCCTGGTCAATGAAGGCATCGACGATCGGCCAAGCCGTAGCCGCGCCGGATTCGATGCGCTGCGGATCGAGATTGGAGATCGGAAACCACTGATAGCCGTCCGGCGCGCCCGGCACCCGGTCCGGAGCATTCGGCGCCACCCATTGCACATGCGGCAAGTCGCGCGCCCAGTGTTGGCCAAGCCCGATCAGGTCCTTCCCGTTCGAGCCATAGCCATGCAGGAAAATCACCAGCTTCTTCGGCTTGGATCCATCCCGCGGCGCCAGGCGCGGTCCGTCGATGGGTCGGGTCATGAGGGGCTCCGTGTTCGCAGCCGTCTGGATAGAGGGATGCGGGGGCCGGGGGCAAGTGTCCGACTGGTTCGCGCGCAACATCCCGCACACTCTTGTCATCCCGGACGGAAACCTGCGCAAGCAGGGTGCAGATCCGGGACCCATAAACGCGAAGGCTGCCGACACCGGGCGTATAGGTCCCGGGTCTCCGCCCCGCTTTTTCGGGGCATACGCCGGGGATGACAAAACGGGTATTGAGTTTCTTCCGAAGTATGGCTCTCTCCTCCCATGAGCTTCACCACCCGCTTCGCGCCCTCGCCCACTGGGCATTTGCATGTCGGCCACGCGTTTTCCGCCTGGACGGCGTTTCAGGCCGCCTGTGAGGCCGACGGCCGGTTTCTGCTGCGGCTGGAGGATATCGACACCGTCCGCTGCAAGCCGGAATTCGAACAGGTCATCCTGGATGACCTGATCTGGCTGGGTCTCGAGTGGGAGGAACCGGTGCGGCGGCAGTCGGAGCATTTCGACGATTATGCCCGTGTGCTGGAGCGCCTCAGAGCGCTCGGCGTTGTCTATCGCTGCTTCAAGACGCGGCGCGAGATCATGGAGGATATCGCGCGGGCACCGCACGGCGTTGGCGAAGTCTATCGCGGACCGGTCGAGCCAATGAGCGCGGACGAGGAGGCCGAGCGGGGTGCCGCCGGACACCCCTTTGCCTGGCGCCTGTCACTGGATCGCTGTCGCGACGCGCTGGGCGCTCGCTATGACGCAATGCGCTTTGTCGAAGACGGCAAGGGCGAGCGGGTCGCCGATCCGGAGCCGCTCGGTGATGTCATCCTGGCGCGCAAGGATGTCGGGACCAGCTACCACATTGCGGTGGTGCATGATGACGCGTCGCAGCGCATCAGCCATGTCATTCGCGGCGAGGACCTGGCAGAGATGACGCCGCTCCACGTGCTGTTGCAAACGCTGCTGGACCTGCCCACGCCCGTCTATCGCCACCATCGCCTGCTGCTGGATGAAAACGGCGAGCGGTTCGCCAAGCGCAACCAGTCAGTGACGCTGAAGTCCCTGCGGGAGCACGGCGTGACCCCGGCCGAGCTCCGGGCCCGTTTCAGCGGCTAGGGCTGCCG